>NZ_CP019449.1:1891250-2206458 GCF_001984035.1 Sphingopyxis sp. QXT-31 | reverse complement strand
GAGCGAAGTCGGGATGCCCATCGGTCTGGCGCATGCCATCTGGGTGTCTCGACTTCGCTCGACACGAACGGAATGTGGGGGCTAGACAAGCCCTAGCCATGCGACCCGAGATACTCAATCCGCTCTTTGCCGCGCTGACCGACCTCAAAGGGGTCGGGCCGCAGCTTGCCAAGCCGCTGACGCGGCTGGGGCTCGAGCGCGTGATCGATGTGCTGTTCCACCTGCCGACGGGGCTGGTACAGCGCTATCCGGTCGACCGGCTCGACGCGGCGCAGGTCGGGCAGCAGATCATCGTGACGCTGACCGCGCAAGACTATCGCCCCGGCCGGAGCCCGCGTGCGCCCTTCGGGGTCGAGGCGTTCGACGGCGCGGGCGACCATGTCCGGCTCGTCTATTTCGGGCGCACCGCGGGGCTCGCGAAAAAGCTCTTTCCGCTCGGTGAGCCGCGGCAGGTGTCGGGGCGGCTCGACGCCTATGGCGACATGCGCCAGATCGTCCATCCCGACCATGTCGGCGAACCGGGCGACGCCGCGATCGCGACGAGCGAGGCGGTCTATCCGCTGACCGAGGGGCTGACCAATGCGCGGCTGAACCAGCTGGTCGAGATCGCGCTCGAACGGCGGCCCGAGCTCGCCGAATGGATCGACGGGCCGTTGCTGGCGCTGCGTGAATGGCCGGGCTGGCAGGAGGCGCTGGCGCGCGCGCACGCGAGCCCGCACGATGCCGCGGCGCACGACCGGCTCGCCTATGACGAGATTTTCGCGAGCCAGGTTGCGCTGATGCTGATCCGCGAGGGGCTGCGCAAACGCAAGGGGCGGGGGATCGCCGGCGACGGGCGGCTGACCGGCGCGCTCAAGCTGCCGTTTGGACTCACGGGTGCGCAGGAACGGGTCGGGCGCGAGATCGCGGGTGACATGGCGCAGGACGTGCCGATGCTGCGCATGCTGCAGGGCGACGTCGGGTCGGGCAAGACGCTGGTTGCGCTGCGCGCGATGCTGACCGCGGTGGAAGCAGGGACGCAGGCGGCGCTGCTCGCGCCGACCGAGATTTTGGCGCGGCAGCATTTCGCGACCTTGCAGGGCATGCTTGCCGGGCTGCCGGTGAACATCGCGATCCTCACAGGGCGCGACAAGGGGCGGGTGCGCGAATCGACGCTGATGGGGCTGGCCGACGGCAGCATCGACATCCTCGTCGGCACGCACGCGATCTTCCAGGAGGCGGTGAATTATCGCGACCTGTCGCTGGTCGTCGTCGACGAGCAGCATCGCTTCGGCGTCGCACAGCGGCTGATGCTCACCGCCAAGGGTCAGCGGCCGCCGCACCTGCTGGTGATGACCGCGACCCCGATCCCGCGCACGCTGCAGCTCGCCAACCATGGCGAGATGGATGTGTCGCGGATCGACGAGATGCCGCCGGGGCGCACCCCGGTCGACACGCGCGTCGTCTCGGTCGACCGGCTCGACGAGGTGATCGGCGGGCTCGAACGCCATCTCGCGAGCGGGGCGCAGGCGTATTGGGTGTGCCCGCTGGTCGCCGAGAGCGAGGCGAGCGAGCTGGCGGCGGCCGAGGAGCGCGCGGCGCTGCTGCGTTTGCGGCTCGGCGACGATCGCGTCGGGCTGGTGCACGGGCGGATGAAGGGCCCCGACAAGGACGAGGTCATGGCGCGCTTTCAGGCGGGCTGGATCGGCGTGCTCGTCGCGACGACGGTGATCGAGGTCGGGGTCGACGTCCCCGCCGCCAGCCTGATGGTCGTCGAGCATGCCGAGAATTTCGGGCTGGCGCAGCTCCACCAGCTGCGCGGGCGCGTCGGGCGCGGCGCGGCGAAGTCGGTGTGCCTGCTGCTGCGCTCGCAGAATCTGTCGGAGACCGCGCGCGAGCGGCTGGCGCTGATGCGCGAAACGAATGATGGCTTCCTGATCGCCGAGAAGGATCTGGAGCTGCGCGGCGGCGGCGAACTGCTCGGGCTCAAGCAGTCGGGCGACGCCGATTACCGCGTCGCGAGCGCCGAGCAGCTCGTGCGCTTGCTCCCCGTGGCCCACGACGATGCCCGGCTGTTCGTCGAACGCGACGGCGGGATGGACGGCGCGCGCGGCGAAGCGGTGCGGCTCTGCCTCTATCTGTTCGAACGCGATGCGGCGGTGCCGCTGCTCCGGAGCGGTTAGCGACTGCAAACCAACTCAAAACCGTTCGTGCTGAGCTTGTCGAAGCACCGTTCTTCCTTCTTCCGCGGTCGAAAGAAAGGACAGCCCTTCGACAAGCTCAGGGCGAACGGGTTTGGAATAGGAGCGGTTAGATGTCGCCTCTGGCGCCCATGGCGCGGATCATCGGCAGGTAATCCTCGACCGCGATCATCTGTTCGAACTGGACCCCGGTCTTGCCGGCAAGCGACCAGATGACCTTGGCGGCGATGCGGCCGATGATCGGCATGCGGAATACCACGAGGTCGCCGATTTCGAGCCCGCGCTCGTACCGCATCAGCAGCCCGTCGGAACTGATGTTGACGCAGGTGCACATGTCCTGGCTGCCGTCGGGCAGGACCATCGGCAAGCGGCAATAGACGTCGCTCCGCGGCGCGAGCCGCTGGTCGAGCCCCACATAATGGGCCTTGTTGGTGTCGATCTTGCGCATTCCATCACTCTCGCTGGTCGAGCGAGGAGTGATCGCCGCGATTCACCTAAGAAGTGGTAAACGCTGCGGCAAGCCGTCAGCGCGTGACCAGCCCGTGCTTCTTGGCGCCGAGGCTGAGCGGCACCGGGTCGGCGGCGGGCGAAATCACATGATTGGGGTCGCGGACCACGACGCCATCGACCTTGACCGCGCCCTCGTCGAGCTTGCGCCGCCCCTCCTTGTTCGACGCCGCGAAACCGAGTTCGCGCAGCGCATCGAGGATGCGGATGCCCTCGGCGGGCGCCGCGACCTGCGGCAAATCGCCGCCGATCTGCCCTTTTTCAAAGGTTTGCGCGGCGGTCTCGGCGGCGGTGCGCGCCGCTTCCTCGCCACGGCAGAGCGCGGTCGCGGCGTCGGCGAGGATCTTCTTCGCTTCGTTGATCTCGGCGCCTTCGAGCGCTTCCAATCGCGCGATCTCTTCGAGCGGCAGGTCGGTGAACAGCCTCAGGAACTTGCCCACGTCGCGGTCGTCGGCGTTGCGCCAGTACTGCCAATAGTCAAAATGGGACAGTTGATCGGAATTTAGCCATACCGCGCCGGCAGCGGTCTTGCCCATTTTGGCGCCCGCCGCGGTGGTCAGCAGCGGAGTCGTCAGGCCATAGAGGTCGGCGCCGTCCATGCGGCGGCCGAGCTCCATGCCGTTGACGATATTGCCCCACTGGTCCGACCCGCCCATCTGCAGCCGCACGCCCATCGCCTTCGACAGGTGGCGGAAATCGTAGCCCTGGAGGATCATGTAATTGAATTCGAGGAAGGTCATCGGCTGTTCGCGTTCGAGCCGCAGCTTGACCGAATCGAAGGTCAGCATGCGGTTGATCGTGAAGTGGGTGCCGACCTCCTGCAGCAGTTCGATATAACCGAGCTGGCCCAGCCAGTCGTGGTTGTTGACCATCACCGCGTCGGTCGGGCCGTCGCCGAAGGTCAGGAAGGGTTCGAAGATCGTGCGGATCGACGCGATATTCGCCTCGATCGTCGCATCATCGAGCATCTTGCGGCTCTCGTCGCGCCCCGTCGGGTCGCCGATCCGCGTGGTGCCGCCGCCCATCAGCACGACGGGCTTGTGCCCCGTCTGCTGCAGGCGGCGCAGCATCATGATCTGGACCAGGCTGCCGACGTGCAGCGACGGCGCGGTGGCGTCGAAGCCGATATAGGCGGGAATGATCTGCTTGGCGGCAAGGGCGTCGAGGCCTTCCGCATCGGTAGTCTGGTGGATATAGCCGCGGCCGTCGAGCACGCGGAGCAAATCGGATTTGTAACTGGTCATAGCGCGCGGGCGCTTAGCATGTGTGAGAAATTCCTCAAACCCGTCATTCCAGCGTCGGCGCGATTGGCGTAGGATGGGGCATGCTGCTGACCTGCCATCCCGACACGCCCTGTTCCGCCGACCTGTTCATCTCGGTCGATGCGGTTCGCAACCAGCCGGGCTCGCTCTATCTGCGCTTCGTCGTCGACGGCGAAATGGACAAGATCATCATGCCGCCGCGCCGTGCGCTCGGGCGCACCGATGGGCTTTGGCAAACGACCTGCTGCGAGGCGTTCCTGAAACCCGCGAGGCGTGACGACTACTGGGAGTTCAACCTGTCGCCCTCGACCGCCTGGGCGTCCTACCGCTTCGACGACTATCGGGCGGGGATGCGCGACG
The DNA here is from genome assembly GCF_001984035.1 of Sphingopyxis sp. QXT-31. Taxonomy (NCBI): domain Bacteria; kingdom Pseudomonadati; phylum Pseudomonadota; class Alphaproteobacteria; order Sphingomonadales; family Sphingopyxidaceae; genus Sphingopyxis; species Sphingopyxis sp. QXT-31. The sequence goes on along the minus strand of NZ_CP019449.1, from coordinate 2,202,149 downwards.
CCGAGGTGGCGCCCGATTTCGATCGCGTCGGCGGTATCCTTCAGGCGCTGTTCGACTTTTCAGGTGAGCCCGGCGTCCACGATATCGACTGGCAGCTCGGGCTATCGGTCGTGATCGAGGAGACGGACGGCACCAAAAGCTACTGGGCGCTCCGCCATCCGCCGGGCAAGCCCGACTTCCATCATCCCGATTGCTTTGCGCTGACGCTTGAGGCACCCCCGCCCGCATGACTATCCTCTTCGGTATCGACCGCCTGCTCGCCGACCCTGCGCTTCGCAAACCGCTCGAGGGCCAGCGTGTCGCGCTGCTCGCGCATCCCGCCTCGGTTACCGCGGACCTCACGCACAGCATCGACGCTTTGGTCGCGGTCGGGATCGACGTCACCGCGGTGTTCGGGCCGCAGCACGGCGTGCGCGGCGACCTGCAGGACAATATGATGGAGTCGCCCGACTTCACCGATCCGACTTACGGCATGCCCGTGTTCAGCCTGTACGGCGAAGTGCGGCGGCCGAGCGGGCAGTCGATGCACACCTTCGACGTGATGCTCGTCGACCTGCAGGATCTGGGCTGCCGCATCTACACCTATGTCACCACCCTGCTCTATGTGCTCGAAGCCGCCGCGGCGCACGGCAAGGCGGTGTGGGTGCTCGACCGGCCCAACCCCGCGGGGCGCCCGGTCGAGGGCACCTTGCTCCAGCCGGGTTGGGAAAGCTTCGTCGGCGCGGGGCCGATGGCGATGCGGCACGGGCTGACGATGGGCGAGATGGGGCATTGGTTCATCCGCCACTTCGATCTCGACGTCGACTACCGCGTGATTGAAATGGAGGGTTGGTTGCCCGATGGGCCGGGCTTCGGCTGGCCCAACGAGCGCGTGTGGATCAACCCCAGCCCCAATGCCGCGAACCTCAACATGGCGCGCGCCTATGCGGGGACGGTGATGGTCGAGGGCGCGACCTTGAGCGAAGGGCGCGGCACGACGCGCCCGCTCGAACTGTTCGGCGCCCCCGATATCGACGCGAAGGCGGTGATCGCCGAAATGCAGCGGCTCGCACCCGAATGGCTCGCGGGGTGCAGGCTGCGCGACATCTGGTTCGAGCCGACCTTCCACAAGCATATGAAGGTGCTGAACAGCGGCGTGTTCATCCATGCCGAGGGTGGCTGGTACGATCATGCGGCGTTCCGGCCGTGGCGCGTGCAGGCGCTGGGGTTCAAGGCGGTGCGTTCGCTTTATCCCGACTATCCGATCTGGCGCGGCACGGATTTCAAATATGAATATACCGACGATGTGCTCGCGATCGACGTGATCAACGGCGGCACGGGCCTGCGCGAATGGGTCGACGAGGCGGGCGCCGCGGCGGGCGATCTCGATGCGCTGGCGGGGCCCGACGAGGCGGCGTGGCGCGCGGAGATCGCCGATATGCTGATCTATGACTGAGGGGATGAGCATGCACCGGCGGCAATTTCTGGGAACCGCGGCGCTGACCGGGCTGGTCGCGACGCTGCCCACATCGGTGCTGGCGGCCGACACGGGGGGCCTGCCCAATCTTGCGGCGAAGGCGGTGCCGATTGGCAAGGCCGAGCGTTTGGCGCGGATCGCCAAGGCGAAGGAACTGATGGCGGCGAACGACATCGGCGCGCTGCTGATCGAGCCGGGGTCGAGCCTGATCTATTTCACCGGCGTGCGCTGGAACCGCAGCGAGCGGCTGACTGCGGTGATCCTGACGCGCGAAGGCGAGGTCGCGGTCGTCACGCCCTTTTTCGAGGAGCCGTCGGTGCGCGAGAGCCTGGGCATCGACGCCGAGGTTCTGACCTGGAACGAGGACGAAAATCCGCTCGCGGCGGTCGCGGCGTGGCTCGGCAAGCGCGGGCTGGCGAAGGGGCGCATCGGCGTCGAGGAGACGGTGCGCTATTTTGCGGTCGACGGGCTGGAAAAGGCGATGCCGGGCGCGACGGTCATCAACGGCGCGCCGGTGGTGCGCGGGTGCCGGATGCACAAGTCGGCGGCCGAAGTCGCGCTGATGCAAATCGCGTCGGACATCACCATCGCCGCCTATCGCCACACCGCGCCGCGCATCGAGGCGGGGATGACCCCCGCCGACATCGGCGCGATCATGGCGGCGGCGACCGCCGCGCTCGGCGGGCGCAGCGAGTTCGAGTTGATCTTGCTCGGCGAGGCCAGCGCCTATCCGCACGGGTCGGGCAAGCCGCAGGCGGTGCGCGAAGGCGAAGTCGTGCTGATGGACTGCGGCGCGACCGTCCATGGCTACCAGTCCGACATCTCGCGCAGCTTCGTCTACGGCAAGGCGAGCGCGCGGCAGCGGCAGGTGTGGGACCAGATGCGCAAGGGGCAGGACGTCGCCTTCGCCGCGGCGAAGCTCGGCACGCCGGCAGGCGCGGTCGACGATGCGGTGCGCAGCTATTATGCCGGGCTCGGCTGGGGCCCCGATTACAAGCTGCCGGGGACTTCGCACCGCACGGGTCACGGCATCGGGCTCGACGGGCACGAGCCGGTGAATCTGGTGCGCGGCGAGACGACGAAGCTGGCGCCGGGCATGTGTTTCTCGAACGAACCGGGCATCTATATTCCCGGCGAGTTTGGGATCCGGCTGGAGGATTGTTTCTACATGACCGATAGCGGGCCCAAGTGGTTCAGCGAACCGCCGCCGTCGATCGACCGGCCGTTCGATTGAGCGGCGCTATTTTCGCCAAACGGTGAAGGTAGCATCGTCGGTAGACCGCATGGCGGCGATCATGGCGGAATGATCGAAGCCGGGTAGCTGAGTGAGACGGTCCAGTAGGACATACTCGCCCGTCGCGCCTTGCGGATAGGCCGGGCCGAGCTGGCCTTGCGGGTCGTAGAATAGCCACCAGACGTCGGCGCCCCAGGGCCCGCTGTCGTCGGTCGCGATGACGATGCTGGACAGCGCGGACAGGGCGATCGCCCGCTTCACACCCTTGTCGTCGGCGACTGTCAGCACATCGTCTTCGATCGTCACGACCCAAAGCGATTCGGGATACAGCCCGGACGTTGCTTCCTCTCCGCCGATATCCGGAGCCTTCGGCCGCTGGACCAGGCTGACGAGCACGAAGCTGATGATCATCAGCAGATACCAGCTGCCGAGCTTTTCGAGGCCGACCATGTGCCAGCCGTCGTCCTGGCTGGGATAGGTCCAGGCGCGGGCGAAGGTGCCGATATTCTCGGCGAACCAGATGAACAGCGCGACGAGGCCCCAGCCGACGAGCAGGGGCATGCGGCGGTGGACGTGGAGCGGGCGGAACCACACCTGGCAGCGCCAGAAGAGCAGCGCGGTCGCGGCGAAAAGCAGCCAGCGGATGTCGATCACCCAATGGTGCGCGAAGAAATTGACGTAGATCGCGGCCGCCAAGAGGTAGCTCGTCCACATCGGCGGATAGCCCGTGTAGCGGAAGTCGAAGATGCGCCAGACGCGGGCGATATAGCTGCCGACCGCGGCGTACATGAAGCCCGAGAAGAGCGGCACCGCGCCGATGTGGAGCAGGCTCGCCTCGGGATATTGCCACGATCCCGCGGCGGTCTTGAATAGCTCCATCACGGTGCCGACGATGTGGAAGATCAGGATGACGAGCGCTTCCCTCGGCGTCTCGAGCCGGAAGGCGAGCATGGCGAGCTGGATCAGGACCGCGCCGATGGTGATCGCGTCGTAGCGGTGGAGCGGCGCGCTGTCGGGCCAGAAGAGATGCGTGCCGAGCAGCAGCGCGAGCATCAGCGCGCCGAACAGGCACGCCCAGCCCTGCTTGAACCCGAAAACGAGAAATTCAAGGAACCAGCCGCGCAGCCCCGGCTCGACCGCCATCGCCTCGAGCCGGGCGCGGACGGTGTGGAAGCGGCTGTGGCCGCGTCCCGCACCGTCATGCCATTCAGACATGCACGGCGACCCAGGCGATCAGCATCGCGGCGGGGAGCAGCAGCGCCTGCGCCAGGACCGTGCCGGCGAGGCGGCTCAGCGAGATGAAGGTGATCGCGCGGCGGAAATCGGCCTCGTCGACCTTGCCCTCGACCGCGTCGTCGGTCATCACCGACAATTGCGGGTCGATGAAGGCGAACAACAATATCGTCGCGAAACCGTTGATCAACGCCGAGAGCTGCGACGCGGTGACGCGGAATTCGGGGGCGAGATAGCCGGCGTAGAGCGAGGCGACGACGCCGACGGCGAGTAGCGACTGCGCCAGGCAGTTGGCGATCAGCACGCCCCAGCCGATGCCCTTGGGCATCTTCCAGCTTTTGAGGTGCGAGAGGCTGGGGAAGGTCAGCGACTGGCGGAGCGTACGAAAGCCCGTCGGGCTGACGGCTTTGAGCGCGAGGCGCGTCGTCGAACGATTGTCCTGGTACCAGCCGATCGCCGCGGCGAACATGCGCTGGCCGGTGGGGACGAGCAAAATGCCGATCAGCGTCGCGACGCTCGCCGCCGCGAGCACGAGCTGCATGTCGAGGAACAGCGACAGGCCGCTGCCGTCGTGGATGCGCGTCTCGATGCGCTTGGCGAGGAAGGGGCCGAGGAAGCTGTTCGAGGTGCGCGAGAAAAGCACGAGGATGTTGAACAGCGCGAAGGACATGGCGATCCGCCGCGTCCGAACCCCGGCGATGCGCGCGGCATAGGCAAGCGCGCCGATCAGGTTGATGAAGCCGGTGAGCAGGAGGATGGTGAGGAGGGGGAGGTCGAACATGGGGGCCTAGCGGAACTTATGAAATCCGTTTGTGTCGAGCCCTTCGGCTGCCCGCAGGGCGGGCGCTCTGGGTAAACTTCGTCGAGACACCCCGATGCCGTGCGCTACCGATGGGTGTCTCGACTACGCTCGACACGAACGGGATTAGGGGATCGGCTTGAAATCGTCACGGCCTAAGTGGGCCGCCGTCAATGCTTCCGCGTCAACTCGCGCGTCGCCTTGTCGAGCCCTTCGAGCGTCAACGGATACATGCGGTCGTTCATCAGCTGTTTGATCAGCTTGACCGACTGGGTGTAGCCCCAATGCGCCTCGGGCACCGGGTTCAGCCACACCGCGGCGGGATAGACATGGGTTATCCGCTGGAGCCAGACCGCGCCCGATTCCTCGTTGAAATGTTCGACGCTGCCGCCCGGATGGGTTATTTCATAGGCGCTCATCGACGCGTCGCCGACAAAGATCACTTTATAATCATGGCCATATTTGTGGAGGATGTCCCACATCTGGTGGCGTTCGGACCAGCGGCGCTTGTTGTCCTTCCACACGCCTTCGTACGGGCAATTGTGGAAATAGAAGAATTCGAGATTCTTGAACTCGGTCGTCGCGGCGCTGAAGAGTTCTTCGCAGAGCTTGATGAAGGGATCCATGGAGCCGCCGACGTCGAGGAACAGCAGCAGCTTGACAGCATTGCGCCGCTCGGGGCGCATCTGGATGTCGAGCCAGCCTTGGCGCGCGGTGCCGTCGATCGTGCCGGGGATGTCGAGTTCGTCGGCCGCGCCCTCGCGCGCGAATTTGCGCAGGCGGCGGAGCGCGATCTTGATGTTGCGGGTGCCGAGTTCCTTGGTGTTGTCGAGGTTCTGGAACTCGCGCTTTTCCCAGACCTTGAGCGCGCGCTTGTGCTTGCTCTCGCCGCCGATGCGCACGCCCTCGGGGTTATAGCCCGAATTGCCGAAGGGCGAGGTGCCGCCCGTGCCGATCCATTTGCTGCCGCCCTCGTGGCGCTTCTGCTGTTCCTCGAGCCGCTCCTTCAGCGTCTCCATGATCTTGTCCCAGTCGCCGAGCGATTCGATCGCGGCCATCTCCTCGGGGGTCAGGAATTTCTCGGCCACCGCGCGCAGCCAGTCGGCGGGGACGTCGACGGGGTTCTGGCCATAATCGGTGAGCAGGCCCTTGAAGACCTTGTTGAACACCTGGTCGAAGCGGTCGAGCAGGCCCTCGTCCTTCACATAGATGGCGCGGCTGAGGTAATAGAATTGCTCGGGGCTGCGATCGATCGCCTCGCGGTCGAGCGCTTCCAGCAGCAGCAGATGCTCCTTCATGCTTACGGGAATGCCCGCGGTGCGGAGTTCTTCGAGGAAGCCGAACAGCATGGGGCAAAGCGTAAACGGTCGCGGGGGCGGGCGCAACTGCTTTACGTAAACGGAAAGTGCGCGCCATTGGATCGCGACAGAGTGGCGGAAAACGGCGCACCTTCATTCGCGAATTAGCGATGCGGCGCGATTTTTAACCGGCGCCGGGGCAAAGTTCAGGAAAGTTCAGCCCAATGACGCATTTTTTTCGAGGTCTTCCCTGCTGGTTGGGCGACGGGTTTTGTCTCCGGTGGCCGACCACGAGGATTGCCCCCGGACGGCGGGGACGGCGGGCGGATATCCACGGAATCAAAGAACGAAAGAAGAACATGCCACAGCGGGATTTATTCGGAAAGCGGTTTTTGATCGGGTTGGCGCAAATGGCCGCTGACGACCGGTTGCGGTCATTCCGTCCGGATCGGGGCTGATTGGCCTAAATGGGGTGGGGAGCGGCCTTCGGCGTTGAAGAAGAAGCGGACCCACGGGCGGGAGTCGAACCCGCCGAGACGCAACAGTAAGCTATTGCGCCCACGCCGACCGTGTCAGGGCCAACACAGACATAACATCGTTGGATGTGTCCGCAACCGGTCGATTGCTGACGATTCGACGCCGAGCGCGCGAGAGAGGAGAGGGATCGAGTAGAGCGCGGACCTCAATGCTGCTGATTCAATGGCCGGTTCGATATGAAGCGGAGTGGATTGGACAGTATGGGAAAAAGGCCTCCGTTCGCGCTGTAGAGCGTTTTCCAGTTATCGCCATCGCGCATTTGAAGCTTCCGGCCCCGGCCGCGGTGCACCGCGACCCGGGCGTCACCGGATACCCAAGCATCGATCGCTCGGTCAAATTCTTCCGCAACTGTTTCAAAAGGGGAGAAGTATGACCAAAAATCGGCCACGCCGAAGTTTAACGCGTCCCCGTTCTGAAGACCTAACATGATGGGCATAGAAAGTTTCTGTTGCTCGGGAAAAATCCAAAGCGTCTCAATAGGTGCTTCTGGCGCAACTGAGTATGAAAGGCCGTGACGTTCGGCGAAGCGTTGGAACAAAGCCTCAGCTTGCGGGGTGTAATCTTTGCGCTTCACAAGAGCTGTATAATGGGCTGACGAAACTCCACAATCGGTCGATACCGGTCGTTGCGACAATTTCGCGCGAATGACCGCTAACGACCGATTCCGGACGTTGAAAAATGTGGTGCCTTATCTTAACCTCCAGCCCAACGGCTGGGGGCGCTATGGGCAGATTGCAGCGAACAGGATCATCGCGGCACGCCACCGAATTAGTTCGGCTCGGGTGGCAAATTGAATATCAATTCTTTGGGGGTGACGACGCGGAGCCTTACGAGATTGGACTCCTATGGAATGGTGTCGGCGAACCTAAATCAGCGGCTCCGAGCGTCGATGACTGGTTGACACCTGAAGGCGTGTATCCGCTCTCAAGCGAAAGAGACATTCGCCATCAACACACATTGCGATAGGGTCCGCTTCCGACCGATTGCGGAAGCTCAAGTTGGGCCGTAAGATGGATCATGCCTTACAGATCACCAGAATGGGCGCGCCAAGATATCCGTGAACGCGCAATAGAGGCGCTGAATCAGCTACGTGGTAATAGGCAGATGGCCGGCAAAGTGCCTTATAGCGATTATTTGGACGCGATGAACGAGCGTTTGTCGGATTTTTTGGATTCGGATGGCTATGCTTCTGATGAGCTGAAAGCGATCTCCGAGGTTCGAAACGCCTTGATCCCGCTATTGGATCTACGTTCTAAACATCCCAGCCACGATGCAATAGAAGCACTTCAAACTGTCGCCGACAGAGCGTTCTCATTAGTGGCGGGAGGCGATCGGCTTACGAACGAATGACTGCTTCCCACCCCGAAGCCGACCTTTGGCTCTCGCTTCCCATTGACCCTGCGTTAACCATTATCGGTCATCACCTGCGGATGATTCCGAACGTGGGTGGCGCAATGAAATTCGAGTCCATAAATCCGGCGGCTCCGATCCTCGACCAATCGGTGGCGGGCGACTGCGGCGAGCTGGCCGTCGGGTGCAGCGAGGCGGCGGGGCGGATCAAGCGCTCGACCGACCAGATGGACCGTCAGATCGTCGAGCTCGGGCGGCTCGAGGAGTTCGTCGTCGGCCTCGAGGCCGACCAGCGTCAGATCGCCGATTCGACCGATGAAGCGAAATTGCTGTCGGCGCGTGCGTGCGAGCAGCTCGACACCGGCGCCGAGCGCGTCAACGCGGCGGTCAGCGAGTTCCGCTCGGTCATCGATCTCGTCGCGCGGCTCGGCACGCATGTCACCAATTTCGCCGCGGTGATGGCGCAGGTGCAGCAGGTCAGCCAGTCGATCGAACAGATCGCCAAGACCACCAACATGCTTGCCTTGAACGCGGCCATCGAAGCCGAGCGCGCGGGCGATGCCGGGCGCACCTTCGCCGTCGTCGCCGCCGAGGTGAAGAAATTGGCGCAGAATACGCGCAGCGCGACCGACGAGATCCGCCGGTCGATCGGCAGCCTCGCGACCGAGGCCAGCGGCCTCGTCACCGAAATCCAGTCGGGGGTCGAACAGTCGAGCCGCGCCGAGGCGCAGTTCGAAACGATCACCGACGCGCTGCACGACGCGACGCATCTCGTCGCGCTGCTCGACGACCAGAGCGACCGGATCGCGCAGTCGAGCGCGATGGTGCATGCAAACGGCGCCAAGGTGCGCGACGCGGTCGACCGCGTCGTCGCGTCGGTGCGCGACAATAGCGCCACGCTGGACGGCACGCGCGATTCGATCCTGAAAATGGAGCATGTGTCGAACCGCATGTTCAACGCGGTGATCTCGGCCGGGGTGTCGCCGAAGGATTCGGCGGTGGTCGAGCTCGCCTCGCGCGTGCGCGACCAGTTTGTCGCGATCGCCGAACTGGCGCTCGCCAAGGGCGAGCTGTCGATGGAGCAATTGTTCGACACCAATTATGTGCGCGTGCCGGGGTCGAACCCCGAACGTTTCCGCACCACGCTGTGCGACTGGGCCGACACCAATTGGCGGCCGCTGTTCGACCATGTCGTGGCGAACCATCCCGAGGTAAAGATGTCCTCGGCGGGCGATATGAACGGTTTCCTGCCGACGCATATCACCGACTGCTCGCGCGCCCCGACGGGCGATGTCGTTCACGATACCGCGCATTGCCGCAACGGTCGCATCCTGTTCGACGACACCGACAAGGCGGCGAAAAAGAGCAACGCGCCCTTCTTCATGGCGGTCTATCGCCAGGAGGGCGACGGCACCAACTATGTTACGGTGCGCAACGTCTATATGCCGGTGGTGATCAACGGCCGCCGCTGGGGCGACGTCGAAGTGGCCTACCAGCTTTGAGTAAATCCTCCCTGTCGCGAAGCGATGGGGAGGGGGACCGTTCGCGAAGCGAATGGTGGAGGGGCCAGCAACGTTGCGCCATGGCCCCTCCGTCAGCGCTTCGCGCTGCCACCTCCCCATCGCTCCGCGACAGGGAGGATCGAGTTGTCAGCTGCCCTGGCGGCGGGCCATGAAGGCGAGCTTTTCGAACAGCATCACATCCTGCTCGTTCTTGAGCAGCGCGCCGTGGAGCGGCGGGATCGCCTTGCCGACGTCGCGGTTCTGCAGCACCTCGAGCGGCATGTCTTCGTTGAGGAGCAGTTTCAGCCAGTCGATCAGCTCGCTGGTCGAGGGCTTTTTCTTGAGGCCCGGGACGTCGCGGACTTCGTAGAAGATGTCCATCGCGCGGCTGACGAGCGTCTTCTGGATGCCGGGGAAATGGACCTCGACGATCGACGCCATCGTGTCGCGGTCGGGGAATTTGATATAGTGGAAGAAGCAGCGGCGCAGGAACGCGTCGGGCAGTTCCTTCTCATTGTTCGAGGTGATGACGACGATCGGGCGTTCCTTGGCGGTGATCGTCTCGTCGGTCTCATAGACGTGGAACGCCATGCGATCGAGTTCCTGGAGCAGGTCGTTCGGGAATTCGATGTCGGCCTTGTCGATCTCGTCGATCAGCAGCACGGGGAGCTTGGGCGAGGTGAACGCCTCCCACAATTTGCCCTTGCGGATGTAGTTGCGGATGTCGTGGACGCGCTCTTCGCCGAGTTGGCCGTCGCGGAGGCGCGCGACCGCGTCATATTCGTAGAGGCCCTGCTGCGCCTTGGTGGTCGACTTGATGTTCCAGGTGATCAGCGGCGCATCGAAGGCCTTCGCGATTTCTTCGGCCAGCACGGTCTTGCCGGTGCCGGGTTCGCCCTTCACGAGCAGCGGGCGGCGCAGCAATGTCGCGGCGTTGACCGCGACCTTCAGGTCGTCGGTCGCGATATAGGCGCTGGTTCCTTCGAAGCGCATGGGCGGAGAGCCTTTCCCTTAACGTGAACGTCAAGGGGCATAGCGGCGCATGCGGGGCGGCGCAAGCGCGCCTGACGAGGCGTCAGTTAATGATTGCGGCTCGCGGCGCGGGCTTCGAGCAGGTCCCACAGGCCGCTGTGCTGCGCGATCAGCTGCTGTGCGCCGAAGACGAGCGCGCGTTCTGCCGCCGGGGTATCGGCGACCGCGCCGGCGAGGCGCGCGGTGTCGCGGAGGTCGGGAAGGGCGCAGCGCGGCGGCGCCATGTCGAGGCGCTGGGCGCTGATATCGAGCAGCACGCGGATCGTGCGCCAGTCGAGCGTCAGCGCGATCGCGGCACCGACGGCGCAGCCGTGGCGGTCCGATTCGGCGAGCATGTCGAGCGCCTTGCGCTGCGCGGCGACGGCGGCCTCGCACTGGTCCTGCCCTTGGGTGCTGGGCACCGGGCCGACCGCGGCGGCGATCTTCGAGAGGAAGGCGCGTTCCTGGACGAAGGCGTCGGCGGCCTCGTCCATCCACGCGCGCGACGCGGGGGCGACCGACTTGCGCGCGGCGAGGTCGATGACGCCCGGATGGCGCCCGTGGAGGAGGCAGAGGAAATGGACGGCGTCGGCGAGGTTGCGCATGGCGTCGGGGCCGTTCGACAGCCCGCCCGCGCGGACGTGGCGATGCGCGCCGGTGCCCTCGCTGGCGACCAGCGAATCGAGCATTTCGGCGACGCTGCGCGCCTGCGACTGGAGCTGGGGCGACTGGCTCAACGCGTCTTCCTTGCCTGCGGGCAGCGCGGCTGCCGAACTTCATCCGGACGGCATAAAGCAACGCAGTAAACAGCGCGTTTATGAGGGGTCCGCCATCTGCGGAATCTGTGTGTCAGGGCGAGACACAAAGGCGCCGGCAAGCGGGGGATGCTTGCCGGCGCCGGTTGCGGATCGAAGCGGGCGGGCGCGGGGAGAGGGAGTGCCCGCCCGGCGTCGATCAAGCTGCGAGGGCGAGTTCCTCGGTGGCCTCGGCCGGTCGCGCACCCTCGACCGCGGTCAGCGCGGGCTGGGCCGCGGCCTTCTTCGCGGGGAAGATTAGGCGCGAGGCGAGCACGACGGCGCCGAGGCCGAAATAAGCGGCGAAAGTCTGGACGGGGAAGAAGAAGAGCGGCGCGATGAACGCCAGGCGCAGCCAGGTCGGGTTGAAGCCGAAGTCCTGACCGACGGCTTCGCAGATGCCGAACATCGTGTCGCGGCGCTGGAAGAGATTGGTGCTGGTCGTGTCCTGGCTCATCGTCTTGTCTTTCCTCTTGCCCGCGGCGGGGGATACCGCGGCTCTGTCCCATGTTAAGCAATGGGCGTGCCAATTTTGCGCTCTCCCGGATTTCCGGGATTTTTTCGGTTTCGGCCGCGCGCGCCGCTGCTTTGGGTCTCGGGCGAATTCCCATCGGACGGGAAAATCGACCATTTGTTCGCAGCGGAACGGCAGCTGGTTACAATGCCTATATCCCCGCCGCGATCATCGCCGGGGCGCTATCTGGGGCGCAAAGATGAAGATTTTAAGGGGCTTGGCAAAAATAATTGTGCGGTGCACAACCGCGGGCGCCGATCGTCAGCGCTGGCTCTCGCGCCACAGCCGCTTGTTGTTGCGCTCCATGCGCAGATATTCCCAGAAGGTCGGGGTGGTGAAATGGCGCCCGGCCTGCTGCGGGGTCGCCGCCGCGGTGTGCGCGTCCCAGTCGGCGAGCAATGCCGCAAAGGCCTCGGGCAGCTCTTCGCGCACCTTGTCGTTGGTGCGGCGGATCGTGTCGGCGAGCCTCGGCTGGAAATCGATGTCGACCGCGCGCTTGTAGAGGATGTCGCCGGTGTCGATGCCCTTGTTGATGCGGTGGATCGTATAGCCCGACTGCGTCCGCCCGAAATAGATCGGCCACACGACGCTCTGCGCGCCCGGATATTCGGGGAGCAGCTCGCCGTGGAAATTGACGAAGCCCTGGACGGGCACACTGAACACGCGCGAGGCGATATAGGAGTTGCCGACCGACAGACCGACGTCGGGGGCGTAGTGTTTCAGCGCCTCGACGGTTTCGTCGCAATTGACGCGCGGGACGGTGACGATCGGGATGCCGTGCGCCTTGGCGACCTCGCGCGCGTCGGTGCGCATATCGTGCCCGAACCATTTGCGGATGCGGATGCCGTTGAGCGCACCCAGCGGCCCGATCTTCCAGATTTTCTGGAGCATCTTCTTGCGGCTGCGCTTGGCGACGATGGTTTCGGAGACGATCAGGCAGACAAGTTCGACCTCGGGAACGCGCGTCAGCCGTTCGAGCACCACGCCCGAGCCGCCGATCGGCCCGCTGGTCATCAAGGCGACGCGCAAGGTCATGCCTCGCGGAAACCCCGCGCCCAGACCATCAATTCGTGGAGCGGCCAGTGGAATTCGAGCTGGTGGCGCGGGATGTCCATGACGTCGGTTACGCCGGGGCGGACGGCGCCGCGCACCGCGCTGAAATTGCTGGTGAAGCCCGCGTCGGCGATCGCCGCGCGGCCGTGCTCGTCGATGTCGCTCGCGGTGCCATAGGGCCAGGCGAAGCTGTCGCAGCGCTGGCCGATATGCCCCTCGATGATCGCCTTGGCACCCGCGATCTCATCGGTCAGCCGTGCGGGATCGTGTCCGATCTTCGACAGCCGCGCGTGGGTGCGCGTGTGGCAGCCGATCTCGCCGATGCCCGTAGCGGCGGCCTTTGCCTGGTCCCAGTCGAGCGTGCGGACGCGCGCCTGGTAAGCGGGCATATGCGCAAAATAGGCGGCGAGCGTGTCGGGATCGGCGTCGATCAGGTCGGTCGCGACGAACATGATATAGGGAACGCGTTCGTCCTCCATCACCGGGCCGCCGGCTTCATAGACGCTGGCGAAGCCGTCGTCGAAGCTCAGGTGAAAGAAGCGACCGTCGCTTGGCCTGCCGTCCGCGATGATCGCGCGGAGCGTCGGCGTGTCGACGAACTCGCCCTCCTGCTTCGCGGCCTTCAGGAAAGCGCGGAAGGTCGGGACGGTGTCGGGGAAAACCGCATGGGCATAGAGGCAGCGGACGAAGGGCTCCGTTTGCCGGCGCTGCTTCAGCGCTTCGAGCCGGATGCGTGCGGCGCGGGCCGCGCTGCGCGCTCTGGCGCCCCAGCCGCTTATGGGGGGCCAGGCCTCGGCGGCGGTTTCGGCAAAGGTCGGCGTGGCGGGCATCGTTGATGCCAATGGCAAATCTGGGGGCGGGGTTCAAAGTATTTGTCGTGGGGGTGGCGGCTTTGGGTTGGAACTAAGCCATTCCTCTCCCTTGTAGGGAGGGGTTAGGGGTGGGTAGCGAGCGTAGCGAGCAAGAGGCAGAGCGCCGCCTTCGGCGGCCACCCACCCCCGGCCCCTCCCTTGCAGGGAGGGGAGATCAACGTCCGCTCTCGCCCGAAAGCGGCCCTCGCGCTTGCGCCCCAAAAGAAAAAGGGCGCGGATCTTACCCCGCGCCCTAAATCTAACCCAGCAAACCGCGCTTACTGGTCGAGGAACGACCGCATCTTGCGGCTGCGGCTCGGGTGCTTGAGCTTCCTCAGCGCCTTCGCCTCGATCTGGCGAATACGCTCGCGCGTCACGCTGAACTGCTGGCCGACTTCCTCGAGCGTGTGGTCGGTGTTCATGCCGATGCCGAAGCGCATGCGCAGGACACGTTCCTCGCGCGGGGTGAGCGACGCGAGCACGCGCGTGACCGTTTCCTTGAGGTTCGACTGCACCGCGGCATCGACCGGGATGACGGCATTCTTGTCCTCGATGAAATCGCCGAGGTGGCTGTCTTCCTCGTCGCCGATCGGCGTTTCGAGGCTGATCGGCTCCTTGGCGATCTTCATCACCTTGCGGACCTTTTCGAGCGGCATCGACAGGCGCTCGGCCATTTCCTCGGGCGTCGGCTCGCGGCCGCTCTCGTGGAGGAACTGGCGGCTGCAACGCACCAGCTTGTTGATCGTCTCGATCATATGGACCGGGATACGGATCGTGCGCGCCTGGTCGGCGATCGAGCGGGTGATCGCCTGCCGGATCCACCAGGTCGCATAGGTCGAGAACTTGTAGCCGCGGCGGTACTCGAACTTGTCGACCGCCTTCATCAGGCCGATATTGCCTTCCTGGATGAGGTCGAGGAACTGCAGGCCGCGGTTCGTGTATTTCTTGGCGATCGAGATCACGAGGCGCAAATTCGCCTCGACCATTTCCTTCTTAGCGATGCGGGCTTCGCGCTCGCCCTTCTGGACCATGTTCACGACGCGGCGGAATTCGGTCAGGCTCATGCCCGCGGCCTGGGCGATTTCGCTGATTTCCACGCGGATGCGATCGACCGCGCTCGCTTCGTTCTCGGCGAAGGCGGCCCATTTCTTGTCGATCGAACCGACCGCCTCGAGCCAGGTTTCTTCGAGCTCGCGCCCGACATAATTGTCGAGGAACGCCTTGCGCGGCACCTTGTGGCGCTCGGCGAGGCGCAGCATCTGGCCGCCCAATGCGGTCAGGCGGCGGTTGTAGCTGTAGAGCTGGTCGACGAGATATTCGATCTTGGTGTTGTGGAACTGCACGCCTTCGACCTGCGCGGTGAGGTCCTCGCGCAGCTTGTGATATTTCTTTTCCGATGCCGCCGGAAATTCGCCGATGCCCGACAGCGCGTCTAGCCGGGTTTCCTGCAGCTTCGAAAAGGCCTTGAAGCTCTTGGTGATGTTGGCGAATTTCTCGAGCGCGTCGGGCTTGAGCAATTCCTCCATCGCCGCGAGGCTCAGCGTATTGTCCTCGTCGTCTTCCTCGAAGCTCTCGCGCTTGCCCGAGGTGCCTTCGCCGTCCTCGTCGTCATCGCTGGCGGCGGGCTCTTCCTCGACCTCGTCCTCGTCCTTGAACGAGACGCCGGCGGTCTTTTCGCTGATCTCGCCGTCATCCTCGGCGCCCTCTTCCTCGAGGTTTTCGGGCGCCGGATCCTTCGACAGCATCGCTTCGAGATCGACGATCTCGCGCAGCTGCATGTCGCCGTTGTTGAGCGCGTTCGACCATTCGATGATCGCGTTGAAGGTCAGCGGGCTTTCGCACAGTCCCAGGATCATCGTGTCGCGGCCCGCCTCGATGCGCTTCGCGATCGCGATTTCGCCCTCGCGGCTGAGCAGTTCGACCGCGCCCATTTCGCGCAGGTACATGCGGACGGGATCGTCGGTGCGATCGACCGTTTCCTTCTTCTTCTCGATCGCGGGGTTCGACAGCGAACCGGTGCCGGCGCTGACGTCGACCTCGTCGTCGGGTTCCTGGTCGGCCTCTTCCTGGACGTCCTCGTCGCTCTCGACGATGTTGATGCCCATGTCGGAGATCGCCGACATGATGTCCTCGATCTGCTCCGACGACATCTCGTCCTGCGGCAGCGCCGCATTCAACTCGTCATAGGTCAGGTAACCGCGCTTCTTGCCGCGCGCGATCAGCTTTTTGACATCGGCCTCGTTCAGGTCGATCAGCGGGCCGTCGGTGTCGGTATCGGTGTCGGTGTTCTTGGTGGCCATTTACGGTTCCTGCCTAAGGGGCACTAATGAGCTGTTCGGACTGCACGTTTGGAGGTGGAGTGCCGCAGTTTTCGCGCCACTTCGGCCTCTGTCGCTTTCCAGCCATCGATTGAATGAGAAGTGCAATCCGCGGGCTCTAAGCAATGTCGTTGCCCTATTATACACTTTCATTGCCCCCAATATGGCAAGCAACCCCTCGCAATCAAGCCCTTCGCGACGGCTTGAGTTGTCAAGCCCACCGGCGCTTAGTCCATCCAATCCAACGCCTCACCATAGAGCCTTGAGCGCTCGGCCCTCAGAAGCTGTTGGCGCCTTTGGATCGCGTCGTATGTTTCAGGGGAGAAGTTGTTGATCAGGTCTCTATCCAGCCTCTCGAATTCCAGATTCAAATCGGTCTCAACGGCAAGGAAATTTATGAATTTTGGCAGGCGTTCTTGGACGAGTTCAGGCTCTATGTTCCAGCTAAATCGAAGATCCTTTTGGAGATCAAATTTGTGAATTGAATCGAACTCGCCCCTCGCCACGATTTGAGCAATGGCGTCATCGTCACTTCCAGGGTTTTTGAACAAGAAATCACAAATGACGTCCTGCCAGCGCTTCAGGTCATCGTAAATTTTGTCGTCGAGCATCTTGATCGCGCCAATGCTTTCATAGTGATTCAGCAAGAATTGCGGGAACCGCGAAGCGGCGTGGAATGCGCTTCTCACGTATGATTTGTACAGAACGATGTTCTGTTTTTCGGAAGTCGCGATAGCTGACTGGTAGATGGTGTGTCGGTCTTTCGCGTTCCATCCGAAATCCTGATAAAAGCGTGTTTTGAACCAGCTCCTGTACTGATCTGAGATCACCTTGTCCGGCGTAGAATCCGCGATTTCAGTGAGCGAATTTAGAAGCTTGGCTCTTCCTTCAGGGACGTTGAAGTTTGTTTCCAGAAGCGTTGACTGATAAGTGAACTCTGACAACGGTACAGCGCCCGCAATCAGGTTTTCAAATGTTTGGCTTCCTTGATTCCGGACCACATCATCCGGGTCTTGGCCCGGAGGCAATTGTGCAATTTTTACGGTTTTACCGTTAGGCAAAATCTTGATTGCCAAGTTCGCGGCTCTCCTTGCCGCTTTCGTTCCTGCGTTATCGCCGTCGAAGCAGAGAACTGGTTCGTCTACCATGCGCCAGATCATGCCGAGCTGGTTCTCGGTCAGCGCGGTGCCGAGAGGCGCGACGGCGTCAACGATCCCCGCCTCGGCGAGCGCGATGACGTCCATATAGCCCTCGACGACGATGATGCGGTTCGTCTGGCGCGAGGCGGGCGAGGCCTTGTCGAGATTGTAGAGCGTGCGCCCCTTGTCGAAGAGCGGCGTGTCGGGCGAATTCAGATATTTGGGCTCGCCGTCGCCGAGGATGCGCCCGCCGAACGCGATCACGCGGCCGCGCGCGTCGCGGATCGGGATCATCAGCCGGCCGCGGAAGCGGTCGTAAGGCTCCTTCTCATCGACCGCGATGAGCATGCCCGATTCGACGAGCATCGCGGTCGGGAATTTCTTGAGCGCTTCCTTGAGCGCGCTGCGGCTGTCGGGGGCGAGGCCGAAGCCGAAGGCCTTGCGCGTCGCCTCCGAGATGCCGCGCTTCGCCAGATAGTCGCGCGCCGGGGCGCCGTTGCTGCTGCCGAGCTGCTGGGTGAACCAGTCGGCCGCGGCCTGGACAACATCGCGCAAGCTCGCTGCCTCCTCGGCCTTTTTGGCGGCGCGCGGGTCGGCGGC
Organism: Sphingopyxis sp. QXT-31; assembly: GCF_001984035.1. NCBI lineage: Bacteria > Pseudomonadati > Pseudomonadota > Alphaproteobacteria > Sphingomonadales > Sphingopyxidaceae > Sphingopyxis > Sphingopyxis sp. QXT-31. The sequence goes on along the minus strand of NZ_CP019449.1, from coordinate 2,184,460 downwards.
GGGGACCTCCATGCCGGCCTCGGCGGCGAGTTCCTTGACCGCGTCCATGAAGGAGAGGCCGCGCTGATCGGTCATCCAGCGGATCGCATCGCCGTGGGCGCTGCAGCCGAAGCAATGGTAGAAGCCTTTCTCGTCGTTGATCGTGAAGCTGGGCGTCTTTTCGTTATGGAAGGGGCAGCAGGCCTTATATTCGCGGCCGGCGCGCGTGACCTTCACCGAGCGCCCGATCAGGGTCGACAGCGTGATGCGCGAACGCAGTTCGTCCAGCCATTGCGGGGTGAGCGCCATAATATGGATATGCCCACCCCCGCGCCCGCCCGCAAGCGGGGCGGGGCGTTAGGGTTTAGCTCAAAGCCGCCTTCACCCACCCGCTCGCCTTGCTCATGTCGAGCTGCGAGCCCAGCCGGTCCTTCACCGCGGCCATCACCTTGCCCATGTCCTTGAGGCTCGTCGCGCCGAGTTCGTCGACAATGGTCTTGATCGCGGCGGTTGCTTCCTCGTCCGAAAGCTGCGCGGGCAGGAAGTCCTCGATCACCGCGACTTCCGCCGCCTCGATGTCGGCGAGTTCCTGGCGGCCGCCCTGTTCGTACATCGCGATCGACTCGCGGCGCTGTTTCACCATCTTCTGGAGCACGTCGGTAACGAGCACGTCGTCGTCGGCCGGCGCGGTGCCGGTGCGCAGTTCGATGTCCTTGTCCTTGATCTTGGCCAGCATCAGCCGGATGGTACCGAGCCGCGCCTTGTCGCCGCCCTTCATCGCGGCAACCTGCGCAGCCTTGATGTCGTCACGAATCATTGCGTGTTCCCATGCGCTGCAAATTTCGGAAAGGCCCTCTCTAGCGGCAAGTTTCCGAATCGGATAGCTTGTGAATCACTTTTTTGCCGCCTACTTGGTCGGCCGTTTAGCCCCCCGTCCGGAGCATGTTGAATGGCACCAGCCAACCCCTCTGCCGCGCCCAAAACGCCCCCTGCCGGTGCCACCGGCGTCCTCGTCCTGGCCGACGGCACGATCCTGTGGGGGCTGGGCTATGGCGCCGCAGGGGCGGGCGTAGGCGAGATTTGTTTCAACACCGCGATGACCGGCTATCAGGAAATCCTGACCGACCCCTCTTACGCGGGCCAGATCATCACCTTCACCTTTCCGCACATCGGCAATGTCGGCGCGAATCCCGAGGATATGGAGCGTGAAAAGCGCGCCGCGATCGGTTGCATCACGCGCGAGCTGCCGACGGCGCCGAGCAGCTTTCGCAGCGTGCAGACGCTGCCCGACTGGATGAAGGCGCAGGGGCTGATCGGGCTCGCCGGCATCGACACGCGCGCGCTGACCCGCCGCATCCGCGACGCGGGCGCGCCGACCGGCGTCGTCGCGCACAGCCCCGACGGCCAGTTCGACATCGACCGGCTGCTGCTGCTGGCACAGGGCTGGCCGGGGCTGGAGGGCATGGACCTCGCCAAGACGGTGACGCGCGAACGGCAGGGTGCGTGGGACGCGGGCGTGTGGCACCTCGGCTCGGGCTATGAGGTCTCGGACCACAAGCGCGCGGGCGACGCCGCGCCGCATGTCGTCGCGGTCGACTATGGCGCGAAGGACAATATCTTCCGCAACCTGGTCAAGGCCGGCGCGCGGGTCACGGTGGTACCTGCCAAGACCGGGCTCGACGACATCATGGCACTGCGCCCCGCAGGCGTATTCCTGTCGAACGGCCCGGGCGATCCCGCCGCGACGGGCGAATATGCGGTGCCGGTGATCAAGGGGCTGCTCGAGCGTAACGTGCCGATCTTCGGCATCTGCCTCGGCCATCAGCTGCTCGGGCTGGCGGCGGGCGCCAAGACCGTAAAGATGCATCAAGGCCACCGCGGCGCGAACCATCCTGTACAGCGCGTCGGCGGCGATTTCGATGACGGCGTGGTCGAGATTACCAGCATGAACCACGGCTTCGCGGTCGACACCGCGACCTTGCCCAAGGGCGTGGTCGAGACGCACCGCAGCCTGTTCGACGGGTCGAACTGCGGCATCGCGATCACGGGGAAGAATGCGTTCAGCGTGCAATATCACCCCGAGGCGAGCCCGGGGCCGCAAGACAGCTTCTACCTGTTCGAGAAGTTCGTGGGCGGGCTGAAATGAGCTTCGCCGACCAGCTCGACGCGCTGGCGGCCGATGCGGCGGCGCATCCCGAGCGCTGGGGCGCGGGGGTGCGGCTCAACATCACTTGCGCGCGGCGGCTGCCCTATGAGGCGGTGCAGCTCGCCGAGGCGCGCGGGTTCGGCGAAGCGCGGGGGGTCGGGCGGCATCACCTGATCTTCGAATATGCGGATGTCGTGCCCGACGCGGCGTGGGTCGCGGCGACGGCGCGGCCGGTGCTCGACTTCATCGCCGAAGTCGGCGGGACCGACCCGCAGATCGGCGTCGATCGGAATGTGCAGTGAGCGATCATGCAGCCTTTCTCCCTCGCCCCCTTCAGGGGGAGAGGGAAAAGCCGCGTATGCGGCGAAGGGAGAGGGGGCGAGTTCGCGTCCTTGGCCTGCGCTTCTTGCATGCCCCCTCTCCTTGGCTCCCTGCGGTCGCCGTCCCTCTCCCCCTTAAGGGGGCGAGGGAGTTAGGTGAAGTCGTTGCCGAGCGCGACCAATATGGCGCGGGCGACACCTGCGGGGTTGGTCAGCACGTCGCCGTTGGTGAAGCGGATGACGCGGTAGCCCTTGCCCTCGATGAAGGCGGTGCGCGCCGCGTCATAGGCTTCACGCCCAGCGTGGCTGTCGCCGTCGAGTTCGATCACCAGTCGCGCCTCGCGCGCCGCGAAGTCGGCGACATACGGCGCGATCGGGAGTTGGCGGACGAATTTGACGCCGCCGAGGCGTTTGGCGCGAACGATATTCCACAACGCCGCTTCGGGCGGCGTCTGCTCCGTACGCAGCGTCTTCGCAAAATTTCGGGTCGGGATGTCGCGCTTCGTCATCTGCTGTTCCCCCTCTCCCTTCGCCGCTTCGCGGCTCTTCCCTCTCCCCCTAAAGGGGGCGAGGGCGTTTATAGAGTGCCATAATGCCCAAAAGAACCGACATCCAATCCATCCTCGTCATCGGCGCCGGCCCGATCGTTATCGGCCAGGCGTGCGAGTTCGACTATTCGGGGACGCAGGCGATCAAGGCGTTGAAGGAGGAGGGCTATCGCATCGTCCTCGTCAACTCCAACCCGGCGACGATCATGACCGATCCCGACCTCGCCGACGCGACCTATGTCGAGCCGATCACGCCCGAGATCGTCGCGAAGATCATCGCCAAGGAGCGCCCCGACGCGGTGCTGCCGACGATGGGCGGGCAGACCGCGCTCAACACCGCGCTGGCGCTGTTCAACGACGGCACGCTGACGAAGTACGGCGTCGAGATGATCGGCGCCGATGCCGAGGCGATCGACAAGGCCGAGGACCGGCAGAAGTTCCGCGACGCGATGGACAAGATCGGGCTGGAAAGCGCGCGCAGCGGTGTCGCGCACACGCTCGACGAAGCCTTTGCGGTGCTCGAACGCACCGGACTGCCCTCGATCATCCGCCCGTCGTTCACGCTCGGCGGCACCGGCGGCGGCATCGCGTACAACCGCGAGGAATTCGAGCATATCGTCCGGGGCGGCCTGATCGCCTCGCCGACGACCGAGGTCCTGATCGAGGAATCGCTCCTCGGCTGGAAAGAATATGAGATGGAGGTGGTGCGCGATCGCAAGGACAATTGCATCATCATCTGTTCGATCGAGAACGTCGATCCGATGGGCGTGCACACCGGCGACAGCATCACCGTCGCGCCAGCGTTGACGCTGACCGACAAGGAATATCAGATCATGCGCAACGCGAGCATCGCGTGCCTGCGCGAGATCGGGGTCGAAACCGGCGGGTCGAACGTCCAGTTCGCGGTGAACCCGGCCGACGGCCGCCTGATCGTGATCGAGATGAACCCGCGGGTGTCGCGCTCGTCGGCGCTGGCGTCGAAGGCGACCGGTTTCCCGATCGCCAAGGTCGCGGCAAAGCTCGCGGTCGGCTACACGCTCGACGAGATCATGAACGACATCACCGGGGTCACCCCGGCGTCGTTCGAACCGACGATCGACTATGTCGTCACCAAAATCCCGCGCTTCGCCTTCGAGAAGTTCAAGGGCGCCGAGGCGACCTTGTCGACCGCGATGAAGTCGGTCGGCGAGGTGATGGCGATCGGGCGCACCATCCACGAGAGCCTGCAGAAGGCGCTGCGCGGGCTGGAGACCGGCCTGTCGGGCTTCAATTTCGTCGACCGGCTGGTCGGCGCGAGCCACGACGTGCTGCGCAGCGAGCTCGCCAAGCGCACCCCCGACCGGCTGCTCAACGCCGCGCAGGCGATCCGCGAAGGGCTGCCGCTGACCGAGATCAACCGTGTCGCCGGTTACGACATGTGGTTCCTCGAACGCATCGAAGAAATCGTCGACGCCGAGAAGCAAGTGTGCCGCGACGGCCTGCCGCGCGATGCCGAAGGGCTGCGCCAGCTGAAGGCGATGGGCTTTTCGGACAAGCGGCTCGCCTATCTGGCGCTCCAGTCGGCGAACCTTCACCCTGGCACCCGCCGCGCGACCGCGCGTGGTTCGGGCCTGATCCACGAGGCGGTCAAGGCGATGACCGGCGGGGTGACCGAGGCCGAAGTGCGCGCGCTGCGCCACAAGCTCGGCGTGCGCCCGGTGTTCAAGACCATCGACACCTGCGCCGCCGAGTTCCAGGCGCAGACGCCCTATCTCTATTCGACCTATGAGGCGCCGACCTTCGGCACCCCCGAGTGCGAGGCGAACCCGTCGGAGCGGCAGAAGATCGTCATCCTGGGCGGCGGCCCGAACCGGATCGGGCAGGGGATCGAGTTCGATTATTGCTGCTGCCACGCGTGCTTCGCGCTCGAGGAAGCGGGTTACGAGACGATCATGATCAACTGCAACCCGGAGACGGTGAGCACCGATTACGACACCTCGGATCGCCTCTATTTCGAGCCGCTGACCGCCGAGGATGTGCTCGAGATCCTGCACGTCGAAATGTCGAAGGGCACGCTGGTCGGGGTCATCGTCCAGTTCGGCGGGCAGACGCCGCTGAAGCTGGCGCAAGCCTTGTCCGACGCGGGCATCCCGATCCTCGGCACCTCGCCCGACGCGATCGACCTCGCCGAGGACCGCGAGCGCTTTGCGGCGCTGGTCAACAAGCTCGGCCTGAAACAGCCCGAGAACGGCATCGCGCGCAGCCGCGAGGAAGCCGTCGCGGTCGCGGCGCGCATCGGTTACCCGGTGCTGACGCGCCCCTCCTATGTGCTCGGCGGCCGCGCGATGGAGATCGTCGACGATCAGGCGCAGCTCGAAAATTATATCGAGACCGCGGTGCAGGTGTCGGGCGATTCGCCGGTGCTGATCGACCGCTATCTGCGCGACGCGATCGAGGTCGACGTCGATGCGCTCTGCGACGGCACCGACGTGGTCGTCGCGGGCGTGCTCCAGCATATCGAGGAAGCCGGCGTCCATTCGGGCGACAGCGCCTGCTCGATCCCCCCCTACAGCCTGTCGGCCGAGATCGTCGCCGAGATCGAGCGTCAGACCGATGCGCTGGCGCGCGCGCTCGAGGTTCGCGGGCTGATGAACATCCAGTTCGCGGTCAAGGGCAACGAGGTGTACCTCATCGAGGTCAACCCGCGCGCGAGCCGCACCGTGCCCTTCGTCGCCAAGGCCGTCGGGTCGCCGATCGCGAAGATCGCGGCGCGGGTGATGGCGGGCGAGAAGCTTGCCGACCTGCCGAAGATCAACCGCGACATCGCGCATGTCGCGGTGAAGGAAGCGGTCTTCCCCTTCGCGCGCTTCCCCGGGACCGACCCGGTGCTGTCGCCCGAAATGAAGTCCACCGGCGAAGTCATGGGAATCGACAGTAATTTCAACCTGGCCTTTGCCAAGGCACAGCTCGGCGCGGGCGACCGGCTGCCGACCGACGGGCGGCTGTTCGTGTCGGTCAAGGACAGCGACAAGCCACGCATCGTGGGCGCGGTCCGCCAGCTTCGCGCCTGGGGCTGGCGCGTCATCGCGACCGGCGGCACCGCCGACTATCTCGACGGACAGGGCATAGCGGTGGAACGCGTTAACAAGGTCGCCGAGGGCCGCCCGCATATCGTCGACCGGATCAAGGACGGCGACGTGCAACTGATCTTCAACACCACCGAGGGGTGGCAGAGCCTTCAGGACTCGCAGTCGATCCGCGCGTCGGCGCTGGCGGCCGACATCGCATATTATACCACCGCGGCGGCCAGCGATGCAGCCACTCAGGCCATTGGAGCGTTGCGCTCGCACAGTCTTGAAGTGAAGCCGCTTCAGGACTATTATTGAGGGACCGCTTCACCCCCCGACATCGACGGAACCAGCGGCTCTGCCGCCCGGCGCTCTCCCGCCGGGGCAGGATTATTGACGAAGGACAACAGGATAATGGCAAGCGTTGAAAAGGTGCCGATGCTGGCAGAAGGCTATGAGAAGCTGAGCACGCAGCTCAGTGCGCTCAAGGCCGAGCGGCCGCTGATCGTCGATGCGATCGAGGAAGCGCGCGCGCATGGCGACCTTAGCGAAAATGCCGAATATCACGCCGCGAAAGAGCGTCAGGGCCAGGTCGAAGCGACGATCGGCGACCTCGAAGACAAGCTTTCGCGCGCGCAGGTCATCGATCCGACGACGCTGTCGGGCGACCGCATCGTGTTCGGCGCCACCGTCACTCTCGCCGACGAGGACGACAAGCCGATCCGTTACCAGATCGTCGGGCAGGCCGAGGCCGATGCCAAGGACGGCAAGATCAGCTACAACTCGCCGCTCGGCCGCGCGCTGATCGGGCGCCGCGTCGACGACGAGATCGAGGTGACCGTGCCCGCGGGCGACAAATATTATGTGGTGACCAAGATCGAATTCGTCTGACCGGGTGCCCGCGTCGATGAACGCCGCCCGGACACCCGTCATCACCGGCTATGCGGTGGCGTGCGCCGTCGTTTTCGTGCTGCTCGCGATCACCGGTTATGAGCAGCAGGCCTTCGTCGGCGCGGGGTTCATCCCGGGGCGGTTCGGCAGCGAGTTGATCGCGCCGCCGGGGACGCTGCTGCCGTTCATACTGACGCCCTTGTCCTCGGCCTTCCTGCACGCCGGGGTGCTGCACCTCGTCTTCAACATGGTCATGCTGATCTTCATCGGACGCCAGCTCGAAGCGCCGCTCGGTTCGTCGGCGACCGCCTTCCTGCTCGTCGCGGGGGCCTATGCCGGCGCGCTCGCGCAGTGGATCGCGAACCCCGGCTCGCTCGTCGTGGTGATCGGCGCCAGCGGGGCGATTTCGGCGCTGCTCGCGGTCTATGCGCTGATCTTCAGCCGCACGCGAACCGCGGCGATCGGGCCGATCCCCGGCCATTGGGTGCGCGCCCTGTGGCTTGCCGCGGCGTGGATCGGGCTGCAACTGCTCATCGGTTTCGCGGGCGGCGGGGACTTCGCCAATATCGCAATCTGGGCGCATGTCGGCGGCTTCCTCGCCGGGCTGCTGCTGGCGCGCCCGCTGCTGCGCTGGCGCTTCAAGGGGCGCTGAGGCCCAGCTTCCCCGTTCCGTTTGTGTCGAGCGAAGTCGAGACACGCCGACACCACGCCAGACGTGTCTCGACTTCGCTCGACACGAACGGGAATTAGATATGGGCCAATAACCCGCCCACCAGCAGCATCGCGACGCGCACGTCGATGCCGCAGCCTTCGGCGCGTTTCGCTGCGATGAAATCCTCGATCCCGGCGAGCGCCACGCGGTGGACGATGATGTCCTCGCTGTCGACCCCGCCGCCTTCGCCGATCTTCGTCAGCCCAGTCGCGACGAGCAGGGTGAAACTTTCGCTGACCATGCCGGGCGAGGAGTAGAATTCGCCGACGGTGCGCCAGTGGGCGGCGGCATAGCCCGTCTCTTCGTCGAGTTCGCGCGCGGCGGCGAGTTCGGCGGCTTCGCCCGCGGTGTCGTCGCCGACCAGCCCCGCGGGCATCTCGACGCAGTTCATGCCCATCGGCACGCGATATTGCTCGACCAGGATGATATGCCGCCCGTCGGGGCCGTCGTCGATCGCTAGGATCACCGCGGCATGAATGCCGCGCGCGCGCGAGACATATTCCCACGTCCCCTGCTGCTTGACCGTGACGAAGCGGCCCTCCCAGCGCGTTTCGATGGGGGTGCCGGGGGCGGGGCGGGACATGCTGATCCTTCCAAGTCCGTTCGCCCTGAGCTTGTCGAAGGGCCGTTCTTTTTCGACGTTAGAGGCAAGAACGGTGCTTCGACAAGCTCAGCACGAACGGCTGAAAGGGAATCTTACAATTCGATCAGCCGATCGGGCAGCTCGTTCGGATTTTCGCTGCCGCGCGGGAAATGCTCGGCGAGCACGACGCCCATCTGGCGTACCGCCTCGGCCATGCCTTCGCCGGGGCGCCCGGCACGGACATGGTCGATCAGCGCCGCCATGGCGTCACCCCACACGTCGGGCGACACTTTCGCCGCGATTGCTTCGTCGGCGACGATGTCGGCGCGATGCTCCTTCAGGCTGACGTAGAGCAGCACGCCGGTGCGGCCGAGGGTCTTCGCCTCGGTCCCCACTTTGAACAGATCCACCGCTCGCGCACGGACGCGGCCCGCGAGGATCGCGCGTGGGGTCAGCCACAGCCGCAGCGGGCGCCACAGCAGGATCAGCCAAATACCGATCCATTTGATGACGCCGATTGCGATCACGCTGTCGAGCCATTCGTTCGCGGTGAGGTCATAGCCCCAGCCGCCGGTCAGCCGGTCGTAGAGGCCGCGATAATATTCGGGGAAGAGCGCGATCACCGACATCGCGATAAAGGCGATGACGCTGGCCCAGACGAGCGCGATGTCGTCATAATCGTTCGATTGCGCGGCGATGACCGTGACGATCTCGCCGCTGGTGCGCGCCTCGGCCGCGGCGACCGCGGCGGTGACGAGGTCGTGATCGGCGGCGCTGACGTGATTGACTTTCATGGTCCGCTACCCCTTACCAGCCGCCCGACGCGCCGCCGCCGCCGAAGCTGCCGCCGCCGCCCGAAAAGCCGCCGAAGCCACCCCCGCCACCGCCGCCGCTGCTCCAGCCACCCCATGACGATCCGCCGCTGCTGCCGCCGCCCCAGTCGTCATCGTTGCCCCAGATGATGATCGGGGCGCCCCACGGGCTGTTCTTGCGGCGCCGCTTCCGGCCCTTGCGCCCGAGGCTCGACAGGATCGGCAGTATGAAGAAGAAAAAGATGATGATCGCGACGAAGATCAGCCCGCCGATATCGCCGTCGTCGGCGCGGTCGCGCTCCTCGGCCTCGATCTGCGCGGCGCGCGCCGCGGCTTCCTCGGGGGTGAGTTGGATCTGCTCAGCGATGGCGTTTACGCCCGCCTGAATGCCGCCGGGCATGTCGCCGTCCTTGAAGCGCGGTGTAATATCGCCGCGAATGATGCGGCCCGCATGGATGTCGGTAAAAACCGAGTTCAGCCCATATCCCACCGCGATGTAGACGCGGCGTTCATTGGGCGCGACCAGCAGGAGGACGCCGTCGTCGGCGCCCTTTTTGCCGATGCCCCAGTGCCGCCCGAGCCCGATTCCATAATCGGCCACGTCATAGCCCTGTAGATCCTTGACTGTCGCCACGACGAACTGGTGGCCGGTGCGGGTCTCGATCCCCTCCAACTGGGTGTCGAGCGCCGCCTCTTCGGCAGGGGGTATGACGTTGGCCTCGTCGACGACACGGCCGGTCAATGCCGGATAGGTCTGCGCCGCCGCGGGAACGGAGATCAGGGACAGCGCGATGGCCCAGCTGAACAAGATCGCTTTCATGGCCGGTCTCCCGTCTGTGCGGCGATCGAGTCGATACCCAATTCGAGACCGCCGGAATAATCGCCCTGCCGGAACCGGGGTGTCATCCTGTTCACGATCGAAAGCGCCCGCTCGTCGGTCAGTTGCTTCCGCAGTCCGTCGCCGGTCGCGATCCGCATCTGTTTTTCCTTCGGCGCCAGCAGGATGACGATACCGTCGTCATGCCCCTTGCGCCCTATTCCCCAGCGATTGCCCAGGCAGGTGGCAAAATTCCCGACATCGACGCCGTTCAGGTCGGTCGTCGTCGCCACGACCATCTGGTGCTGCGTCCGTTCCTGATAGCGGGCAAGCCGCTGCGACAGCGAGGCTTCGACTTCGGGCGTCAAGATATCGGCTGCGTCGGTTATCCTCCCGCGCAGAGCAACCGGCGGCACGCCATCGCAAGCCGCCGGTGCGAGCCGGGAGTGCGGGGCGTCTTCCGGATCGACGGTCGGCGAGGCCTGACAGCCGCCGACGACCAGCAGGATGGCGAGCAGAACCGCGCGGGCGGCGGCTGCCATGGCTATTGCCCGAAATCGACCTTGGGCGCGATTTCGGCGTTCGGGGTCACCGCCTCATAGGGGATCATCGGCTTGGCGCCATGCACGATCTTGGCCCCGATGATGTCGGGGAAGGTGCGGATCGTCGTATTATAATCCTGCACCGCCAGCGTGTAATCGCGGATCGCGGTGTTGATCTTGGTCTCGGTGGAATCGAGCGAGACCATCAGAACGGCGTAGCGTCCCTGGCTCTTGAGGTCGGGATATTGCTCGGAGATCGCGAGCAAGCGACCGAGCGCGCTCGACACATTGCCTTGCGCCTGGCGAAAGGCCTCGACCTTGGCCGGGTCGCTGAGATCGTCGGCGCTCAGCGTGACTTGCGTCGCGGATGCACGCGCCTGGATCACGCCCTCGAGCGTCGCCTTCTCCATGCCTGCCGCGCCCTTTACGGTCTCCACCAGATTGGGGATCAGATCGGACCGGCGCTGATAGGCGGCCTGAACCTCGGCCCAGCGCGCTTTCGCCGCCTCTTCCTTGGTGGGCACGCTGTTGATGCCGCAGGCGGACAGGCTCATCGCGGCGACGGGCAGGATCATCCAGCGGGCGGAACGCATGGTCATGGTCTTAAGGCTCCCTCCGGCGGCGTTTTGCCGCAACAATACAGATAATAGGATGGCGCTTGCCTTTGTGCAATCCGCGCGGCACTTTCGGGGCGCAGGACCAATCCTCCGGGGAGAGCCAAGATGTTGGCAGAGTTCAGGGAATTTATCGCGCGCGGCAATGTCATCGACCTGGCGGTCGGCGTCATCATCGGCGGCGCCTTCGCGACGATCACCAAGTCGTTGACCGAAGATCTGATCATGCCCGTCGTCGGCTGGATCTTCGGCGGGGTCGATTTTTCGAACATGTTCATCCTGCTGGGCGACGTGCCCGCGGGCGTCTCGCCGACCGACTATGCCAAGCTGAAGGAAGCCGGGGTCGCGATGTTCGGCTATGGCGCGTTCATCACTGCGACGATCAACTTCCTGATTCTGGCGTGGATCATCTTCCTGCTGGTCAAGACGGTGAACAAGGTCGTGCGCAAGGCGCCCGATGCCCCCGCGGGCCCGACCGAGGTCGATATCCTCACCGAAATCCGCGACGAACTGCGCAAGAAATAATTTTCCACCGCTTTTCAAGGCCTAGCCCGTCCGCGCTCTTTCCAAGTGCGGGCGGGCTTCCTATATGGGGAAGGTCGGTTTCGGCCGACTATGAGGATAAATGTTGCCGTGGAATAGGCACAGCGGACCCGGGGGCAGTACCCGGCGGCTCCACCACGAACCCGCGCCCTTGTGAAGGGGTGCGCGGGTTTCTGACGGGGCCGAACTAGGATCGACGTGTGTTCAAAGACGGTAGTTTCTTCCGGGCTGAGTAACCCGTTAAAGGCTCAAAACCAATAAGTGCTAACGATAACGAAGCACTCGCTCTGGCTGCGTAACCGATAAGCCTCACGGCCTAAGGTTATTCAAATAGAACGCGGTTCGGACCGAACCGGGCAACAGAATCGGATACCAGCGGCTGGGGACGAGCCGGGCAACAGAATCGTCCCACCTTTCCCTTCATTCTGTCCTTTCGGGTGCCGCCGGCGCTGCCGGCCGCGCGAGCTGGCGGCTGTAGAGCCAGCCGATGCCGATCAGGCTGAACCCCAGTACCACGAACGAGCCGATGCGCAGCAATCCTTCGAGCCCCGAGGCGTCGAACAGGAAGACCTTGCCCACCGCGCCGAGCATCAGGATCAGCGACGCGATGCGCCAGTCGTGGCGGTTCTGCCTGATGCCCCAGAGCAGGAAGCCGATCGCGAGCGCGAGGATCAGGATCGAGCGCAGGATATTCTCGCTCGCGGTGACCCCTGGTGCGACCAGCAGGCCGCCGTGGAAGATCTGGCGCAGCGTCGCCCAGGCGAAACCCGCGACGAGCAGCATCGCCGCGACCTGCACGATCCGGTCGAGCGCGGCGCGCGCGTCGGGGAAGAGGGTGCGGATGAGCACCAGGCCGATACCCGGCAGCAGGAAGAGCGGGGCGAGCCAGTTGGCGATCGGCAGCGATCCGACTGCCTGCCCGGTCCACAGTGGGTTGTGGAGCAGCAGGCCGTACCAGATCGCATGCGCGGTCCCCGCGACGACGAGCGGCCGCGCGAGGCTGGTGAGGCCGCGGCGCATCGCGAGCCAGCCGCTGCCGACGAGCAGGGCGCCCCAGACGATGCGCTGCGCGACCCCGGTGGCGACGAAATCGCCGCCGAACGCCGCCGCGAAACCGAGGCGGTAGAGGCAGTGGAGCGCGATCCCGGCCAGGATGCCGATGACCGCGAAAGCCCCGATCAACAGCCAGCGCGGCAGCGCTTCGCGCAGCAGCAGCAGCGGTGCGCCGAAGAGCAAGGCAGGGAGCAGCAGGCGCAATAACAGCTGGTCGATGGCGAGCGCAGGGGCGTCGAACAGCATCGGCACGCCGCCGAGCGAGAGCACGGCCTTGGTCGCCCAGACCCCGACGGGCAGCACGGCCCAAGCAAGGCTCACTGCCGCGAAGCTGACTGCCGCGGCATCGACGCGCGCGAGGTCGATGCGGCGCGCCGCGAGCAGCATCGCTGCACCGCCGAGTGCGGGGACCAACATCAGATACGCCCCCGGCACGACCTGCGCGAGCGCACCATAGGCGAGCAGCGCGGCGGCAACTTGGCCGACGCGGCGGATCGCGGGCTGCGCCGACAGGGCGGCGTAGAGCAGGCCGAGCAGGGTGAGGCCGCCCCAGCGCAGGATGGCGGTGCCGGTGGCCACCTCATCGCTGCCATAGAGGCGCGTCCATTGCGCAATGACGCCGGGGCCCGTCGATGCGAGCAGCAGCACGGCGAGCAGCGCATAGGCGAGCGACAGGCCCTCGATCGGCAGGGTACCGCGGCGCCGCGCGAGCGCGAACAGCGCCGCTGCGATCGCGCCCATCGCGAGCGTCAGGCTCCAGGCGGGGACGAGCTGTGCGAGCGCGCCATAAGCGAGGCCGCCGGCGATCGTCAGCGCGAGGAAGCGTAGGTAGCGGTCCACGGCCCTGGCCGCGAACAGGCCGAGCAGCGCGGTCAGCCCGCCCCAGCGGACCAGCGCCTGCCCCGCGAAGGCGTCGCCGGCCCCGACCACCAGCCGCGGCAGTTCGACCAGCGCGAGCGGGGTGGCGATCAGCGCGACCAGCGCGAGCGCGACGAAGCTCGCGGCGATCGGCTCGATGCGCCGGTCCTTTGCCGCCTTGCCGAAGAAGAGCAATGCGGCCGCGACGGCGCCGACCGCGAGCGGCGCAGTCCAGTCGGGCGCGATCAGGCAGGCGGCGACCGCGACGAGGATGCCCGTCACGGCGGTCAGCCAGGCGAAACGGCTATCGCCGGTGCGGTCCTCGACCTTCCAGCCGAGCGCGATGCCCGCGCCGGCGACCAGCGCGGCGCCGAGCGCGACGAGCGCCAGTCCGCTGTCGGCGATATCCCAGAAATGCCATTTGACCAGCGGCGGCGCGGCGAGCGCCAGCGCGCAAAGCTCGAGCGTGCGGCGCAGCGTTCGCGTCTCGCCCCACAGCTTCGCGAGCAAGGGCAAAGCGTGGATCGCGGCGAGCGCGAGGCCGATGGTCGCGAACCAGCCCGCCGCCGGATCGGGCCAGACCGCAAGCAGCAGCACCGACAGCGCGAGGCTGATCGAGGGGACGATCGCAAAATCCTTCTCGCGCCAGGCGAGCCACTGGCCCGCCGCGGCGATCAGGATGAAGAGCCCCCAGTGGAGCGGGGCGAAGCCGCCGATGCCGACGAGCAGGGCGAGTTGCAACGCGCCGACGATCGCCGACCCGGCGCGGAGCAGCGCGGCACGCGGGCCGTCGAAGGCGATCATCGGCAGCGCGAGCGCGAGGAGAAGCACATAGCCGCCGATCGACAGCGAGCCGAGCGTATCGAGCGCGGTGGTCGCAAGCAGCATCCACAGGCTCCAGCCCACGCCGCCGAAGAAGGCGGCGAGCGCGAGCCACGGCCAGCGCTTCATCCGCGCGACCCCAGCGAGCCCGGCGATGGTGAGGCCGAGATAAACCGCGAGCAGCGGCACATTGGGTTCCATAGCGCCGACGAGCGCGGGGGCGGCGAGGCCGCCCGCGAGCCCGAGCAGCGCGCTGGGCGGGCCGAAGCGCAGCGACAGGCCGAGCGCGGCGGCGGTGACGAGCGCAAGCCCGACGAAGGCGGCGAGCGGACCGATCAGCCCATAGACATTGGCCGCGACCAGGATGGCGGCATAAAGCGTCGCGATGCCCGCGCCCGAGAGCGCCTGCGGCACGCGCAGGTCGCGGACCTTGTCCTCGTTGCGCCAGGCATATTCGGCGCCGCCGATCAGCCCGAGGCCGAAGAGCATGCCGGCGATCACCTGGACGCCGGGGGTGAAGACGCGCGCGAAGAAGCCCGCGTCGATCGCATAGCGGACGATCAGCACGCCCGCGATCGCGAGGGTGATGCCACCGGCCCAGATCGGCAGCGTCTTGCCGAAGAGATTCTCGAAACGCGACGCCATCGTCGGCGGCGGTCCGGGCGGGGCGGGGGGCGGTCCGGCAGGGGGTTCGGGCTCGGGCAACTTAGCCTCGAGGACGGGTTCCTCGATTTCGGGTTCGGCGGCGGCCGGTTCCGGGGCTACGGGCTCGGCGGCAGCGGTTTCGGGAGCGGCGGGCTCGTCCTCGACCGGGACCTCCTGCTCGATCGACGGCAGCGGTGCGCTCGCGGCGGCGACCGGTGCGGGCACGTCTTCGGTTTCAGGTTCGGCGGGCACGGGCTCCTCGGCAGCCGGCACGTCGGGCTTGGGCTTCCAGCGGTCGATCGTTTCGGGCGAGGGCGCGACCCACGAGGGAACTGGTGCGGGAGCGGGCGACGGGGTCGCCGTGCGCATTGGCGCGGCCGCATTGGCGCGCGCCTGTTCGGGGCTCTCGCCTTCCTTCGGAGGCAGCAAACCGGCGTGGCGCTGCAGCGCGCCGATGCGCTTGGCGGCTTCGGCAAGCGTCGCCTCGGCCCGCTTGAGCCGGGCCCGTGCGTCCATCAACAGCAGGAAAAGAACGACAATCGACAGGAAAGCGAAAAAGCCGAGCATGCGATCCCCTAAGCTGGCGCCATCCTAACAGCGGGCGGAGCGAAGTCGATCAACTTGTTATCGTTGCTCGCGAAAGGACGGCGGCGCCTTGAGCGTCAGCGGCAGGCCCGCGGTCACCAGCACGACCTCGGCGGTGGTCGCCGCGACTTTCTGGTTGAGCAGCCCCGCCGCGTCGCGGAACGCGCGCGCGAGCGCATTGTCGGGGACGATGCCGAGCCCGACCTCGTTAGCGACGAGCAGGATATGCCCCTCGAAATGCGCGATCGACGCGCACAGGTCGGCGGTCGCGTCGTCGATGTCGTGCCCGGCGAGCAGCAGGTTCGAGGTCCAGAGCGTCAGGCAGTCGACGAGCAGCACGGCGTCAGGGGCGCTGTGGCCCGCGATGGCGGCGGGCAGGTCGTAAGGCGCATCGACCGTCGTCCAGCGCGCGTCGCGGTCGGCGCGGTGGCGCGCGATGCGCTCGCGCATCTCGTCGTCCCAGGCTTCGGCGGTGGCGACGAAGATATGGCGCCCCGCAATGGCCTCTGCCCGCGCCTGCGCATGGCGGCTCTTGCCCGAGCGCGCGCCGCCGAGGACGAAGAGGCTGCTCATGCGCCGCCCCGCGCGAGCGCGAGCAGCGCGTCGAGATCGACGTGATCGGCGAGTTCGGCGGCGATGTCGTCGAGCGCGGCGTCGACGTCGGCCGTGTGGTCGCGGCCGTTGCCGCCAAGGCCGAGGCGGGCGAGCAGGGCGTGGCGCAGGTCGGGAGCGGCGAGCAGACCGTGGAGATAGGAGCCGAGGACGCGGCCGTCGGCGCTCACCGCGCCGTCGCTCGTACCGTCGTCGAGGCGGGCGAAGGGATACGCGGTGCCCGGCCCGTGCGTTTCGCCCATATGCATTTCATAGCCCGCGACCGGGGCGCCGAGCGCTTCGCCCTTCACATGACGCAATTGCTTGGCGGGCGAGAGGATCGTCTCGACGTCGAGCAGGCCGAGCCCCTCGGCGTGCGTGGCCTCGCCCTCGATGCCGAGCGGGTCGGCGACGCTGCGGCCGAGCATCTGGTAGCCGCCGCACAGGCCCAGGATCGTGCCGCCGCGGCGGTGGTGCGCCTTGATGTC
Source organism: Sphingopyxis sp. QXT-31 (assembly GCF_001984035.1). Lineage (NCBI taxonomy): Bacteria > Pseudomonadati > Pseudomonadota > Alphaproteobacteria > Sphingomonadales > Sphingopyxidaceae > Sphingopyxis > Sphingopyxis sp. QXT-31. Next base: position 2,167,864 of record NZ_CP019449.1, on the reverse strand, counting down.
GATGTCCCAGCCCTCGCGGCGCAGCGCGGCGAGGTCGGCGATCGTCGCCTTCGATCCGGGCAAAACGATCAGCGCCGCCTCGGCGGGGATCGGGCGGCCGGGGGGGATCATCACCAGCTCGACCGCGGGCTCGAGCTTGAGCGGGTCGAGATCGTCGAAATTGGAAATGCGCGGCAGGATCGGGCAGGCGATGAGCTTGCGCCCCTCGCGCGGGTCGGCGGGGCGTTCGAGGATCATCGCATCCTCGCTCGGCAGCCGTGCGGCGGCGGCGAGCCAGGGGATGACGCCGAAGCCCGGCCAGCCAGTGCGGACCTTGATCTCGCGATAGCCGTCGTCGAACAGCGCGGGGTCGCCCCGGAACTTGTTGATCAGGAAGCCGCGGATCATCGCGGCATCCTCGGGCTCGATCACCGCCTTGGTCCCGACGACCGAGGCGATCACCCCGCCGCGGTCGATGTCGCCGATCAGGATCACGGGGACGTGGGCGGCGCGCGCGAAGCCCATGTTCGCGATGTCGCCGGCGCGCAAATTGATCTCGGCGGGCGAGCCCGCGCCTTCGACGACGACGAGGTCGCTTTGGGTGCGGAGGCGGTCATAACTCTGCATGACCTCGGCCAGCAGGCTGCCGCGCGCCTCGCGGAAATTGCCGCTGCCGAGTGTGCCGCGAACGTGGCCGTGGACGATCAGCTGCGACGTCCGGTCGGCCTGCGGCTTGAGCAGCACCGGGTTCATGTCGCTGTGCGGCTCGGTGCGGCAGGCGAGCGCCTGCAGCGCCTGCGCGCGGCCGATCTCGCCGCCGTCGATGGTGATCGCGGCGTTGTTCGACATATTCTGCGGCTTGAAGGGGCGCACCGTCAGCCCGCGGTTGGCGAAGGCGCGGCAGAGGCCAGCGACGAGCACCGACTTGCCGACGTCCGAGCCGGTGCCCTGCAGCATCAGCGTAGCCATGCGGCGCCTCCCGCGATGAGCCAGAGCAGCGCGCAGGCGATAAGATAGATACGCAGCGCGTGGCGGATGTCGAAGGGCGTCGCGGCGGGGCCGCCTTCGCCGATCCAGGGCTTGTCATGCATGACGCCGTCATAGGCGACGGGCCCCGCGAGCCGAAGCCCCAATGCGCCCGCCATCGCCGCCTCGGGCCAGCCGGCGTTGGGCGACGCGTGCTTGTGCGCGTCGCGCGCCATGATGCGCCATCCGCCGCCGCCCGCCAGGCAGATCAGGACGCCCGCGAGGCGCGCGGGGATGAGGTTCATCGCGTCGTCGGTGCGGGCCGCGGCCCAGCCATAGGCGCGCCAGCGGGGCTCGCGGTGGCCGATCAGGCTGTCGGCGGTGTTGACCGCCTTGTAGATCCAGGCGCCGGGGAGGCCGAGGAGGAGCAGCCAGAAGAGCGGCGCGGCGACGCCGTCGCTGAAGCTTTCGGCGAGGCTTTCGATCGCGGCGCGCGCGACGCCGCTTTCGTCGAGTTCTGCCGTGTCGCGGCCAACGATGGCGGCGACGGCGTTGCGCGCGGCGGGCAGGCCGTGCTGTTCGAGCGCCTCAGCGACGGCGCGGACATGTTCGAAAAGGCTGCGTTGCGCGAACGCGGGCCAGGCGAGGAGCGCGACCGCAACCCAGCCATAGGCACCGACGTGGCTCAGCAGCGTCCATTGGACGAGCCATGCGGCACCGCTGACGAGCACGACGAGCAGGAGCAGCGTGAGCAGGCCGAGCAGGCGGCGGGTCGCGAAGCTGCGCTCGGGTTGGTTCCAGCGCCGCTCGAGTCCGTCGATCAGGCGCGCGAAGACGCCGACCGGGTGGCCGATGCGGCGGTAGAGGGCGGCGGGCCAGCCGAAGGCGGCGTCGAGCGCGAGCGCGGCGAGGGCGACGGGTTCAGCCATCGGCGAGCGCGTCGGCGAGGCGGGCGAGCGCCGCATTGTCGGCGGGCAGGCCGAGGCGCAACCAATGCGGCTGGTCGGCGAAGGGGCGGGTGAGGATGGAGCGGCGGGCGAGGCGGTCGAACAATGCTGGCGCGGCTCCGGTTTCGATCAGCCGGAACAGCGGGCAGGCACCTTGGGGCCGATAGCCGGCGCCAGTCAGCACAGCGTCGAGCGCGGCCGCTTGCTCGGGCAGGCGCCTGCGCGTCGCCGCAAACCATTCGGCGTCGGCATAGGCGGCGGTGCCGATCGCGATGGCGGCGGCGGAAAGCGGCCAGGCACCGAGCGTCGCGCGCAGGTCTTGCACGAATGGCGCGGGGCCGAGGATGAAGCCGAGACGTACGCCGGCGAGGCCGAAGAATTTGCCGAAGGAGCGGAACACGAGCAGGCGCCGGTCGTCGGCGATCCGCGCGGCGATGCTCAGCGTGGGGTCGCAATCGGCGAAGGCTTCGTCGACGAGCAGCCAGCCGGTGTCGCCGCGCGTTGCAAGCAGTGCGTCGAGGGCTTCCGGAGCGAGGATCCGCCCGTCGGGGTTGTTCGGGTTGGCGAGGATGATCGTGCCGCCTTGTGCCGCGAGGTCGGCGTCGGCGGTTGCGAGGCTGCCTGCGATCATCTCGCCGTGGGTTCGATAGCTCGGCGTTGCGTGACGCGCTTCGCCCCCGATCAGCCGTCCCGCGATGCGCAGTCCGATCTCGGTGCCGGGGACTGCGCCGATATGGCGCGGGGCGACGCCGAAAAATTCGGCCGCCACTGCCTCCAGATGCGCGAGCGCTTCGCCGTCGGGCAGCCGCTGCCAGTCGATGGCGACCCGGTCCGCACCCGGCCAGGGCAGCGGATTGATCCCGGTCGAGAGGTCGATCCAGTCGTCCCCGCCAAAGTGGCGCTTGGCGGCGGCGAGGTTGCCGCCGTGCCAGGTCCAGGCCTCGGTCATGCGAAATGCAGCCAGATGAGCGCGGCGAGGAGCAGCGCGCTTTCGACGATCTCGATCCCGGCGCCATGGCCGTCGCCGGAGATGCCGCCGATCTTGCGAAGCAGCCACCAGCCCCATCCGGCGAGCAGCAGCGGTGCGAGCAGCAGCGACGGCGACCACCATGCGGCGGCGGCGAGGAGCAGCGCCCAGATCGCGAGATCGACGGGGCGGATCACGCCGCGGAAGCGCGCGCCGAGCCCGGCGTGGAGGTCGGGCAGCCAGCGCGACCAAGCGAGCGGCCCGATGCGTGCGGCGAAAGGGACAAGCGCGATCGCGATAAAGGCCTCGCCCTCGATCAATGCGCGTAGCAGGATAAGCTTGGCTACGAGTTGCAGCGCGATGGTCACGACCGCGAAGCTGCCGACATGCGGATCGGCCATGACGGTGATTATGCGCGCGCGCTCCTTGTGCGCCGCGCCCGCGGCGTCGGCGATGTCGCCGAGGCCGTCGAGGTGCAGCGCGCCGGTGACCGCGACCCAGAGCAACAGCGCGGCGAGAGCCCCGGTCCAGGGATCGAGCATAGCGCCCGCCCAGCCGCCCGCCGCGACGAGCGCGCCCACGATCAGGCCGGCGGCGGGGAACCAGCGCATCGAGGCGGCGAATTCCTCGCTGCTCACGGCGATGCGCGGCGTCGGCAGGCGCGTCAGGAACTGGATCGCGACGACGAGCCCCTTCATGGCCGGATCGCTACCAAATGCGCCGCGCCCGGCCACACTTGCAGCGACACGAGCACGCCATAGGGCAGGTCGAACGACCAGAGCTGGCGCTGATCGAAGCCGCAGAGCCGGTGCAGCGCGGCGCGGATCGCGCCGCCGTGGGTGACGACGAGGGTCGGGTGTGGTTCGAGGTCGGTCAGCGCCGCCGACACGCGTACCGCCAAAGCCGACCACGCTTCGCCGCCGGGGGGCGGATGGGCATCGGGATCGCTCCAGAAGCGACCGAGCGCCTCGGCGTCGATCGCCGATCCGGGAAGCCCGTCCCAGTCGCCGAAGTCCAGCTCGCGCCACCGCGGATCGGTGGTCACGGGCAGACCGCTAGCTTCGCCGATCGCCGTGGCGGCAGCATGGCAGCGCGTCAGGTCCGAGCTGATCAATGTTTCGACGGCGAGGCCGCTGGCCTGCGCGGCGCAGGCGGCAATGCCTTCGGCGGTCGATGCCGTGTCGGTGCGGCCGAGCAGCAGCCCCGGCACCTCGGGCGCGCCGTGGCGGAGGAGGTGGAGCGTATAGGGCTTCACAGCGATTCCGACACCGCGGCTTCGGCAAAGGTCGCCATCTCGCCATGCGCGGCGAGCGCGGCGCGGACTATGTTCGCCGCGACCGCCGCGCCGCTGCCTTCGCCGAGCCGCATGCCGAGCGACAGGATCGGGTCGAGCCCGAGGCGGTCGAGCAGGCGCCGGTGGCCGGGTTCGGCCGAGCAATGCCCCGCGAGGCAGTGATCGACGATGGCGGGATTGTCGGCGGCGAGCGGGGCGAGCGCGGCACAGCCGATGAAGCCGTCGAGCAGCACCGGCACGCCGAGCTGGCGCGCGCGCAGCGCCGCCCCCGCCATCGCCGCGATCTCGCGCCCGCCGACGCGGCGCAACGTCTCGAATGCCGAGGTCGCGGCATAGGCGTGGACTTCGAGTCCGCGCTCCACCACCGCGATCTTGCGCGCGATGCCATCGCCATCGACCCCTGTACCGGGTCCGGCCCAGTCGGCCGCCGCGCCGCCGAAGCTGCGCGCGCAGAGCGCCGCCGCCGCGGTCGAATTGCCGATCCCCATCTCGCCGAGCAGCAGCAGGTCGAGGCCTTCGTCGACGACCGCGGCGCCCGCGTTGAGCGCGTCGAGGCACTTGGTCGCGGACATTGCCGCACCGCTGGTGAAGTCGGCAGTCGGGCGGTCGAGGTCGAGCGGGACGACGACCAGTTCCAACCCCGCCGCGCGCGCTAGTGCGTTGATCGCGGCGCCGCCGCTCCGGAAATTCGCGACCATCTGTTCGGTCACGCTCGGCGGAAAGGCGCTGACGCTGTGCGCGGTGACGCCGTGATTGCCCGCGAAGATCGCGGCGCGGCCCTGATCGAGCCGCGGGCGCTCGCGGCGCTGCCAGCCGGCGAGGAAGATCGCGATCTCCTCGAGCCGCCCCAGCGAGCCCGCGGGTTTGGTGAGCTGCGCCTGCCGTGCACGCGCGGCATCCTGCGCGGCGTGATCGGGACCGGGCAGATCGGCGAGCGCAGCCTCGAAGGCGGCGATGGAGGAAAAGATGGTCATTCGGCGATAAATCCCGGCGGCGGGGTACGGGTGATGAAGTGGCCCTTCACGCCCTCGGGCCACAGGGCATAGGCGACGCGGCCATGCTCGCTGGCGGCATATTCGATGGCGTAATCGAGGATCGCGCGCGCGGCCTCGTCGTCGGGGGCGAAGCGGCCGAGGACATAACCGAGCTTGTCCGGCGCGCGCAGGTGGACGGTGCAATGATCCTGGCACGCGAAGAGACACGGCATCGCCTGCACCGCGATGCCGGTGTAGCGCACGTCGCCGGCCCTGACGCGATCCAGCGCCTCGACCAGCCGCGCGCCGCCGGTGACGCCCTCTGCATCGGTGCGCGCCGAACGGTCGTGGCGGCAGGTGCTGCACGCCACGACCGCGGGGCCGGGGTCGACCGGGATCAGCATATGCCGCCCGTCATGCCGTCACCGCCTTGGGAGGCGCTGGCACGCCCACGAAGACCAGCAGGCGATAGAGCGCGTAGAGCCCGATCAGGATCGCACCGTTGCGCAGGAACTGCTCGACCAGCAAATCGGGCGCCATCGCGGTGTGCAGCCCGCCGAGCACGAGCGCCCAGAGCAGGATGATCCCCTTGAACGCGGTGAAGCCCGCCGCATAGGCAAGGCTCAGCTGCGCCGCGACCGAGCGATAGCCTGCTACGCGCAGCGCCGCATAGCTCGCGAGCGCCGAACCCACCGCGGCACTGCCGAGCCCCACGCCCCACGCCAGCGTGCTGCCGTCGCGCGGATAGCCGAGCAGGAAGAAGCCGATAAACTGGCTCGCCGCCCAGGCGAGCAGCATCAGCGCCAAGCCGTCGCGGCGGCGCATATGCACCGCCACGAGCGCCGCGAGCGAGGGGAAGGGCGTCGCGCAGGCGAGCACGAGCGTCGTCGCCGTGCTTGCCGCGGTGAGCAGCGCCACCCAGAGCGCCGAGGCGCCGCTTGTGCGGAGCGCCGCCATCAGAAGCGCCCCCGGATGCCGGCGTAGAAGCTCCGCCCGATCGAGCCGTAGCGGAACGCGGTCATATAGGTCTCGTCGAAGATATTCTCGGCGCGCGCGAACAGCTTGACTTCGTTCGACAGCGCCACTTCGGCGCGCAGGTCGACGAGCGTATAGTCGTCGAGCCTTTGCGCGTTGCTGGCGTTGTCGAAGCTCTTCCCCGACCAGCGAAGCGCGGCGCCGAGTTCGAGCCCGAAATCGAAGCCATAGCTGACCGACCCGTGCGCCGTGTTGCGCGGGCGGCGCGGGAGCCATTTGCCGAAATTGGCGCCGCCGGGCGAGCGGTCCTCGGCGACGATCCTGCTGTAGTTGCCGTCGAGCCTGAACCCGCCGAGCGTCAGCGCGGCGCTGGCCTCGACGCCATGCGCCTCGGCGCGCGCGACGTTCGAGTAGAAGCCCGAGCGGCGCGTGGCCGGATCGCCGGGGACGAAGCACAGCGGGTTGGTCGACGTACCGCTGCAGCTGTTGAAGATGACCAGGTTCGTGGTGCGGCGGTCGAACCAAGCCGCGCCGATGACGAATTTGCGATCGAACAATTGCTGTTCGATGCCCGCTTCCCAGCCCTTGGCCTCCTCGGGGTCGAGCGCGCTATTGCCGAATTCGCTGAACAGCTGGAACAGGCTGGGTGCCTTGAACCCCTCGCCATAGCTGGCGCGCAGCACGGCGCCGGTCGACAGCCGCCACACGCCGCCCACGGCGAACAGGGTCTGGCTGCCGAAGCGGTCGTGATCGTCGGTGCGGACGCCGCCGTTGAGCGTCAGCCCGGCGATCGGCTCGACGCTGAGCTGGCCATAGGCGCTGGTGATTTCGGCCTTGCCGCGCGCGAAGGCGGGCACCGGCACCGCAAGCGACGCCGACGGCGAGCGGCTGCGGAAGGTGGAGCGCTCGTTCTCGGCGCCGAAGATCGCGGTGATGCGATCCGACAGGTCGAAGCTGCCCTGATATTCGAAGCGCTTGTTCTGGCCGTCTGCCTCGAAGCTTTGCGGCCGCGCGCGCGTCGGGTTGAAATTGTCCCGGTTGGTGTCCGTATAGGCGTAAGCGAAACGGTTGCGGAAGCGTCCGTCCACCAGGTCGAGGTTCAGCCCGGCATAGCCGACGAACTCCTTGTTGAGGCCATAGTCGGCGCTGTCGGTGTTGAAGCCGTCGAATTCGACCCGCCCGCTCGAATAAGTGCCGCGCACGTCGACGCTGACATTGTCGGCAAGGGTGAGTTCGGCGCGGCCCGAGAGGTTGGTATTGCGATACCCGTCGGCCTCGACCCCGCCGAAGGCCTTGGCGTGCGACGAGATGCCGTCGGTGGTGAAGCGCTGGCCGCCGATGCGCCACGCGAGCGGGCCGGACTTGCCGCCGAGCGCGGCGCGCGCGCTCACCGTGTCGCGCGATCCGGCCTCGAGGTCGAAGCTGCCTTCGATCGCCTTTTCGGGCGAGGCGGTGACGATGTTGACCACGCCGCCGATCGCCTGGCTGCCCCACAGGATCGACTGCGGCCCGCGCAGCACCTCGATCCGGCCGATGTCGCCGACGAGCAGATTGGCGAAGTTGAAGCCGCCGCCGGTCGACGAGGGATCGTTGAGCTTCACCCCGTCGATCACCGCGACCGTATGTTCGGATTCGGCGCCGCGGATGCGCAGCGAGGTCGCGGTGCCGTAACCGCCGTTGCGCGCGATGCTGATCCCAGGGGTGCGCAGCAGCAATTCGGTGACGCCGATATCCTGGGCCCGGTCGATCGCTTCCTTGTCGAGCACCGCGACCGACGAGGGAATCTCGTCGAGCGTCAGCGGCGCGCGCGTTGCGGTGACGATGATGCTGTCGGCTTCGCCGGCCTCTTCGGCGAGGGCGGGCAGCGCGGCCGCGACGGCGGCCACGGAAATGGTGGTACGAAAAACAGTCCTGAACATTGGTAACCCCATCGACAAGGCCGCCCATGCGCGCGGTCGATGCGGTGGTCCGGGAGCGGACGCGCGACATCGGCCCGCGCCCATGCACGGCCACCTTTGTCGTCATTCGGGTTCACGCCCCGTCCGCCCGGCACACCCTGTCCGCGCGAAAAACGACGGCGACGGGCAGGTCTCCTGGCTCGCGGGTCGGTGCCGGTCCGGGCCGCCTTCTCAGGACTTGAAGTCCCAATGGCATATGGCCCAGTGGCTCTCCGCTTACAGTTGCAGGGGCAGCCGGGGTTTTACACCCCATTCCCTTTTGATCCCCTCTCGGGGAACCTGTCGCTGGCGGCGCCCCTAACGCGATTCCGGGGCGGCGGTCAATTGCCTAGCGCGGCGCGCGGCCGAAGGTCGTGACCGTGGGCCAGTCGCCGCCGGTCTCGACCCGCGCCTCGATGTCATAGACCCGGCGCAACAACTCGGGCGTCAGCACCTCGGCGGGCGTCCCGTCCGCGGCGACGCGGCCGCCGTCGATCAGCAGCAGCCGGTCGCAATAGCGCGCCGCCATGGTCAGATCGTGAAGCACCGCGATCACCAGCGCGCCGGCGTCGGCCTCGGCGCGCATCAGCTCCATCACGTCGATCTGGTGGCCGGGATCGAGGCTCGCGAGCGGCTCGTCGGCGATCAGCGCGGGCGCCTCGACCGCCAGCGCGCGCGCGAACAGCGTGCGGGCGCGCTCGCCGCCCGACAATTCGGTCGCGATGCGGCCTTTCAGATCGAGGACGTCGGCGCGCTCCATTGCGCGGGCGATGGCGGCGCTGTCGGCTTCGGCGATCTTCGACATCGGGGCGAGGTGGGGCAGCCGGCCCAATTCGACGAGCCGCTCGACCGTGAGCGGCCAGTGTAACGTCTGCCCCTGCGGCAGATAGGCGATCCGCCGTGCGAGCGTGGCGCGCGGGGTCGCCGCGACATCCTGGCCATCGAGCAGCACGCGCCCGGTTGCGGGGACCAGCGCGAGCATCGCCCGCGCGAGCGTCGACTTGCCCGCGCCATTGGGGCCGACGATGCCGCTGAGCGTGCCGGGCGCAAAGGCGGCGCTGACGCTCTTCACCACCGCACGGCGGCCGAGCGTCACGCCGACGTTTTCGAGGGTCAGGCTCACCATATCCGCCGCTCCCGCATCAGGTGGAGGAGGAAGACCGGCACGCCGAGGAAGGCGGTGACGACGCCGAGCTTGAGCTCGTTGGTGGTCGGAATGATCCGCACGCCGAGGTCGGCGAAGGTCAGCAGCGCCGCGCCGCCGATTGCAGAGGGCAGCAGGATCGCCGAGGGGCTGCGGTCGGTGAGCGGGCGGACCAGGTGCGGCACGATCAGCCCGACGAAGCCGATCGCCCCCGACACCGCGACTGCGCCGCCGACCCCGATCGCGGTGCCCACCAGCAGCCGCAGCCGCAACCTGCGGATATCGGTGCCGAGCGCCTGCGCCGCGTCTTCCCCAAGCGTCAGCGCATCGAGCGCGCGGCCATTCCACAGCAGCATCGCGCCGCCGATGACGATGCAGGGCAGCGCGATCCAGACATGGTCGAAGGATCGGTTCTCGAGGCTGCCGAGCAACCAGGTCATGATCTCCATCGCCGCGAACGGATTGGGCGACAGGTTGAGCGCGAGGCTGGTCCCCGCGACTGCGAGCGTTCCCACGGCGATGCCGGCGAGGATCAAGGTCAGCGGGCTTTCGGCGCGGCCCGCGAGCGCGAAGAGCAGTAGCAGCGACAGCAAAGCGCCGCCGGTGGCCAGCACGGGCAGCATCAGCGGATGCAACTCGGCGAGCCCGAAGTAGATTGCCGCGACCCCGCCGAGCGCGGCGGCGTTCGAGGTGCCGAGCACCGAGGGCTCGGCGAGCGGATTGCGCAGATAGCCCTGCAACGCCGCGCCCGCGAGCCCGAGCATCGCGCCGACCGCTAGCGCCAATAAGGTGCGCGGCAGGCGGAGGTCGAAAAGGATGATCGTCGCGACCCTGTCGCCATCGCCCGTCGCGGCGGCGAGCAGGCGTGCGACCGACAGATCGACCGCGCCGAAGAGCAGCGACGCGACCGCGGCCACCAGCGTCAATGCGGCGAGCGACGCGACCAGCGTCCAGCGCGGCGGAGCGAAGCGGCTCATGATGCGCCTCCCGCATCGTGGCGCGCGATCTGGTCCACGATGCTGCGCGCGGCCTGCGTATAAGCGGGGCTGCCACAGACGGTCCACGCCTGCGGTACGCTGATCCGCGGGATGTCCTTCAGCGCCGGATGGTGCAGCATCTCGCTGCCCTGGTCGGTGACGATGTCGGTGGCGCTTTCGACGATCAGGAAGTCGGGGCGCGCCGCGACCATCTCCTCGAGGCTCAATTGCGACAGCGGCGGCTTGCCGAGCTTGCCCGCGAGATTGACCAGCCCGACGCGGCCCATCAGTTCGTCGATCAGCGTGCCGGTGCCGGTCATATAGCCGCGCCGCTGATAATAGGCCGCGACCCGCCCGCGCCCGGGTCTGGGCAATCCTGCCAGTTCGCCCCGCATGCGCGCGACCAGCGCCTCACCGCGCGCGGGGTGGCCGACGGCGGTCGCGGTCTGGTGGATCGACGCATAGATCTGGTCCAGCCGGTCGGCGGTCTCGAGGTCGAGCAGCGGATAATCGGCCTGCGGTAATGCCGCGAGCGCCGCGCTGCGGCTCGCGGGCATGCCGACGATCAGATCGGGTTCGATCGCCAGAATCTGCTCGGCCGAATTGCTGAGTTGGGGGATGCCGCGTGCCTTCGCGGCCTCGCCCGACATTTCGACGTCGGTGGCATTCTTGGTCAACCCCGCGATCTGCCCGCGATCGGCGAGCGCAAGCACGAGCTGGTCGGCGCAGAGGTTGATCGAGACGATGCGTTGCGGGAGCGCGGGTGCCTTGGCGGCCGGGGCCGGGACGGCCGCCCACAACGCGCCCGCGCCTCCGAGCAGCAGTGCCGCACCGCCAAGCCCGGCCGGCTTCAAAACTCGACCCCCGCCTGCGCGCGGACATTCTGTTCGCGGAAGGGATGCTTGACCTGCGCCATTTCGGTGACCAGGTCGGCGACGTCGATCAGCGCCTGCGGCGCGTTGCGCCCGGTGATTACGACATGCGTCATTACGGGCTTGGCCGCGAGCGCCGCCAGCACTTCATCGACCGGCAGATAGTCGTAGCGCAGCACGATGTTGAGCTCGTCGGCGATGACCATCTTGTACGCGGGGTCGGCGATCATGCGCTTGACCTCTTCCCATGCGGCGCGCGCGACCGCGATGTCGCGGCTGCGGTCCTGCGTGTCCCAGGTGAAGCCCTCGCCCATCGGCTTGAATTCGGCAAGCTCGGGAAAGCGGTCGAACACCGCCTTCTCGCCGGTCGCCATCGCGCCCTTGACGAACTGGACGATGCCGACCTTCATGCCATGGCCGATCGCACGGATCGCCATGCCGAGCGCGGCGGAGGTCTTGCCCTTGCCCGGCCCGGTGTGGACGATGACCAGCCCCTTCTCGACGGTCTTGGTCGCGACCTTCTTCGCCTGCGCCGCCTGCAGCTTTTGCATCTTCGCCTTATGCTCGGCGTCGGTGCGGGCGGGCTTCATCAGAAGCGCACCCGCACGCCGCCATAGGCCGATCGGCCATAGGTGCCGTAGTTGAAGGCGGTGGCGTAATCGGCGTCGAACAGATTGTCGATGCGACCGTAAAGCTCCAGTTTTTCGCCGATCGGGAAGGATGCGCGCACCCCGGCGAGCGCGTAACCGTCGAGGCGGACATTGTTCGCGAAATCGTCGAAGCTGTCGCCGACCATCGTCAGCGTCGCGCCGGTCGACAGGCCGAACGCCCAGTCATAATCGACCGACAGGCTGGCGGCATGCTCGGCGCGGCGGGGCAGGCGGTTGCCGTCGAACGCCGGGCGGCCCGAGCGGTCGCGCGCGTCGATCAGGCTGTAGGAGGCGCTGAGGTTCAGCGCGTCGACCGGGCGCAGCGCCAGCGCCGCCTCGACACCCTTCGCCCGCGTGCGGTCGATATTGCCATAGGTGAAGGTCGCATTGTCGAAGTTGATCTGGTCGGTGGTGTTGCGCAGGAAGGCGGTCAGCGAGAGCGTCGCGCGGCCCTCGGCGAAATTCTGGTCGATGCCGACGTCATAGCTTTTCGAGCGTTCCGGGCGCAGCGCCGCATTGCCGCTGAACGCGTCGAACAGCTGGTAGAGCGACGGCGCCTTGAAACCCTCGCCATAGCTCGCGCGGATGTTGGTCGCGCCGCCGTTCGGCGAATAATTGGCATTGGCACCTAGCGTGGTGGCGCCGCCGAACTGGCTATGGTCGTCGTGGCGCACCCCGCCGGTCAGCGCCAGGCCGGTCAGCGGCTGGACGATGGCGAGCGCATAGACGCTGTCGATATCCGCCTTCTGGCTGTCGGTCGATCCGAAGCCGAAGAAGTCGTAATCGGGGCGCTCATGCTCGTAACCGAAGATCAGCTTGGCCGTCTCGCTCGGCGCGACGACGCCCTGATATTCGAAACGCAGGTTGGTGCCCGAATAGCCGTAATCGGGCGCGGTGCCGCGCACGAAATAATAATCGCGGTCGTTCTGCAGCCAGGTCACCGCCGCGCGGCTGGTGAAGCGGCCGTCGAACAGCGCGAGATTGAGCCCGGCATAGCCGGTATACTGGCCGAGCTTCGCGACGTCGGGGCTGTCGGCGGGCGCGCCGAAGAAGCTGTCGTAATCGAGGTCGGCGTGGATATAATAGCCGCGCAGATCGAGGCTAAGCGCATCGCTGAACGCAACCTTCAGCCGCGCATTGCCCGCGAAATTCTTGTAGCCGTCCTTCTCGGTCCCGACTGCGGCCGACGAGATGCCGTCGGTGCGGAAATAGGCGCCGCCGATACCGCCCGAGATGCGGCCCGTCGTGCCCGATACATCGGCCTTGGCGCCCAAAGTGTCGCTATAGCCATAATCGGCCGAGGCGTTGGCGGCGAAGCCCTCGGCGGGGCGGGCCGTCGTCAGGCTGACGACGCCGCCGATCGCCTGGCTGCCATGGACGACCGAGTTCGAACCGCGCAGCACCTCGATCCGGTCGATATTGGCGGTGAGCAGATGGCCGAAGTCATAGCCGTCGCCGATACCGCTCGGGTCGTTGACCTTGACCCCGTCGATCAGCACCAGCGTCTGCGTCGTCTCGGCGCCGCGCAGCGAGATGCCCGCGACCGATCCAGTGCTGCCGTTGCGGCTGAAACGCACGCCGGGCGTGGTCGCCAGCAGGTCGACGACGTCGACCGTCTGGCGCGTCTCGATCGTATCGGCGTCGATGATGGTGATCGCCTGGCCGGTCTCGTCGCGTGGTTGCTCGATGCCCGATGCGGTGACGACGATCTCGTCCTCGGGGCTTTCGGCGGCGAGCGCGTTGGTGGAGACCGCAAGCGCGGCGGTGGAAAGAAGCATAGTCTTAAACATGGGAAACCCCCGCACGCCATGAGCGTGGGCGGGAGCCTGCCGAGCGCGGACGCGACCGACCGGGCGAGGGGCGGACGGGCGTATTCGCCTGATCCCCCGCACCGAAGGCGGCTCCAGCCCGCCTTGGTCGTCGCTCGACGGAAGTCTCCGTGCCATGGCCTTTCCCTGGACCGAGGCATTGAGCGACCCACGCCGGCAGGTCTCCTGGCTCGCGGGTCAGGGCTCGATGCACGCCTTCCCAGGTTGCCCCAGTGGCTGGCCCGACGGTGCCGGACCGGTGCATCGCGCTCGCCGCTTACAGTTGCAGGGACAGCCGCGGAATCGAAGGCCCTGGTGGCAGGCCCTTCTCACCGCGTTCCCATTTTAAGCCCTTTCGGGCACCGGCGCGATCTTTGCGGAAGCCGAGGCTTTCGCGGGGGTGCCCATAAACGAGCGGGAGGTTTTGGCAATCGGCTTTTGCGGATGGGGCGTGGCGGGTTTCGGGCGGAAGTGGACATTCGCCTATTCCACTATCGTCATCCCCGCGAAGGCCGGGATCTCAACGGTGCGTCAGGCGGATAGGGTGAAATCCCGGCCTTCGCCGGGATGACGATCCATAAAATCAACGGCAGCTCCCCACCCCAAAGCCGCCGCTCGCCAGCGCCCTCACACCCCCAACCCACCAAGTCATTTGCCAAGGCTGTATTGGCCATTTAATACGGCGCCGAAGATGTTTTCATTTCGCCGTCCCGTGACCATGCCGCCCGCGACCGAAGAGCCGGGCCTCGCGCCGATCCCCGACCCCGGCGCCGGGCCCGCGCCTACACCTGAATCGCCGCGCCGGCGCCGCTGGCGGCGCGTGCGCCGCGTCCTCGGCATCGCCTTCCTGCTCTTCCTGTTGCTCGTCGGCTGGCTCGCGATCACCGCGCCCCTGTCCAAGTCGCTCGAACCGATCGCGCCGCCGCAGATCACCCTGCTCGCCTCCGACGGCACGCCGATCGCGCGCATGGGGGCGATCGTCGACGATCCGGTGAAGGCGAACGCGCTGCCCGACCATGTGAAACAGGCCTTTCTCGCGATCGAGGACCGGCGCTTCTACAGCCATTGGGGGGTCGATCCGCGCAGCATCGCGCGCGCCGTCTGGGCCAATGTCACCGGCGGGCGCACGCAGGGCGGCAGCACGATCACCCAGCAGCTCGCGAAATTCACCTTCCTCTCGCCCAAGAAGACGCTCGGCCGCAAGGCGCGCGAGGCGCTGATCGCCTTCTGGCTCGAGGCCTGGCTTTCGAAGGACGAGATCCTCGAGCGTTATCTCTCGAATGCCTATTTCGGCGACAACACCTATGGGCTGCGCGCCGCGTCGATGCATTATTTCTATCGCCAGCCCGAAAAGCTGACCAAGGCGCAGGCGGCGATGCTCGCGGGGCTGGTGCAGGCGCCCTCGCGGCTAGCGCCGACCAAGAACCCCAAGCTCGCCGAAGCGCGGATGCGGCTGGTGCTCGGCGCGATGGCCGACGTCGGTTACCTGACCGAGGCCGAGGCCAAGGCGATGCGCACCCCGCGCATCGACGTCCGCACGCGCAATACGCTGCCCACGGGGACCTATTTCGCCGACTGGGCGCTGCCCGAAGCGCGCAAGCAGAGCGACGTCGGCTATTCGCGCCAGACGATCACCACGACGCTCGATTCGCGGCTGCAGGCCGCGGCGCGGCGCGCGGTGAACGGCGCGGCGCTCGGCAAGGCGCAGGTCGCGCTGGTCGCGATGCGCCCCAATGGCGAGGTCGTCGCGATGGTAGGCGGGCGCGACTATGCCGCCTCGCCCTTCAACCGCGTGACGCAGGCGCGGCGCCAGCCGGGCTCGACCTTCAAATTGTTTGTCTATCTCGCCGCGCTCGAAGCCGGCTGGGACCCCGACGACACCATCGACAATCGGGCGATCGAGACGGGTTCGTACCGGCCCAAGAATGCTGGCGGCGCCTATTCGGACACCATCACGCTCGAGGATGCCTTCGCCACGTCGAGCAATGTCGCCGCGGTGCGCCTGTTCAACGAGGTCGGGAGCGAGAAGGTCATCGCGCTCGCCCGCGCGCTCGGCGTCACTGCGCCGCTCGCCGAGGGCGACCCCAGCCTCGCGCTCGGCACGTCGAGCATGACGCTGATGGAACTCACCGCGGCCTATGCCGGGGTGGCCGGCAACCGCTACCCGGTCGAGCCGCATGCCTTCAAGGCTGAGGAGCCGGGCTGGTTCGAGAGCCTCATGTCGGGCCCCGACAGCTTCTCGTCGGGCGATCATGAGGCGATCGAACAATTGCTGCGCGCCGCGGTCAATCGCGGCACCGGCCGCGCAGCGCGGCTGCCGACCGCCAACTTCGGCAAGACCGGGACCAGCCAGGATAGCCGCGACGCGCTGTTCGTCGGCTATGCCAACGGGCTCGTCGTCGGCGTGTGGGTCGGCAACGACGACAACACCCCGCTCGCGGGGGTGACCGGCGGCAGCATCCCCGCGCGCATCTGGCGCGACTTCATGGTGCAGGCGTCGGGCAAAGGCCAGCGTGCGGCGCCGGTGAAGAGCCGCCCCACCGACCCCGTCCAGCCGCTCGACGTCCCCGACATCGGCGCGATCCCGGTGGGCGAGTCGACGCAGGTCGGCGTGCAGGACGGCAATGCGGTGATCACGACCGAGATCGGCGGCACGCGCATCGACTTGAAGCTCCCGATCCCCAAATCCGAGCCGCCGCCGCCCGAACCCCAGCCGCAGCCTCCATAGGCCAAGGGCAGCCGGGCTAGGCCATCGGGCTAGCCCGTCCGGGCGATGCGCCCGCCGCCGCCGCGCCGCACACTCCTCCTGCGTGAAAGGGGAGTCGGCAATGCGGCTTGATCCTGCAGTGGGTTTGATCATCGCGATCATCGCGGCAGCAGGCGCACTGCCTGCCATCGCCGCTGCCGAGCCTTCGGTCCCGCCGGTCTGCCAGCGCGCGAGCCACGAACGGCTGCTCGTGCGCGAAGGGCGCGACGTGTGCGGCGCCAGCCTGAACCGCACGGGCCAGCCGATGGCGATGGGCTATCTGCCCACGACCTGCCCGCGCGAAAACGACACCTATCGCATCGACGCCGCGGGGCGCGCCGATCGCTGCGTCCGGCGCCCCGCGGCTCAGCGGAAAAATCATGAACCGTCATTCGCTGAGGCTGGCGCTCGCCGGCGCGTCCTTGCTCGCCTTCGCGGCGCCGCCCGCCGAAGCGCGCAAGCGCGAACCCGCGCCCGTCGACCTCTCGGCCGAAAGCCCCGCGGCGCTGGCGGGGCAGGGCGCCGCGGCGCTGCGCAGCGGTGACAGCGCCAAGGCGATCGGACTGCTTTCCGAACTCGTAGCGCCCCAGCCGCGCCACGGCGGCAATCAGGCGCTGCTCGCGCTCGCTTGGCAGATGCGCGGCGAGACCGACGCCCAGGCCCTCGACCTCGCGCAGGCGGGCTACGACCTCGCCGGGCGCGCCGAGCCGGGGCAGTACTGGCCCGCGGCGATGGCGGGGCGCGTCGCCTTCGACCAAGGGAAATACGACCAGGCCGCCGACCATTTTGCGCGCGCCGCGCTGCTCCGTCCCGCCGACGGTCGCGCGCTCGCGGCGCTGGCGTCGGCGGCCTATATGAACGGCGACCTCGGGCTCACGGGGGTGGCGGCCGAGCGGGCGATCGCGCTCGACCCGGCCGACGCCGCATCGCAGCGCGTCGCCGCCTTCGCGCGCGTCCTGCGCATCCTCGAGCGCGATCGCGAGTTCGCCCGACAGCCTTTCGGCGGCGAGGCGGCTGGCGATCGCCGAGCGGATCGCCTGTTTCAAAATCAATGCGACGACGATCATCAGCCCGCCGAACGCCATCAGGAAAGCCGCGACCGACCCCGCATATTCGGTATCGGCCTGGAGGAAGAAGATCGCCGCCGAGCCGAAGATGCTGAGCACCGCGAAGACATTGGTGCCGATCGATTCGGCGGTCGAGATCACCTGTCCGCTGATCGCCGCCGAATAGAAGATCACCATCAAGAGTTGCAGCGGTTCGCTGGCGAAAGGGAGCAGCAGCCACACGCTCGCCGCCGCCGACAGGTCGAACAGGATCGCGACGAGCTTGCCGAAGGGGCTCCAGTAACGTTCGATCGCTTGCTCGCTCGGGCGGCGGATGAAGAAGATAATCGGCGTCACCGCCATCACCAGCGTGACGAAGGCGGTGAACGACGCCCATATGTGGAGGTTCGTCGCAGGCACCAGCGGCGCGAACAGCTGGTAGACATAGGTGAGCGTCCCCGCGATCAGGATCGTGAAGATGCCCGCCATCGCGAATTCGAGCCGCGATTCGCTCGCGCGGATTTCGCGGTGGACCTGCCGTTCGTCAGTTAAGGGATCGGCCGCGGACAATCAGATCAGCCCGGCGCGGCGCGCGTTCGCCACGGCCTCGGTGCGGTTGCTCGCCTCCAAGATGCCGATGATCTGCGCGACATTCACCTTCACCGTTGCGGGCGAGATGGCGAGTTCGCGTGCGATTTCTTTGTTCGACAGTCCGCGCGCGACATGATCGAGCACGTCGCGCTGGCGGCCGGTGAGCGTATCGGCGCGGGGCAGGGCCGGGGCTGCTTCGGCCGTACCGAACGCCAGCGTCACGACGCGCTCGGGCAGGTAGCGCCCGCCCGCGAGGACCAGCTTCACCGCCGCTTCGATCACATCGGGCGATGCCGATTTGGGCAGGAAACCATGCGCCCCCGCCGCGAGCGCGATACGCAAATCGGCGTCAGCCTCCGACCCCGAAAAAACGAGCAGCCGCGACTCCGGCGCCGCCGCGCGCAAGGCGCCGAGCCCCGTGGCGCTATCCTCGCCGGGAATATGGAAATCGACAAGGCAGAGGCGGAGGTCACTCAGCGTCGCGGCGGTCGCGGCGGCGTCGGCGAAGCGGTGAACGACGGTCACCTCAGCATCGAGCGCATGCTCCATCGCCATCGCGAGCGCCCGCGCCATGAACGGATGATCGTCGCAAATCAGGACCTGCATGGCCGCTGTTCCCCCCGCACCCAAGCTACGGAAAAGGATCCGGCGTTTCCAGCGCTATTCGGCCTCGGTGCTCAGCCCCAGTTCGGGGATGCCGATCGAGCGGCGCCCGCCGAAATCGGAGCGCACGACGATCGCGCCCTGCTTTTCCATATACTCGACCAGCCGGCGGATGCGCCCCGGCGAGCGGCTGCCATAGGCACGGCCGAGGATCTCGTCGTCGGGGCAGGGCTCGCCGTCCATCGCGGCGCGCACGATCTGCAGGAAGGGTGCGACCATCTCGTCGGGCAGCCGGCCCGCCACGACCAGCGCCTCACGCCAGCGCGTCTCGCCGGGGTCGAGCACGCCGCCCTTGGCGAGCGCGAAGCGGCGGCGGAAGGCGGCGAGGTCGAGCGGCACCTTCGACAGGCGCTGCATGCGGCAGCGGACGGTGAAATCCTGGTAGAGGAACGCCTCGGGGTGGAAGGCGCAATCGGGGTCGGCGAGCATTTCCTCGAGCGTCGAGACGATCACGGCGTCGCTCGCCTCGGCCACCTCCACCGCCGCGACGATGTCGAGCACCGGCGGGCCTTCCTCGCCCTCGTGCGGCGCGTCCTGCGCGGCGATGCGTTCGAGCAGCTCATCCGCCGCCACCGGCTCGGGCTCGGGCGCGACGCGCGGCGCGACGGGCGCCTCCATCTCGGTGAACAGCATCGAGCGCATGTCGGCGCCGTCGGCGCTCGGCAGCGGCATCAGGCTGTGCGTCCCCATCCGCGTCGCGGTCCGCGTCGCGCCGATGCGCACCGACAGCGGGCGGCGCGAGATCGCGGGGCCGAGCCCCAGGAAATGACCGCGTTCGAGGTCGCGGATCGCCTCGGCCTGGCGGCGCTCCATCCCGAGCAGGTCGGCGGCGCGCGCCATGTCGATGTCGAGGAAGGTGCGCCCCATCAGGAAATTGCTGGCCTCGGCGGCGACATTCTTCGCCAGCTTGGCGAGCCGCTGCGTCGCTATCGCGCCCGCCAAACCACGTTTACGCCCGCGGCACATCAGATTGGTCATGGCGCTCAGGCTGGCGCGGCGGACGGTGTCGGAGACGTCGCCCGAGACGCTGGGCGCGAACATCTGCGCCTCGTCGACTACGACCAAAGCGGGGAACCAGTGCTCGCGCGGCGCATCGAACAATGCGTTGAGGAACGCCGCGGCGCAGGTCATCTGCGCCTCGAGGTCGAGCGATTCGAGGCTGAGCACGACCGAGGCGCGATGCTCGCGGATGCGCGCGCCCATCGCCGCGATCTCGCGCTCGTTATAGTCGCCGCCGTTGATCACGACATGGGTGTAGGCGTCGGCGAGGGTGACGAAATCGCCCTCGGGATCGATGATCACCTGCTGCACCATCGCAGCGCTTTCCTCGAGCAGGCGGCGCAGCAGGTGCGACTTGCCCGACCCCGAATTGCCCTGGACGAGCAACCGCGTCGCCAGCAGTTCCTGGACGTCGATCTGCACCGGCTGCCCCCCGGCGTCGGTTCCGATGTCGATGCTGATATTCACGCGCGCCGCCCTATCGGGCGCCCATGCCGATGACAACCGGAGCGCGGCGCGGTCCGTCGGATTTTTACGCGGTCGATGCTTGCCAAGCGTCTCGCGCGGGGCGAGGAGGGCGGCCATGGACTTCGACGACCAGCTCCGCCGCTATTTCGGCACCGCCGACCTCGGCGCGATCCCGCCTGCGGCGCTCGCCGCGGGAACCGAGCGGATGCAGGTCGATTTCGGGCTCGAAACCAACGGCGCGCGGCGCTTTGCCTTGTGGGCCTTGCTCTACATGCTCGGCGCGGCGCCCGATCTGGATGTGGCTTTCAAGGACGAGGCCGACCGCAATTCGGCGCGCGATTTCATGGATCTGATTGATAGGGCTGGGGAGGGCTGAGTCGGAGCGAAGCGTTGTTCTCTCCCCTTGAGGGGAGAGATGCGCAGGCTTGGCAGCTTGCTGCCTAGCCGGAGTTGAGAGGGGTTTCCGACCGCCAGCGTCCAAGCACCCCTCTCCAAGCTTCGCTAGCTCCTGACGGAGCAAGCTGCGCTATCCTCTCCCCTCAAGGGGAGAGGGCTTTACAGCCCCCCCTCCCCCTCCGCGTGAAGGCTCATCAGCGAATCCATCAGCCCGTCGTCGGCGCTCGAACATACCCCCAGCACCAGCGCCTCGTCGCAACCCTCGGCGACGACATAGGCGTGGCCCATCGACGAATCGAGATAGATGCCCTGGCCGACCTCGAGCACGATCGGGTCGTAGAATTCGGTGTGCACCGCCATCCGGCCCTCGAGAACATAGATGAACTCCTCGCCCTGATGGTGGACGAGCTCGCCGAATTCGGTCGCGCTGTGCGCGCGGATGCGCGTCAGGATCGGGATCATCCGTTTCTGGCGGAGATCGGTGCACAGATAATGATAATCGTAATTGTCGGTGGTCACGCGCACCGCATTGTCGATCGTGCCGACGCTGCGCCGCCCGGTCACGCGCGGCGAGCTTTCTTCCGATTCTTCGGCGAACAGATCGGACATGCGCATGTTGAGCCGCTGGCTGAGCTGCTGCAGCTTGTCATAGCTGAGCGTCAGCCGGTCGTGCTCGACCTTTGACAGCGTCGACACGGGGATGCCCGATTTCGCACTCATTTCCTTGAGCGTCCAGCGATTCCGCGACCTTATCCCGCGCATCACCTCGCCGAGCGTCGGCGGTTTGGTGCGGTTTGCCATCAAGGTCGCCATAAGCCGTTTGACAATTTTCTAATCAGGATCATTATGTCCCTATTGGGCTAACATGTGTCGGTCCTTGGTAAGGGGTCGCGCCGCTCGCTGCAAGGGCCAGTGAGGGCGCCGCAAAAAGGGAGGTGGCGATGCGTTTCGTTCGCAAGCTGATGATCGGACTGGCGGCGCTCGCCGCGGTCCCGCTGATGGCGCAGGGGCCGGTTCCCGCGCCGCCCGTCAAAAAGGCCGAGGCGCCCGCGCTGCCCGCGGTGAAAGTGCCCGCCGCGCCGGTCGCGCTCGACCGCGCCGATCTCGAGGCGTGGCTCGACGGTTATCTTCCTTATGCGCTCGAACGCGGGCGTATTCCGGGCGCGGTGGTTGTCGTCGTCAAGGACGGTCAGGTCGTGCTGGAGAAGGGCTATGGCTATTCGGACGTCGCGAAACGCGCGCCGGTGCTCCCCGAATCGACGCTCTTCCGCCCCGGCTCGGTGTCTAAGCTCGTCACCTGGACCGCGGTGATGCAGCAGGTCGAGCAGGGCAAGATCGACCTCGACAAGGACGTCAACGCCTATCTCGATTTCAAGATTCCCGCCTATCAGGGCAAGCCGATCACGATGCGCAACATCATGACGCACACCGCGGGCTTCGAGGAATCGGTGCGCCACCTGATCAGCAGCGATCCCAAGGCGGTGATGACGCTGAAGAAACAGATGCCGCTGGCGCTGCCCGAACGCGTCTTCGCGCCGGGCACGACCCCCGCTTACTCGAACTACGCCACCGCGCTCGCGGGCTATATCGTCGAGCGGGTGAGCGGCGAGGATTTCGATAGCTATGTCGAAAACCATGTCTTCAAGCCGCTCGGCATGACGCACGCGACCTTCCGCCAGCCGCTGCCCAAGGCCCTCGAAGCGCATATGTCGAAGGGCTATCCCGACATCACGCAGAAGGCGCAGCCCTTCGAAATGGTGATCCCCGCACCCGCGGGCAGCCTGTCGGCGTCGGGCGCCGACATGGCCAAGTTCATGATCGCGCACCTCAACGACGGCGCCGGGCTGATGAAGCCCGAAACCGCGAAGATGATGCACGATTACAAGGCGCCCGGCGTGGGTCCGCTCAACAGCATGGCGCTCGGTTTCTACGAGCAATGGGTCAACGGCCACCGCGCGATCGCGCACGGCGGCGACACCGTCTGGTTCCACTCCTATCTGTGGCTCTTCCCTGACAGCGACATCGGCGTCTATATCTCGATGAACGCCCCGGGGAAGGCGGGCGATGCGGGCGCGGTGCGCAGTGCGCTGTTCCACAAATTCGCCGACCGCTACCTGCCCGGCACCGAAAAGCCCGGTACCGTCGACGCCAAGACCGCGAAGCAGCACGCGCAGATGATGGTCGGCCATTATGTCAGCAGCCGCGGCAGCTTCACCAACTTCCTGAGCGTGCTCGGCCTGCTCGGGCAGGCGCAGATCGGGGTGACCGAAGACGGCAAGCTCAGCTTCCCCGCGCTCGACGGGCTCGGCGCGGGCGCGCGCGACTGGGTCGAGGTCGAACCCTTCGTGTGGCGCGACACCGGCACCGGCGAGCGGCTCGCCGCCGAGGTCAAGGACGGCCGCGTCGTGCGGATGAGCGTCGACGCGGGCTCGCCCTTCATGGTATTCGAACCCGCGCCCGCGGCGACCAACAGCGCCTGGCTCAGCCCCGCGATGCTCTTCGCGCTGGCGATGGTGGTGCTCGCCGCGCTCGCCTGGCCGGTGCGCTCGCTGGTGCGGCGGAGCTACAAGGCCGAGTTCGCGCTCACCGGGCCGTCGCTTCGCGCGTACCGGCTGTCGCGCGTCTTCGCGTGGCTGGTTATCGCGGCGCTGGTCGGCTGGGGCGCGCTGATCGCGGCCTTCTCGGCCGATATCGGCAGCATCGGCGGGCCGCTCGACTGGCTGATCCACCTGCTGCGCATCCTGACCCCGCTCGCGAGCTTCGGTTTGCTGGCGACGGCGGGCTGGCATCTGATGCGCACCTTCAAGGACAAGCGCGCCTGGACGATGAAGCTCGGCGCGGTGCTGCTCGTGCTCGCCGCGCTGGTCCTCGTCTGGGTGACGCTCGTCTTCCACCTCTACGGCTTCGACATGGTGTATTGATGGCGACGATGGACCGGCAGAAACTGGCGCTCGACCTTCGGGTCGAGCGCTTTCCCTACCACCAGCCCTTCCGCATCTCGGGGCATGTCTTCACCGAGACCGCGTTGCTCGTCGCCGAGCTTTCCGACGGCACGCACGCGGGGCGCGGCGAGGGGGCGGGGGTCTATTATCTCGGCGACGATATCGACCATATGCTGGGCCAGGCGCAGAGCGTGCGTGCGGCGATCGAGGCGGGGGCGACGCGTGCCGAATTACAAAGCCTGCTCCCCGCGGGCGGCGCGCGCAACGCGCTCGACTGCGCTTTCTGGGAGCTCGAGGCGAAACAGGCGGGGCGGCCCGTGTGGGAGCTCGCCGGGCTGGACGCGCCCAAGGCCTTGCGCTCGACGCTGACCCTCGGCGCCGACGAACCGGGCAAGATGGCACGCGCAGCGCTCGCCATCGATCCCGAGGCGCCGGTAAAGGTGAAGCTCACCGGCGATCTCGACGACGATATCGCGCGCGTCGAGGCGATCCGTGCCGCACGGGCGGACGCTTGGATCGGGGTCGATGCCAATCAGGGCTATGATGTCGCCACCCTGCGCAAACTGCTCCCGATACTGACCGCAAATAACGTCGCGCAGCTCGAACAGCCGCTGAAGCGCGGGCGCGAGGCCGATCTCGACGGGCTGAAACGCCCGCTCCCCTTCGTCGCCGACGAAAGCGCGCTGACGCTCGCCGACACCGCCTCGCTCGTCGGGCGCTTCGATGTGGTGAACATCAAGCTCGATAAATGCGGCGGGCTGACCGAGGGGCTCGCGATCGCGCGGCAGGCGAAGAAACTCGGGCTCGACGTGATGGTCGGCAATATGATGGGCACCAGCCTGTCGATGGCGCCCTCCTATCTGGTGGGTCAGCTCTGCGACATCGTCGACCTCGACGGCCCGACCTTCCTCGCGCGGGACCGCGAACCGGGCGTCGAATATCGCGGGGGGATGATCCATTGCCCGGACGCAATCTGGGGTGGCTGAGGTCCAGCCCCTCCGTCACCCCGGACTTGATCCGGGGTCCCGCTATTCGATGTGGCCGAGCGGACCCCGAGTGGAGCCCGGGGTGACGAAAATAGATAGATGGATGTCCTATTTGGGTTGACAATTCTCTGATTAGGACAATAGTCTCGAATTTGTAATTTCAGGAGGTCGGATCGGGATGGCAACGTCATTCCCAGTAACGCGCCGCGCGGTCATCGCGGGTGCGGTCGGTGCCGCTTTGTCCGCGCCGATGATCAATCGGGGCGCCTTCGCTTTTGCGGGCGCGTCGGCGAAGCGCTATTCGCGCCGCGCGGTCGATCTCGTCGCCTCGTCGCTGGTCATCGACATGCTCGCGCCGCTCAAGATCACGCTGTCGCCCGACTATGTGACGCGCCGCCTGACCGACGCCGAAGCCGCCGAGTTCCGTGCCAGCGGGATCACGGGATTCCACAACGCCTATGGCCTCGGCGGCCCCGATGCGCGCGAACAGGCGCTCGAATATCTCGCCGCGTGGCAGCATTTCGCCGGGCATAATGCGCATGTCTTCACCATCGTCGGCGACGTCGCCGACCTCGATCGCGCCAAGGCCGACAGGAAATGCGCCGTCGTCATGGGCATCCAGAATGCCGAGCATTTTGCGCGCGTCGAGGATGTCGCGACCTTCCGCCGCCTTGGCCTGCGCTGCGCGCAGCTCACCTACAACAGCCAGAACCGCATCGGATCCGGCAGCACCGAGCGCGTCGACGGCGGGGTCAGCGACTATGGCGCCGCGATCATCGCCGAGATGGAAAAGCAGAAGATGCTGATCGACGTCTCGCATTGCGGCGACAAGACGACGCTCGACGCTATCGAACTCGCCAAAGGCCCGATCGCGATCACGCACAGCAACGCCCGCGCGCTGGTCGATCACCCGCGCGTCAAGACCGACGCGGCGATCAAGGCGCTCGCCGCGAAGGGCGGGGTGATGGGCATCACCGGCGTGCGCATGTTCGTCCGCGCGAGCGACCCGACCAACGTCGGGCATATGGCCGATCATATCGATCATGTCGCGAAGCTCACCGCGATCGAGCATGTCGGAATCGGCTCCGACGCCGACCTCCATGGCTATGACGACATGGAGCCGTCGGAATATGCCGCGCTCAAGGGCAGCTACAAGGCCAGCTACGGCTTTCGCGACAAGATCGACATCGACGGCTTCGACCATCCGCTGAAGGTCTTCGACCTGACCGAAGAACTCATTCGCCGCAACTATTCCAATGAAAACATCACGGCCGTGCTCGGGGGCAATTTCCGCCGCCTGCTCGGCCAAGTCTGGGGGTAAGACGATGAAAAAGACTGTACTGATTACCGCAAGCTTGGCCGCACTGGCCGCCGCCATGCCCGCCCATGCCGAAGAAGCCGGCGAGTCCGAGAGCGACATCGTCGTCACCGCGCAGAAGCGCGAGCAATTGCTGATCGACGTGCCGCAATCGGTCAGCGTCGTGTCGGGCGATGCGCTGGAAAATGTGCAGGCGATCAGCTTTTCCGACTATCTGAAGCTCGTTCCGGGCTTGCAGCTCAACCAGACCACCCCGGGCTTCGGGCGCCTCGTGATCCGCGGCGTCAACACCGGCGGGGTCGCCTCGACGGTTGCAGTCTATCAGGACGAAATGAGTTTCGGGTCGAGCAGCGGCCTCGTGAATGGTGCGATCTTGGCCGGCGACTTCGACACCTTCGACATCGAACGCATCGAGGTGCTGCGCGGGCCGCAGGGCACCATCTATGGCGCCAGCTCGATGGGCGGCGTGCTCAAATATGTGACAAAAAAGCCCGATACCGGCGCGCTTGAGGTCCGCGCGCGCGGCAGCGTCGAGGCGACCAAGGGCGGCGACGAATCCTTCCTCGGCAGCGCGGTGGTCAACATCCCGCTCGGCGATACGCTCGCCTTCCGCGCCTCGGGTTTCTACCGCGACTATGGCGGCTATATCGACTCGATCGGCACCGCGGGGTCGGACGTCGAGAAGAACATCAACGACAGCAAAAGCTACGGCGGCCGCGCCTCGCTGCTGTTCAGGCCCAGCGAAACCTTTTCGGTGCAGCTCAGCGCCTATTCGCAGAATCTGAAAACCAACGCCTCGAACAATGTCGACAGCGACCCCGCGACCGGCCGTACCCTCTATGGCGGGCTGACCCAGTCGCAGTTTGTACCCGAGGGCACCGACGTGCAGTATCGCGTGTATAGTGCGGTCGTCGAAGCCGACCTCGGTTTCGCGAACCTCGTTTCCGCGACGAGCTACAGCACGCTGCGGCAGGTTTTCCGCGCCGACCTCACCACCCAGTTCGGCGGGCTGATCGAGGCGGTGTTCGGCACCCCGAACGACTTCTTCAATCAGCAGACGACGCGCGTCCGCCGCCTGACGCAGGAAGTGCGGCTCCAGTCGCCCGAGAGCGACAGCTTCGAATGGTTGGTCGGCGGCTATTACACGCGCGAACGCGGCCTGATCGATCAGGAATTCAATGCGGTCCAGCCGGGCACCCTGACGCCCGTCGCGGGTTTGCCTTTGCTCGGCGTCGCGCAGCTCAGTTCGCGCTACCGCGAGATCGCGGGTTTCGCCAATGCGACGCTGCATCTGGGCGAGCGCTTCGATTTGACCTTCGGCGGCCGCTACAGCGACAACAAGCAATCGGCGCTGCAGGTGTCCGACGGCGTGCTGGCGGGCGGCCCGAACACGCTGCCGGTTGCGCGCTCGTCCGAAAATGTCTTCACTTTCTCGGTCGCGCCGAGCTTCGAGATCAGCGACCAGGCAACCGTCTATGCCCGCGTCGCCAAGGGTTTCCGCCCCGGCGGCCCGAACGTGCTGGCACCGGGAGCGCCGGTGGAACTCGGCTCCTACAGCTCGGACTCGCTGATCAGCTATGAGGTCGGGGTGAAAGCCGAAACCGCCGACCGGACCTTCGGCATCGACATCGCCGCCTTCCACATCGACTGGAAGGACATCCAGGTGTTCGGCATCGTCAACAATTTCGGTATCAACTTCAACGGCGGCAAGGCCGAGAGCAACGGCCTGGAATTCACCGCGAACCTGCGCCCCACCAACGGGCTCGTCTTCTCGCTGAACGGTGCCTACACCGATGCGACGCTGAAGGACGACACCCCGGCGCAGGTCGGCGGACTTGCCGGCGACCGGCTGCCCTACACGCCGAAATACAGCATCGGCGCCAATGCCGATTATGAATGGGATCTTGGCGGCGAGACCCAGGCGCATGTCGGCGCCTCGCTGCGCAGCCTGTCGAAACAGCCCGCGGGCTTCGACTTCGCCTTCCGCAGCGCCAACGGCCGCCAGCGCTACCTACCCTCCTACGAGGTCGTCGACCTGCGCGCCGGCCTTGATTTCGGCCGCTATTCGCTGGAAGTCTATGCCAAGAATCTGTTCGACAGCGAAGGCAAGACCTCGTTCGAAGTGCCCGGCAACATCCCGCTGGGCGCGGCCGGTACCGCGGTCATCCGTCCGCGCACGATCGGCGCGACGCTGACGGCCGGCTTCTGACGCGACCGGAGTGAAACAGATGAACGCGCCCACCGGACGCTTGTCCGAACGATTGACCCTGCCGCAGCCCTATCTGCTGTTCCTCGGCGACACCACCGAAGCCAGCTTCGCGAAGACCGCCTTCGGGCTTGCCGACTGGGCGGCGGACCGCTGCGTCGGGGAGTATTCCGCCGCGGGTTGCACCGTCACCACCGGCTTGCCGCGGCTCGACCCCGCAGCCGCCAAGGCGGCGGGCGCGCGGTCGCTGGTGATCGGGGTTGCCAACCAGGGCGGCGTGATCGGCGAAAGCTGGGTCGCGATCCTGATCGAGGCGATGGAGGCGGGGCTCGACATCGTCGCCGGGCTGCACACGCGGCTGACCAGCGTGCCCGCGCTGGTCGAGGCGGCGCGGCGCACCGGCCAGCGGCTGATCGACGTGCGCACGCCGCCCGCCGATATCCCCATCGGCACCGGGATCAAACGCACGGGCAAGCGCCTGCTCACCGTGGGCACCGACTGCGCGCTCGGAAAGAAATATACCGCGCTCGCGCTGCACCGCGCCTTTGCCGAGCGCGGGCTCGACGCCGATTTCCGCGCCACCGGCCAGACTGGCATCATGATCGCCGGCGGCGGCATCCCGATGGATGCGGTGGTGTCGGACTTCGAGGCGGGGGCGGCCGAAATCCTCAGCCCCGATGCGCCCGCCGATCATTGGGACGTGATCGAGGGGCAGGGGTCGATCTTCAACCCCGCCTATGCCGCGGTGTCGCTGGGACTGCTCCACGGCAGCCAGCCCGACGTGTTCGTCGTGTGCCACGATCCGTCGCGCAAGGTGATCCTGGGCATGGAAAGCTTCGCGTTGCCGAGCGTCGAGGAGGTCATCGACCTGACGATCCGCCTCGGCAGCCGCACCAATCCCGCGATCCGCTGCGGCGGCGTCAGCCTCAACACCTCGAGCCTCGGCGCGGGCGAGGCCGAGGCTTTGCTCGGCGCCGAAAGCCGCCGGCTCGCCCTGCCGGTCGCCGACCCGATCCGCGGCGGCGCGGCCTTTGCCGCGCTCGTGGACAGCTGCCTCGCATGAGCATCGCCGAACCAGCCGGAGGGTCGAGCTGGTTCCAGCGCTTCCTGCTCCCCGGTTTTGCGCTCAAGGCGGTGATCATCGGCGGCGGCTATGCCACGGGGCGCGAACTCGCCGAATATTTCGTGCCCGCGGGGCCGTGGGGCGGGCTCGCTGCGATGCTGCTCGCGACGCTCGTGTGGAGCCTTGTTGCCGCGGTGACTTTCGCGCTCGCGCGCAAGCTCGGCGCCTATGACTATCGCGCCTTTTTCCAGGGGCTTCTCGGCCCAGGCTGGATCGCGTTCGAGATCGCTTACCTGATCTTCGTCGTCCTGATCCTCGCGGTGTTCGGCGCCGCGGCGGGGGCGATCGGCGCGGCGACCTTCGGCTGGCCCGAATGGTTGGGGTCGCTGTTGCTCGGCGTGTCGATCACCGCGGTCGTCGCCTGGGGGACGGGCGTCGTCGAGCAAATGTTCAAATATGTCTCGATCCTGCTCTACACCGTCTACGCGCTGTTCCTCGTCATCGCGCTGGCCAGTTTCGGCGACCTGATCGGTCAGGGTTTCGCGACCGCACCGCCGCCGTCGGGCGACTGGATGTCGGGCGGGCTGACCTATGCGAGTTACAATATCGTCGGCGCGGTGGTGATCCTGCCGGTGCTGCGCCACCTTACCAGCCAGCGCGACGCGGTGCTGGCGGGGATCATCGCGGGGCCGCTGTCGATGCTGCCCGCGATCCTCTTCTTCGTCGCGATGATGGCCTTCTATCCCGCGATCGGTGCGGAGACGCTGCCGTCCGATTTCCTGCTCCGCCAGATGACGGTGCCGGGATTCCATGTGCTGTTCCAGGTGATGATCTTCGCCGCGCTGCTCGAAAGCGGGGCGGGGGCGGTGCATGCGATCAACGAGCGCATCTCGGGCGCGATCGAGAGCCGCGGCCGCGCGCCGCTCACCACCGGCGCGCGCGCGGTCATCGGCGCGGTGATCCTCGCGGGCTGCATCTTCGTCGCGGGGCGCATCGGCCTCGTCGACCTTATCGCCAGCGGTTACCGCTTCCTCGCCTGGCTGTTCCTTGGCGTGTTCGTCGCGCCTTTGCTCACCATCGGCGTCTGGCGCCTGCTGCGTCCCAACCCCCTTGCCTCCATGGAGACCGTGTCATGAAACACGCCCGTTTATTTGCGCTGTCGCTGCTCGTCGCGACCGCCGTTCCGGCATGGGCCGAACCGCCGAAGGACTTCGGCACCGAGGTCGAGACGCTGCGCAAGGAGATCGGCGCCACCGGGGTGTCGATCGCGATCGTCGAGGACGGCAAGACCACGCTGTCGCGCGGCTGGGGCGAGCGCAAGCTCGGCGAGCGTGCGCTGGTCGACAAGGAGACGATCTTCCAGACCGGCTCGACCGGCAAGGCGATGACCGCGGCGGCGCTCGCGATCCTCGTCGACGAGGGCAAGATCGGCTGGGACGACCCGGTCATTCGGCATATGCCGTGGTTCCGCATGTACGACCCGTGGGTCACGCGCGAGATCACGATCCGCGACTTGCTCGTCCACCGCAGCGGGCTGGGGCTGGGGCAGGGCGACCTGATGTTCGTGCCGCGCACCAATCTGACGCGCAAGCAGACCGTCCAGCGCGTCGCGTACCTCAAACCCAAGACGAGTTTCCGCTCCGCCTACGCCTATGACAATATCCTCTACGCGGTTGCCGGGCAGCTGATCGAGGAAGTCACCGGCAAGACGTGGGAAGTCTTCATCCGCGAGAAGCTGCTGCGCCCCGGCGGCATGAAGAATGCGACCAGCGATAGCGAGGACCGCTTTCGCATTGCCAACCGCTCGTGGCCGCACGCACGGCTGAACGGGCCGCTGCGCGGGCTCGGCGACCAGCAGGCGCTGAACGAGCGCGACGAACTGGGGCGCAACGGCGCGCCGGCGGGCGGGCTCGCGCTCAGCGCCGACGACATGGCGGCATGGCTCAAGATCCAGCTCGCGCATGGCGCGCTGCCGAACGGCAAATATCTGTTCAGCGAAGCGCAGGCCGCGGAAATGTGGAAGCCGGTGACCCCGATGCCGATCACCCAGCTGCCCGAGCAGCTCAAAGCCGCGCGGCCGATGCAGCAAGCCTATGCGCTCGGCTGGCAGGTGCAGGATTATCGCGGCCACCGCATCATTTCGCACGGCGGCGGGGTGTTCGGCTCGATCACCCGCGTCGTGATGATCCCCGACAAGAACATCGGCTTCGCGATCATGATGAACAATGAAGAGAGCGGCATGCTGCTGGGGCTGACCTACCGGCTACTCGACCATTATCTGGACCAGCCCGACACGGGCTGGACGACGAAATGGCAGGATTGGTACAAGGAGCGGCTTGCCGGCGGCGTCGAATATCTGAAGCAGGCGCAGGCGTCGCCCGCCAAGGTCGGCCCGTCGCTCGACCCCGCGCGCTACGCCGGGCGCTACCGCGATCCCTGGTACGGCGACATCGTCGTCGCCAACACCGCGCAGGGGCTGACGATCGACTTCACCTCGACCCCGCGCATGGTCGGGCGTTTGAAGCACTGGCAGTATGACAGCT
Source organism: Sphingopyxis sp. QXT-31 (assembly GCF_001984035.1). NCBI lineage: Bacteria > Pseudomonadati > Pseudomonadota > Alphaproteobacteria > Sphingomonadales > Sphingopyxidaceae > Sphingopyxis > Sphingopyxis sp. QXT-31. The sequence goes on along the minus strand of NZ_CP019449.1, from coordinate 2,136,407 downwards.
TCGTCACCGAATATGACGACCCCGCGATCGAACCCGCCTATGTGACCTTTGCGCTCGACGCCGACGGCAAGGTCACCGGGGTGACGATGAAGGCGGTCAGCAAGATCGCCGATTTCAGCTGGGATTATCACGATCTCGACCTGAAGCCGGTGGAGGAGAAGAAGTGAAATATCTCGCGATCCTGCTGGCCACCGCGTCGCTCGCCGCCTGCACCGCCGCGAAAGAGGAAGGCGCAGCGCCCAAGGACGATCGCCCGCTGCACAGCCGCTTCCTGACGCTCGACACCCACCTCGACACCTCGCTCCATTTCGAGCGCGCGGGGTGGAGCTTCGCCGATCCGCACACGCTGGAGGGCGACATCGTCCAGGTCGATATTCCGCGGATGAAGGCGGGCGCGCTCGATGGCGGTTTCTTCGTCATCTATACCGAGCAGGGGCCGCTGACGCCGCAGGGCTATGCCGACGCGCTCGCCTTTGCGCGGGGCCGCTCGGACCTGATCGACGCGACGATCAAGAAGCATGGCGACCTCATCGGTCCCGCGCTCACCGCCGCCGACGCGCGCTCGCTCGACAAGGCGGGTAAGCTCATCGCCTACAAGTCGATCGAGAACAGCTACCCGCTCGGTGAGGACGTGTCGCTGCTCGCCGAATTCTACAACAAGGGTGTCCGCATGGCGGGCCCGGTGCATTCGAAGACCAACCAGTTCGCCGACAGCGCCACCGGCGAGGCCAAGTGGAAGGGGCTGAGCCCGCTCGGCAAGCAATGGGTCGCCGAGATGAACCGGCTGGGCATGGTGATCGACGCGAGCCACGCGTCGGACGCGACCTTCGACCAGCTGCTCGCGCTCTCCAAATATCCGATCATCCTCTCGCACTCGAGCCTGCGCTCGGCGAACGACCATCCGCGCAACCTCGACGAGGGGCGGCTGAAGGCGCTCGCGGCGAAGGGCGGGGCGATGTGTATTTCGACGATCTTCATGTCCGAGATGAACATGACGCCCGCGCGCGGCGCGCTGTTCGGCCAATATGAGCGGATCGGGAAATTGCCGCCCGAAGAGCAGGCCGAGCTCAACCGCAAATGGCGCGAACTCGACAAGAGCGAGCCTTTGTGGGCGGCCGATTTCGAGGCCTATATGAAGATGGTGCTGCGCGCGATCGAGGTCGCGGGACCCGATCATATCTGCTTCGGCGCCGACTGGGACGGCGGCGGCGGCCTGCCGGGGTTCGAGGATATCTCGGCGCTGCCCAAGGTCACCGAGCGGCTAAAGGCCGCCGGCTATTCGGACGCCGATCTCGAAAAGATGTGGAGCGGCAATATATTGCGCGTGCTGGCGGCACAGGGGAAGTGAGCAAAGGCCGGAAACATCCAGCCTGATCCCCGGCGAAGGCCGGGGCCCAGAGCGTGACAATGCGACGTCGGCTTTCGGCAGGTCTGGACTCCGGCCTTCGCCGGGGATCAGGCTATCGCGAAACTAATCTCGCTCACCAAAGGCCGTCAGCCCATTGCCTCAAGGGGGCTGGTAACGGGTCGCTTATCCGCATAGCAGGCCCTTGCATGACCGCCGCCGTCGATCCCTTCTTCGCCATCTCGATCAGCCGCCTCGCGCATCAGATGAAGGCGGCGGGCGAGCCGGTGATTCATATGGAGTTCGGCCAGCCCTCGACCGGCGCGCCCGCCGCCGCGGTTGCCCGGGCGCAGCAGGTGCTGGCCGAGGACGGCATGGGTTATTGGGAAAGCCCCGCGCTCAAGCAGCGGATCGCCGACTATTACCGCGACACGCACGGTGTGGCGGTCGATGCCGAGCAGGTGATCCTGACCTGCGGCGCTTCGCCCGCCCTCGTCCTCGCGCTGACCTGCGCCTTCGCGCCGGGTGCCCGCGTCGCGCTCGCCCGGCCGGGTTATGTCGCCTATCGCAATACGCTGCGCGCGCTGCACATGGTCCCCGTCGAGATCGGCTGCGGCGAGGCCGAGCGTTTCCAGCTGACCGCCGCGGCGGTCGAAGCACTTGATCCCGCGCCCGCGGGGCTGATCGTCGCGAGCCCCGCCAATCCGACCGGCACGGTGATCGAGGCGGCGCAAATGGCCGCCATCGCCGAGGTGTGCCGCCGTCGGAACATCCGCATCATCTCCGACGAAATCTATCACGGGCTCTCCTACGTCGGGCCGGTCCCATCGATGCTGCAGGAGGCGCCGGACGCCTTCGTCGTCAACAGCTTCTCCAAATACTATAGCATGGCAGGCTGGCGGCTCGGCTGGCTGGTCGTGCCGCCCGACCAGATCGACGCGGCGCGCGCGCGGATGGGCAATCTGTTCCTGACCCCGCCCAGCCTCGCCCAGCATGCCGGGCTCGTCGCCTTCGATGAACGCGACGAGCTCGAAGGCCATCTCGCCACCTATCGGCGCAATCGTCAACTGCTGCTCGAACGCCTGCCCGCGATGGGCCTGCGCCGCATCGCGCCGCCCGACGGCGCTTTTTATATCTATGCCGATATCGGGCACCTGACCGGCGACAGCATCGCTTTCTGCCGGCAATTGCTCGTCGATACGGCGGTTGCGACCGCACCGGGGATCGATTTCGACCCCGTCGACGGCTCGCGCTTCATGCGGTTGAGCTTTGCGGTCTCGACCGAGGAGGTCGAGGAAGCGTGCCGCCGCATGGCGCCCTGGTTCGAGGCTTACGCCCGCGCGCCGTAGCGGCATCCTCTCCCCAAGAATTTCTATTCCGCCCCGGCCCCGCCGCCGCTTGCCCCGCCTTCACTCGCATGCAAGGGACGGCTTCGCGTAAACTTGTGCGGGAGAGACTTGGCGATGCGGTTCGACGTGGTGATCGTGGGGGCAGGGCATGGCGGCGCGCAGGTCGCAGTGGCGCTGCGCACCCAGAAGTTCGAAGGCAGCATCGCGATCATCGGCGACGAGCCCGAACTTCCCTATGAGCGCCCGCCGCTGTCGAAGGAATATTTCGCGGGCGAGAAGGAATTCGAACGCATCCAGATCCGCCCCGCCAGATATTGGGACGAACGCGAAGTCACGATGCTGCTGAACACGCGCGTCGTTTCAGTCGATCCCGCCGCGCACAGCGTCACCACCGACGGCGGCGACACCACCGAATATGGCAAGCTCGTCTGGGCGACCGGCGGCGCCCCGCGCATGCTGCCGATCCCCGGCGGCGACCTGCCCGGCGTGCAGGGCGTACGCACCCGCGCCGATGCCGACGCGATGAAGGCGGCGTCGGAGACCGCGGGACAGATCGTCGTGATCGGCGGCGGCTATATCGGGCTCGAGGCCGCGGCGGTGCTGCGCAAGGCGGGCAAGCCGGTCGTGCTGCTCGAGGCGCTCGACCGCGTGCTCGCGCGCGTCGCGGGCGAGGATTTGTCCCGCTTTTACGAGAAGGAGCATCGCGATCATGGCGTCGACCTGCGCCTCGGCGTCCAGGTCGTCGCGATCGAGGGCGCGGACCGCGTCACCGGCGTCCGCCTCGGCACCGGTGAGGTCATTCCCGCCGACCTGGTCATCGTCGGTATCGGCATCGTTCCCGCGGTCGAACCCCTTGTCGCGGCGGGCGCGCACGGCGGCAACGGCGTGCTCGTCGACCATCATTGCAAGACCAATCTTCCCGACATCTATGCGATCGGCGACTGCGCCGCGCACGAGAACGACTTTGCCGAGGGCGCGGTCATCCGGCTGGAATCGGTGCAGAATGCCAACGACCAGGCCAATGTCGTCGCCAAGGGCATCTGCGGCGAGGAGGCGCGCTATCACGCCATCCCTTGGTTCTGGTCGAACCAATATGATTTGAAGCTCCAGACCGCGGGCCTGTCGACCGGCCACGACCAGGCGGTGCTCCGCGGCAACCCCGCGGACCGCAGCTTCTCGATCGTCTATCTGAAGGGCGGCAAGGTCATCGCGCTCGACTGCGTCAACGCCACCAAGGACTATGTCCAAGGGCGGATGCTCGTCACCGCGGGGCTGGCCGCGGCGGCGGAGCAACTCGCCGACGTAGAGACGCCGCTGAAGAGCCTGCTGCCCGCCTGATCAGCCCAGCGGCGGTTCGGCCGCCGGCTCGTCGCCCAGCGTGCGTTTCAGCGTCGCCTTGATATTCCGCAGCAACCGCCGGAGCGCGATGATCACGATCACCCCTGCGACCAGCATCAGCACGGTGATGACGATCGCGACCGGCGGATAGGCGATCGCGAGCGCCAGCAGCCCGCCCGTCGCGACATCCTCGCCGGTCGACACCACGACATTGCTGAACGGCTCGGGGCTGGCATTGACCACCGCGCGCGTCGTCGCCTTGGCACCATGGCTGACCAGCGCGCCGCCGCCGCCGAGCAGGAAGGCGATCACCTGCCACGCGGGGTCCGAACTGTCGACGAGCGCCAGCGCGAGCAGCGCGCCGCCCAGCGGGCGGATCACCGTGTGGACGGCATCCCATGCCGAATCGACCCACGCGATCTTGTCCGCCAGGAATTCGGCGAGCGTGCCGACCCCCGCGACGCCGAGCACCCAGGGGTTGGCCAGGATCTGCAGCGCCTGCAGATGCTCGGGCAGCGGCAGCCAGCCGAAATGCATCGCGATGCCGGTGGCGAGGATGGTGAGGTAGAGCCGCCAGCCCGCGAGCAGGCTCAGGCTGCCCGCGACGCCCAATATCTCTACGATGCCCATCGACCCGCTCCCACCGACATCTTGCGATTGCCATCTTGCACCCGGCTCCCGGCGTCGGCAATGCCGGATGACAAGTCCAACCGAGAGGGTTATCGCCGGTGATAATGAGCGATACGGAAAAACTGCCCGACGGCGCGATCCCCGCCGCCACCCTCGTCATCATGCGGCCGTCCGACGGCGGCGGTCCCGACGAGATTTTGATGGTCAAACGCGCCGCGAACATGGCCTTCGCGGCGGGCGCGATGGTGTTTCCGGGCGGGCGGATCGACCCCGACGACTATCTGGTCGCGCATAACCACGGCTATGCCGAGATGGACCCCGACGGCGCGGCGCGCGTCGCCGCGCTGCGCGAAACGCTCGAGGAAACCGGGCTCGCGGTCGGCTGGCCGACGCTCGGGGAGGCGGAGGTTCCGGCGGTGCGCCAGGCTTTGCTTTCCGAGCGGCTGCTGTCCGAAATCCTGGCCGAGCGTGGCGACCGGCTCGAGCTTGACGCCTTGGTTCCTTTTGCGCGCTGGTGCCCCAATTTCAAGGAAGCGCGCACCTTCGACACGCGCTTTTTCGCGGTCGAGGCGCCCGAGCACGGCCATGAACTGACCATCGAGGAGGCCGAGCACAGCCATATCTTCTGGGCCAGCGCGCGCGATACGCTCGCCATGGCCGATCGCGGCGATGTGTCGATCATCTTCCCGACGCGCCGCAACCTCGAGAAGCTGGCGCAGGCTGATGATTTCATCGCATTTTCGGCACATGCCGCCGCCCATCCGGTCGAATTGGTGACGCCATGGATCGAAAGCCGCGATGGGGAGTCTTGCCTGTGTATCCCGGAGCATTTGGGATATCCCGTGACGAGCGAGCCTTTCGAGCGAGTAAGACGCGGTTGACAGAAGAGTACGGTACCAATTTTCCCGAGGTTTAGCAGAATCATAAGAAATGGTGCAGTACGGCAAAACGCCTTGCAATATCTGGCAGTGCTGCCTAGAAGGGCGAGGCAGAAACGGTTTGGGGGCGATTCCCCGGAGCGATTCGAGAAGATCAAAATTCCAGTGGATGGAGAAAATGATGAACCTGCTCAAGAAAGCTGCGATCTCCCTCGCCGCGACTTCGATGCTCGCAGCGCCGGTTGCTGCTTCGGCCGCGCCGGCCATGTCGGCGGTGTCGTTCGACGACGTCAGCGCCGTTTCGGCTGTTGAAGGCCAGAGCGAGTTGGAAGGCTCCAGCTGGATCATCGCCCTCCTCGCGCTGATCGCTATCATCGGTGGTATCGTGATCGCTGCCGGCAACAACAGCGACGACCCGACCAGCCCGTAAACGGCTCGTCACCTACGAGTTTCAAAAGGCTCCGAGCTAAGCTCGGGGCCTTTTGCACGTCTTGGTAATGCGCGGGGTGTGGGTGCTGGGCGACTGGTATCGGGCGGGAGCGGACGTTCGCAGGGTTATGCTCTCTCCCCTTGAGGGGAGAGATACGCAGGCTTGGCAGCCTGCTGCCTAGCCGTAGTTGAGAGGGGTTTCCGACCGCCAGAGGCGTCCAAGCACCCCTCTCCAAGCTTCGCTAACTCCTGACCGAGCAAGCTGCGCTATCCTCTCCCCTCAAGGGGAGAGGGCTTTACGGCAGCTTCCCACCCCAAGACCGACGTAGCCTGCAAATATGGCTTTCCTACATTATCCGGCTGTGCCAGCCTTCATCGGGTGGACAAAAGCGCTCGTTGCCAGACCGGCCGATATGATCGCGCCACCAAGTCCAAACTGGCGCGCGCACGGGGCTGAACTTTCCTGAACTTTAAAGATGTCACGCGGCGACCCACGCCCCGCGCCACCCTTTGACTAGAGGTCAACTGCGCGATTCGCCCGCGACCGCGCCAGTGGAATCGCCTGACGCGCCCGCTCCGTCGCGGCGCGGTCGACCGGCGCCACCACCAGCGTGAAATCCTCGCCCGGCACTGGCTGCGCTTCGCCCAGCACCTCGCCCCACGGCGCGACCGCCAGGCTATGGCCATAGGTCGATCGCCCGTCGGCATGCACTCCCGCCTGCGCCGCCGCGAGCACATGGCAGCCGGTCTCGATCGCCCGCGCGCGCATCAGGACGTGCCAGTGCGCCTCGCCGGTCGAGACGGTGAAGGCGGCGGGAATCGCGAGCAGTTCGGCGCCGCGCTCGGTCAACGCGCGATAGAGTTCGGGGAAGCGCAGGTCGTAACAGATGCTGAGCCCCAGCCGGCCCACGGGCGTATCGACCACGACCAGCGCCTCGCCGCCGGCATAGCTCGACGATTCGCTCCAGTTCTCGCCCGAGGGCAGCGAGACGTCGAACATATGGATCTTGTCGTAGCGCGCCGCGACCGTGCCGTCGGCGGCGATCACATGGCTGCGATTGACCCGGCGGCTGCCGTCGTCGGACAGGAAGGGCGCCGATCCCGTGTGGAGCCACAGCCCGTGGCGCCGTGCCATCGCGCCATAGGTCGCGATCCACGCGCTATCCTCCTCGCGCGCGATATGTGCCGCCGACCGCGCACGGTCGCGGTCGAGCAGCACCGACATTTCGGGTAAAAAGGCCATGATGGCGCCCGCCTCTGCCGCCGCGCCGAGCGCGCGGTCCGTCACCGCCAGATTGGTCTCGGGATCGATGCCGCTCGTCATCTGGACGAGGGCGATCAGGGGTGGGGCAGGGGCATCGGTCATGCCCAAGGGCTAGGCAGATGCGGCGAAGAGAGCAAGCGGCGTGACAGTTCAGTGGCGAGCAAGGTTCGGACGCGTTAAGATGGGGCAATGTCCAGCCTGTCCGCGCCGCTCCCGCGCTTCGCCCGTTCCTTCCTTGCCGTCGGCATCGCCGCCGCCCTGCTTTCGGCGTCGCCCGCCGCGCTCGCGCAGCAGGGGGCCGGCACCGTCCAGGTCCAGCCCGACAGCTGGCTCTACGAGGGCAGCGACATTCCGCGCGATACCGCGTGGCAGTTCGGCACCCTCCCCAACGGCGTGCGTTATGCCGTGCGCAACAATGGCGTGCCCCCGGGACAGGTGTCGATCCGCGTGCGCATGGACGTCGGGTCGATGTTCGAAACCGAGGGCGAGCGCGGCTTTGCGCATCTGCTCGAACATCTGACCTTCCGCGGTTCGGAGCATATTCCCGACGGCGAAGCCAAGCGCATCTGGCAGCGCTTCGGGGTCAGCTTCGGCAGCGATTCGAACGCCCAGACGACGCCGACGCAGACCGCCTATCAACTCGACCTGCCGAGCGCGACCGCGGCGACGCTCGACGAAAGCATGAAATTGCTCGCCGGCATGGTGCGCGAGCCGCTGATCTCGGACACCGCGGTCGCCGCCGAACGCGGGGTCGTCCAGTCCGAACTGCGCGAATCGGACGGGCCGCAGAAGCGGATCGCCGACGCGACCAACGCGCATCTATTCGCCGGCCAATTGCTCGGCGACCGGTCGCCGATCGGCACCTATGAATCACTCGCCGCCGCGCGCGCCGACACCGTCAAGGCGTTTCACGACCGCTGGTACCGCCCCGACCGCGCCGTCGTGGTCATCGTCGGCGACGGCGACCCGGCTGAATTCGCGCGGCTGATCGCCAAATATTATGGCGACTGGAAAGCCGACGGTCCTCCGCCCAAGGCCCCCGATTTCGGCAAGCCCGATCCGAAGGCGCCCGCCGCGCTGCAGATCGTCGAGCCCAATCAGCCGCTGGCGCTGACATTGGCGACGCTGCGCCCATGGGTGAAGCGTATCGACACGGTCGAGAACACCCGGCGCCTCTATCTCGAATTCCTGTCGATCGCGCTGGTCAACCGGCGGCTCGAAAATCGCGCGCGGGCCGGCGGCAGCTATCTGGTCGCCACCGCCGAGCAGCAATATGTCAGCCGCAGCGCCGACGTCACGCTGGCGCAGATCGTGCCGCTCGGCGACTGGAAGGCCGCGCTCGCCGACGTCCGCGGCGTGATCGCCGACGCGACGCAGAACCCGCCCTCGCAGGCCGATATCGACCGCGAGGCGAACGAGATCCAGGCGTTCCTCGTCAAGGAGCTGCAGAATGCGCGCAACGAGCCTGGCGCGCGACTCGCCGACGACATGGTGCGTGCGGTCGATATCGGCGAGACGGTGACCAGCCCGCAGGGGCAGGTCGACATGTTCTCCGCGATCCGCGCTTCGGCGACGCCCGAAGTGATGCTCCAGATCAGCAAGGCGATCTTCTCAGGCCAAGCGACCCGCGTCGTGCTGACCACGCCGACGCCGATCGCGGGCGGCCAGCCCGCGCTGCTCGCCGCGCTCAAGGCGCCCGCGGTGATCCGCGACGACCGGCTCGCCGCCGCCGACGTCAATTTCAATCAGCTGCCCGCGCTCGGCACCCCGACGCCGGTCGTGAAGAGCGAGCGTTTGCTGGGGCTGCGCGCCGAGCGGCTCGAGTTCGGCAATGGCGTCACCGCGCTCGTCTCGAACAATATGGTCGAGCCGGGCAAGGTGCGCGTCAACGTGCGCTTCGGAACCGGCAACCGCAGCGTCGCCGCGAACGAGCCCAACCTGCTGTGGACCGGCGACTATGCCGTGGTCGCGAGCGGCGTCGGCCCGTGGGGGCAGAACGAGATCGACGCGATCACGAACGGGCGCCAGATCCAACTCAATTTCGCGATCGACGACGACGCCTTCGAACTGTCGGCCGAGAGCAAGCCCGAGGATCTCGACGACCAGCTGCGGCTGATCGCGGCGAAGCTCGCCAGCCCGCGCTGGGACGCCGCGCCGGTCGAACGGCTGCGCATCGGTTACCTTACCGGCTATGACCTCAACGATGCGACGCCGAACGCGGTACTCGACCGCAATCTGCGCGGCTGGCTGACCGCCGACGACAAGCGCTGGTCGCCCCCCGACAAGGCGGCGATTGAGGCCTTAACTCCCGCCGCCTTCCGCGCCTTCTGGGAACCGCGGCTCGCGAGCGGGCCGATCGAGGTACAGGTCTTCGGCGACCTGTCGACGGTCGATTATCGCAAGATCCTTTCGGAAACGCTGGGTGCGCTCGCCCCGCGCAAGCCTATCCTGCCCGTGGGCGGGCAGACCGTCGCTTTCGCGCCGCATGTCGCGACCCCCGCGCTCGCCTATCACCGCGGCGACAAGGGACAGGCTGCGGCGATGACCGCTTGGCCGACCAGCGGCGGCCTCGCCAATCCGCGCGATGCGCGCGCGTTCGACGTGCTCGGTGCGATCTTCAACGACCGGCTGTTCGATCGTCTCCGCGCCGATCAGGGCGCGAGCTATGGCCCAGTCGTGGACAATCACTGGCCGACGGGTTTCGACACCGGCGGCTACCTGCTCGTCGGTAGCCTGCTCGCGCCCAAGGACATCGACGGCTTCTATGCGATCGCGCGCGACATCGCCGCCGACCTTGCGGCCAATCCGGTCGGCGCCGACGAACTTGCGCGCAACGCAGGGCCGATCCGCGAACAGGTGACGCGCGCCTCGACGGGCAATGTCTATTGGATGTATCTGCTCGAAGGCGCGACGCGCGACCCGCGCGTCGCCGCATCGGCGCTGTCGATGGAGCAGGATATCGCCGCGGTGACCGCCGGGGATATCCAGCGGCTCGCGAAGCAATATCTGGTTCCCGCGAAACAATGGTCGCTGGCGATCCTGCCCGCTGGGATGACGCTCGCCGAAGCTTCGGCGCTCAGCAAGCCGGCCGGGGCGGCGGGCGGGCGCTAGCCCCGATCGCTGCCCTCGATCGGGCGCCGCACCCGGCGGATGCGCGGTTCGCGCTCGAGTTCGCCCTTGGTCATGATCTCGTGCCGCATCTTGGCGCGTACGTCGTGGATCGAGGCGATCACCGGTCCCATCGCGACACCCAGGTCGATCAGCACCGCCTCGGCGAGCTGCAGCGAGCTTTCGAGCGTCTCGGGCACCGCGTCGGTCGCGCCCGCCTGATAGAGCGCGGCGGCATGGTCCGAATCGCGCGCGCGGCTGATGATCGGCAGGTCGGGATATTTACGGCGCATCGCCTTGGTCATGCGCAGCTGTTGCACCGGATCGTCCATCGTCAGCACGATGGCATGCGCGCTCTCGATGCCCAGCTTGTCGAGGCTGCCCGGGCGCGCGACGTCGGCGAAGCGCACGATGAAGCCCTCGCGCCGCGCCGCCGCGACGGTGTCGATGTCGGCGTCGACCGCGATGTAAGGCCGGCCATGCTCGCGCAGCAATTGCGCGACAGTGTGGCCGACGCGTCCGAAACCGACGACGACGGTACGACCCTCGGGCGTATCCTCGTCCTGGCTCTCGCCGCTGCGCATCTCGATCCGCCGCGCGATGTCGTGGCCGACGCGCGCCAACAGGGGCGTGATCGTCAGCCCGATCGCGGTGACGATCTGCCAGAATTCGGCGGTGCCGCGGCTGATCAACTGCGCCTGCAGCGCGGTGGCGAGCACGATAAGGGTGGTTTCGGACGGGCTCGCCATCAGCAAGCCGACTTCGGCCGCGGTGCCGCGCCGGGCAACGCCCGAGAAGCGCAGCAGCGCGGCGGTGACCAGCGCCTTGACCAGCACGACCCCGACGACCGCGCCGATCAGCAGCGGCCACAGCGCCGCGATGGTCTTGATATTCAGCCCCATGCCGACGCTGATCAGGAAAACCCCGAGCGCGAGGCCCTTGAAGGGCGCGGTGATCGCCTCGACCTCTTCATGATATTCGGTCTCGGCGATCATCAGGCCCGCGAGCAGCGCGCCGACGATCGGCGACAATCCGACCGCGGCGGTCGCCAGCGCCGCGACGATGACGACCAGCAGGCTCGCGGCGAGGAACAGCTCGGGGTCCTTGGCGCGGGCGGCCTGCGCGAAGATCTTGGGCAGCAGGAACCAGCCGCCAATGGCGAGCCCGGCGACTACAAGGACGCCCTGCCATAGCGTCGTCAGCAGCAGTTCGGCGCTGTCACCCGACGCGGTCGGCGACAGCGCGGCGAGGATGAAGATGATCGGGACGAGCGCCAGATCCTCGAAGAGCAGCATCGAAAAGGCCGATTTGCCGACCGCCGACTTGGTGCCCGCGATCGGCAGGACCAGCGCTGTCGAGGAGAGGGCGAGCGCGATGCCGAGACCGTAAGCGGCGGCGGTCGACAGATTGCCGAACAAGAGCAGCGCGGTACCCAAAATGATGCCGCCCAGCGCAAGTTCGGCGGCGCCGATGCCGAATACCAGCTTGCGCAATTGCCACAGGCGGCGAAACGACAGTTCGAGCCCGATCGAGAAGAGCAGCAGCACGATACCAAGCTCGGCGAACAGCGCTATTTCCTCGGCCGATCCGATGGTGACATGCTGTAACCAGGGATAGTCCCCGGTCAGCGACCCCAGCCCCGACGGCCCTACCAGCAAGCCCACGAGGATGAAGCCGATCACCGGCGGCAGGCGAAAGCGGGCGAAGGCGGGAATGACGATGCCCGCCGCGCCCAGCACCACCAGCGCGTCGCCGATGAGCGAAGTTTCTGTTTCCGATACCATAAGGGCCGACCTTATGCAGGCCGGCCCCCCTTGGCTAGATAGCTAAATCGCGGAATACCTCCCCCTCGATGGGGGAGGCAGCGAGACTTACGAACTTGTTCGTTAGTCGCAGCGGTGGGGGTGGACTCTCGGCCCGAGGCAAAGGTGCAAGGACGCACCCTCACCCCCATCCAACTGCGCCTAGCGCCCACGGCGCAAGGCTCCGTATCCTTCCCCCATCGAGGGGGAAGGAAGTGGGATCAGCTACCCATCTTGGCTTCGAGGTTGTCGACGATCGCCTCGAAGAAGCCCTCGGTGGTCAGCCAGTTCTGGTCGGGGCCGATCAGCAGCGCGAGATCCTTGGTCATCTTGCCGCTTTCGACCGTCGCGACGCAGACCTTTTCGAGGTCGTCGGCGAACTTGATCAGCGCGGCGTTGTCGTCGAGCTTGCCGCGGTGCTTGAGCCCGCCGGTCCAGGCGAAGATCGAGGCGATCGGGTTGGTCGAGGTCGCCTTGCCCTGCTGGTGCATACGATAGTGGCGCGTGACGGTGCCGTGCGCGGCTTCGGATTCGACCGTCTGGCCGTCGGGGGTCATCAGTACGCTGGTCATCAGGCCGAGCGAGCCGAAGCCCTGCGCGACCGTATCCGACTGGACGTCGCCGTCGTAATTCTTGCAGGCCCAGACGAACTTGCCCGACCATTTGAGCGCCGAGGCGACCATGTCGTCGATCAGGCGGTGCTCGTAGACGATGCCGAGCGCGTCGAACTGCGCCTTGAATTCGGCGTTGAACACTTCCTCGAACAGGTCCTTGAAGCGGCCGTCATAGGCCTTGAGGATCGTGTTCTTGGTCGACAGATACACCGGCCATTCGCGGGCGAGGCCATAGTTCAGGCTGGCGCGCGCGAAGTCGCGGATCGAATCGTCGAGGTTGTACATGCCCATCGCGACGCCCGACGAGGGGAAGTGGAACACCTCCTCGTCGATCAGCGTGCCGTCCTCGCCTTCGAACACCAGGCGCAGCTTGCCCGGGCCGGGGACGCGGAAATCGGTCGCCTTATACTGGTCGCCGAAGGCGTGGCGGCCGACGACGATCGGGTCGGTCCAGCCGGGGACGAGCCGGGGCACGTTCTTCATGACGATCGGCTCGCGGAACACCACGCCGCCCAGGATGTTGCGGATCGTGCCGTTCGGCGACTTCCACATCTTCTTGAGCCCGAATTCTTCGACGCGCTGTTCGTCGGGGGTGATCGTGGCGCATTTCACGCCCACGCCATATTTCTTGATCGCGTTCGCAGCCTCGACGGTGATCTTGTCGTCGGTGCGGTCGCGCTCCTCGATGCCGAGGTCGTAATAGTGGAGGTCGACGTCGAGATAGGGGAGGATCAGGCGCTCGCGAATCCACTGCCAGATGATCCGCGTCATTTCGTCGCCGTCGAGTTCGACGACCGGGTTCGCTACCTTGATCTTGCCCATATGCGTGCCTTTTCCTTGGGGAGTCGAGTTGCAGCGGGCCTTAGGCAAAGCCGAGGCGTTGGTCAAACGTCACGGTGGAGCGATTGGGGGAACATCGCGCGGCTTATTCCGTTGTCAGTAGGACAGCTCGACCCTAGAAGAAGCCCCATGTCTTCCATCTCTTCCAACCGCCCCGGTGGCGGTATCAAGTGGCACTGGCCCTCGATCCATCCCGAGGGACGCAAATTCGTCCTGATCGCGGCCATCGTCACCCTCTGCTTCTTCCTGCTCGGCTGGCCGATCGTGCCTTGGCTGATGCTCGGCGTCACCGCGTGGGTCGCGGCTTTCTTTCGCGATCCGGTGCGCATCACCCCGGTGGGCGCCGATTATATCGTCGCGCCCGCCGACGGGCTGATCACGCAGATCGCCGAAGTGCCCCCGCCGCCGGAGATCGCGGGCGCCGATGGGCTCGGCGCCGCGCCGATGCTGCGCGTCTCGATCTTCATGAGCGTGTTCGACGTCCACATCAACCGCACCCCGATCGCCGGCACGCTGCGCAAGATCGTCTATATCCCCGGCAAATTCGTCAACGCCGACCTCGACAAGGCGAGCGAGGAGAATGAGCGCCAGCATTTCGTCGTCGAGCGCGCCGACGGCCTGCGCGTCGGTTTCACCCAGATCGCCGGGCTCGTCGCGCGGCGCATCCTGCCCTTCGTCAGCATGGGGCAGGAGGTTTCGACCGGCCAGCGCATCGGGCTGATCCGCTTCGGCAGCCGCGTCGACGTCTATCTGCCCGCGGGCACCACGCCGCAGGTGCTGCTCGGCCAGCGCACGCTGGCGGGCGAAACCGTCGTTGCGCGCATCGGAACGTCTGCGGTCATCGACGGTATCGGGCAGTAAGATGACCGAGCGCGAGGAGGTTCCAGCGGATGCCGCGGGGCGCCGCATCGGCGGAATTCCGCTGCGCGCTTTCGTCCCCAACGCGATCACGATCCTCGCGCTCTGTTCGGGTCTGACCGGGGTCCGTTTCGGCATCGACGGCGAATGGGCAGCGGCGATCACGATGATCATCGTCGCCGGCGTGCTCGACGGCATGGACGGGCGCATCGCCCGGCTGCTTCGCGCGCAGAGCAAGTTCGGCGCCGAGCTCGATTCGCTGTCCGACGTCATCGCCTTCGGCGTTTCGCCGGCGATGATCCTGTTCCTGTGGTCGCTGCAATATGCCCCGAAATTCGGCTGGACCGCGGCGCTCGCGCTCGCGGTCTGCTGCGCGCTCCGCCTCGCGCGCTTCAATTCGCGCATGGATGCCGATTTCCAGCCGCACAAGTCGGCGGGCTTCATGACCGGCATTCCGGCGCCCGCGGGTGCCGGCTTGTCCTTCGTCCCCGTCTATCTGTGGCTGGTGACCGAAAACGACCTGTTTCGTGAGTGGTATGTCGTGATGCCTTGGGCGGTCGGCGTCGCGATGCTGATGATCTCGGCGATCCCGACCTACAGCTGGTCGTCCTTCCGCCTTCGCCGCTCATGGCGGCTGTTCGCGCTGGCAGGCGTGGGGCTGTTCGGCGCGGCGCTGGTGACCGCGCCCTGGTGGACGCTCCTCGGGGTGTGCGCCATCTATCTGACGCTGCTGCCTTTCGGCATCGCCAGCTACGCGCGGGTCAGGCGGCGCGGCTGAGCTGAGGCTCGGCGCGACCGGTCAGCCGGGCGGGGCGGGGCGCGGTGCGGCGATCGCCGCGCTGGCGCAGCTTCACGACATTGGTTGCGGGGCCCGGCTGCGGGGCGTTCTGCATCGGAAAGGCGCCTTCGCCGAGCAGCGACGAGAGAATCGCATTCTCGTTGGTCTTGAGCATCGCGAGGATCACGGTGATGCCCAGCCCGGCGGCAATGGCGAAGAGTAGAGCGGCAGCGACCTGAACCATCATCTTGTCCTTCCGGTTTCTTTGTGCGAAACCATGTCCATCGGTGACGGTTTCGTTACGCAAATCGTTCCATGTTCCCGTTTTGTTCTCAAGCTATTTGCGACGAATGGAGTCATTTTGTCGCCGGGACGAGTCCGTCCGCCGCGCGCGAGTTGGTCACCGATGCGGCGAAAAACGCTCCTTGGCCCTTGCTTTTGACCCCCGCTG
Source organism: Sphingopyxis sp. QXT-31 (assembly GCF_001984035.1). Taxonomy (NCBI): domain Bacteria; kingdom Pseudomonadati; phylum Pseudomonadota; class Alphaproteobacteria; order Sphingomonadales; family Sphingopyxidaceae; genus Sphingopyxis; species Sphingopyxis sp. QXT-31. Next base: position 2,120,723 of record NZ_CP019449.1, on the reverse strand, counting down.
CGGTTAACGGCCCGCCCATTCCACATGGAAGGCGCACATAACCGGTGCCGGGTCATCCGCTTGCGGACCTCGGTTCTTGCTTTCCAGAGGACCAACCGGAAGGAGAAAGACCATGGCGGCACCTGTCGTCACGATGCAGAATCTTATCGAAGCTGGCGCCCACTTCGGCCACCAGACCCACCGCTGGAACCCGCGCATGAAGCCGTATATCTTCGGCGCGCGCAACGGCATCCACATTCTCGACCTGTCGCAGACCGTGCCGCTCTTCGCGCGCGCGCTCGAATTCGTCGCTTCTTCGGCGGCCTCGGGCGGCAAGGTGCTGTTCGTCGGCACCAAGCGCCAGGCGCAGGGCCCGATCGCCGATGCGGCTCGCGCCTCGGGCCAGCATTTCGTCAACCACCGCTGGCTGGGCGGCATGCTCACCAACTGGAAGACGATTTCGAACTCGATTAAGCGTCTCAAGACGCTCGAAGAGCAGCTTTCGGGCGACACCTCGGGCCTCACCAAGAAGGAAGTGCTCAACCGCACCCGCGAACGCGACAAGCTCGAAATGTCGCTCGGCGGCATCCGCGACATGGGCGGCATTCCCGACGTGATGTTCGTGATCGACGCGAACAAGGAAGAGCTGGCGATCAAGGAAGCCAATGTTCTCGGTATCCCCGTCGTCGCGATCCTCGATTCGAACGTCTCGCCCGATGGCATCGCCTTCCCGGTTCCGGCGAACGATGACGCCGCGCGCGCCATCCGCCTCTATTGCGATGCGATCGCCCAGGCGGCGACGCGTGGTGGCCAGCAGGCCCGCGCCGATCGCGGCGAGGACCTTGGCGCTGCGGTGAACCCCGTCGCCGAGCCCGTGCTGACCGAAGAAGCGGCCCCGGCCGTCGAGGAAGTCCCGGCTGCCGAAGCTGCCGCTCCGGTGACCGAAGACGAGCAGGTTCCGCCCGAAGCGGCTGCCGAAACCGAACGTCAGAGCGACGCCTAATCCGCTCTGCGGATGCGGGGACGGCGCCGCTTGGTGCGCGCCGTCCCTGTCATCGCATTGACTTATCGCCCCGCCATGCGCGCGGGCGTCCCGCAGGCCGAACCGCGCCTGCCCCTTTGAAAGGAATAGATCATGGCTGAGATTACGGCCGCTCTCGTCAAGGAACTGCGCGACCGCACCGGCGCGGGCATGATGGATTGCAAGAAGGCGCTCGCCGAGAACAACGGCGACATCGAAGCGTCGATCGACTGGTTGCGCACCAAGGGCCTCGCCGCCGCCGCCAAGAAGGCCGGCCGCGTCGCCGCCGAGGGCCTGGTCGGTGTCGCCACCGACGGCACCCGCGGCGCGATGGTCGAGGTCAACAGCGAAACCGACTTCGTCGCCAAGAACGAACAGTTCCAGACCTTCGTCCGCGACGTCACCAACGTGGCGCTCGCCGGCAGCATCACCGACATCGAGGCGCTGGGCGCTGCGAGCTATCCCTCGGGCGGCACCGTCGCCGAGGCGCTGACGCAGAACATCGCCACCATCGGCGAGAACCAGTCGCTGCGCCGCTCGGCGATCATGTCGGTGAACTCGGGCGTCGTGACCGCCTATGTCCACAACGCCGCGGCGCCGGGCATGGGCAAGATCGGCGTGCTCGTCGCGCTCGAATCGACCGCCGGTGCCGACGTTCTCGAACCGCTGGGCAAGCAGCTGGCGATGCACGTCGCCGCCGCTAACCCGCTGGCGCTGAACGGCGACGACCTCGACGCCGACCTCGTCGCGCGCGAACGTGCGATCGCCGAAGAAAAGGCCGCCCAGTCGGGCAAGCCCGCCGACATCGTCGCCAAGATGGTGGACGGCGGCATCGCCAAGTTCCGCAAGGAAAACGCACTGCTGTCGCAGCTGTTCGTGATGGACGGCAAGACCCCGGTCGCCGAAGTCGTCGCGGCCGCCGGCAAGGACGTCGGTGCGACGATCACGCTCAAGGGTTTCACCCGCTTCCAGCTCGGCGAAGGCATCGAGAAGGAAGAAAGCGATTTCGCGGCGGAAGTCGCGGCGGTCGCCGGCGTATAAAAAGAAACGCCGGATTGCCGTGCAGTTGCGCGGCAGTCCGCTTGGCAATGGCGCGTGCCCGCTCTAGGGTGCGCGCCATTCGCATATATAGAGTAGCGAGAGGTTCCCCCCGACATGGCATTGCCCGGCATGAAACGCATTTTGCTCAAGCTGTCGGGCGAGGCGCTGATGGGTTCGACCCCCTTCGGCATCGACCCCGAGACGGTCGCGAGCATGGCGGCCGAGGTCAAGCAGGCCAAGGATAGCGGGCTCGAAATCTGCCTCGTCATCGGCGGCGGCAACATCTTCCGCGGCATGGCGGGCGCCGCCAAGGGCATGGACCGTGCGCAGGCCGATTATATGGGCATGCTCGCGACGGTGATGAACGCGCTCGCGATGCAAAATGCGCTCGAGCAGCTCGGCGTCGAGACGCGCGTCCAGTCGGCGATCGAGATGGACAAAGTGTGCGAGCCGGTGATCCGCCGCCGCGCCGAACGCCACCTGGAAAAAGGGCGCGTCGTGATCTTCGCCGCGGGCGTCGGCGCACCTTATTTCACCACCGACAGCGGCGCCGCGCTCCGCGCCGCCGAGATGAAGTGCGACGCGCTCTTGAAGGGCACCAGCGTCGACGGCGTCTATAACGCCGATCCCAAGCAGGATAAGAATGCGGTGCGCTACGACACACTCAGCTACGACCGCGTGCTCGCCGACAATCTGAAGGTGATGGACGCCAGCGCGGTGGCGCTGTGCCGCGACAATCATATCCCGATCGTGGTGTTCAACATTCGCGAAGCGGGCAATCTGGCGCGCGTGCTGGCGGGTGAGGGTGTCTCGACCGTCGTCAGCGACGCCGCCGGACACGCATAAGAGAGGAAGACATCATGGCGAAATATGACAAGGCCGACCTCGAGCGCCGCATGCACGGCGCGGTCGAATCGCTGAAGAGCGATCTTTCGGGCCTGCGCACCGGCCGCGCGCACACCGCGCTGCTCGATCCGGTGACGGTCGAGGTCTATGGCAGCCACATGCCGCTGAACCAGGTCGCCTCGGTCAGCGCCCCCGAACCGCGCATGCTGTCGGTGCAGGTATGGGACAAGTCGAACGTCGGCCCGGTCGACAAGGCGATCCGCTCGGCGGGTCTCGGCCTCAACCCGATCGTCGACGGCCAGACGCTGCGCCTGCCGATCCCCGAAATGACGCAGGAGCGCCGCAAAGAGCTGTCGAAGCTCGCCGGCCAATATGCCGAAAAGGCCCGCGTCGCGGTGCGCAACGTCCGCCGCGACGGCATGGACAGTCTCAAGGCCGACGAGAATAAGAAGGAAATCAGCGAGGACGAGCGCAAGCGCCACGAAACCGAGGTGCAGAAGCTGACCGACGCGACGATCGCCGAAATCGACACCGCCGCGACCGCCAAGGAAAAGGAAATCCTGGGCTAGTGCTGTCGAGGCCGCACCCTTTTTCCGTTCGTGTCGAGCGAAGTCGAGACACGCCGGGTTCGCGCCAGACTTCACGTGTCTCGACTTCGCTCGACACGAACGGGCTCTGAGGCTCTTGTGACGATTCAGAATCAAGGTGCGCGCCACGTCGCGATCATCATGGACGGCAACGGCCGCTGGGCGAAGAAGCGGCTGCTGCCGCGCGTCGCCGGGCACAAGGCCGGGGTCGAGGCGGTGCGTACGATCGTCCGCGCCGCGGGCGACATGGGGCTGGAGGCGCTGACGCTCTACGCCTTCTCTTCCGAAAATTGGAAACGGCCCGAGGACGAGATCAACGACCTGATGGGGCTAATGAAACGCTTCATCCTCTCCGATCTCGACGAATTCGCCGCGAACGATGTGAAATTGAAGGTCATCGGCGACTGGCGCGCGCTCGCGCCCGACGTCGTCGCGCTGATCGACAAAGCGCTCGAACGTACCTCGGGGAACAAGCGTACGACGCTCGCGGTTGCGCTCAATTATGGCGCGCAGGACGAACTGGTGCGTGCGGCGACTGCCGCCGCCTCCGAAGGGGCGATCACTGCCGAGGCGATCGAGGCGCATCTCGACACCGCCGACATGCCGCCCCTCGACCTGCTCATCCGCACTTCGGGCGAGGTGCGGCTGTCGAATTTCCTGCTCTGGCAGTCGGCCTATGCCGAGCTCTATTTCACCGACAAGCTCTGGCCCGATTTCGCACCCGCCGATCTGCAGGCGGCGCTCGACCAATTTGCGCGGCGCGAACGCCGCTACGGGGGACTTTAAGATCATGGCAGCGGGCAAATCGGATTTGATGGTGCGCGTTGGATCGGCGATCGTGCTGCTGGTCATCGCGGCCGCGGCCTTATGGTTCGGGGGCATCGCCTTTGCGCTGCTGCTGCTCGTCGGCGGCGCGCTGCTGCTCGTCGAATGGTTCGCGCTGGTGCGCGCGATGACGCTGTCGGGCGGCGCGAAGGGCGCGCTCTTTGTCCTCGGTCCGCTACTGACCATCGGCGCGGTCGGGGGCCTGTGGTTCATCCGCGACACGCTCGGCATGACCGCGGCCTTGTGGGTGTTCGCGATGGTGTGGGCGAGCGACATCGGCGCCTATTTCGCCGGACGGGCCTTCGGCGGCGCGCGGCTGGCCCCGAAGATCAGCCCGGCAAAGACCTGGTCGGGGCTGTTCGGCGGCATGATCGCGGCGCTGGTGGTCGGTGCGACGCTCGGTGACCGCGCGGACATCGTCGGTGTGCCTTTGTGGATCGGCCTTGTCATGGGCCTGCTTTCGCAGCTCGGCGACCTCGGCGAGAGCTGGATGAAGCGCCGCGCCGGGGTCAAGGATTCGGGCAAGCTGATCCCCGGCCATGGCGGCATCTTCGACCGCGTCGATGGGCTGCTGCCGGTCGCGCTGATCCTCGGCGGGCTTGCTTTCGCGGGCGAACTCGTCGTGCGAACGGTTCACTGAGATGACGCGCCGCCTCTCGCTGTTCGGTGCCACGGGATCGGTCGGGCAATCGACCCTCGATCTCGTGCGCCGCGACGGCGAGACCTGGTCGGTCGCGGTGCTCACCGCGAACAGCGACGTCGCCGAGCTGGCGAAGCTCGCGCAGGAATTCCGCCCCGCGCTCGCGGTGATCGCTGACGAGGCGCGCTACGCGGACCTTGCCGAGGCGCTCGCCGGAACCGGCATCGAAGCCGCCGCCGGCGCCGATGCGCTGGTCGCGGCGGCCGAGGCGCCTACCGACCTCGTGATGGCGGCGATCGTCGGCTGCGCGGGGCTCGCGCCGACGATGGCCGCGCTCGAAGCGGGCACCCCGGTCGCGCTCGCCAACAAGGAAGCCTTAGTCTCGGCGGGCGCGGTGATGACCGCGGCGTCGCGCGCGTCGGGCGCGCCGATCCTGCCGGTCGACAGCGAGCATAATGCGATCTTCCAGTGCCTCGCAGGCGGGCGGATCGAGCAGGTGCGCCGGATCATCCTGACCGCGAGCGGCGGGCCGTTCCGCACGATGAGCGCCGCCGACATGGCCCGCGTCACCCCGGCGCAGGCGGTTGCGCATCCCAACTGGTCGATGGGCGCGAAGATCAGCGTCGATTCGGCGACGATGATGAACAAGGGCCTCGAACTCATCGAGGCGTTTCACCTGTTCCCGGTCGGGCTCGACCGCATCGAGATCCTCGTCCACCCGCAATCGGTAATCCACAGCCTCGTCGAATATGTCGACTGCTCGACACTCGCGCAGCTGGGCTCGCCCGACATGCGGATTCCCATCGCCAGCGCGCTCGCCTGGCCCGATCGCATGGCGACGCCGTGCGCACCGCTCGACCTTGCGCGCATCGCGCGGCTCGATTTCGAGGCGCCCGACGAGGAGCGTTTTCCTGCCACCGCACTCTGCCGTGCGGCGATCGCCGAGGGCGGTGCGCGCCCGGCGCAGCTCAACGCCGCGAACGAGGTGGCGGTCGCCGCCTTCCTCGCGGGACGCATTTCCTTTCCCGCGATCGTCGATACGGTGCGGCGCGTGCTCGATGCCGACGCGCCCGCCGCCCCGGCCTCGCTTCACGACATATTCAGCGTCGATGCGTCATCGCGCGCGGCTGCGCAGCATTTTGTGGACCGATACGAACATGCTTGAGTCCCCGGGTTTCCTCTTCACCGTGCTGGCCTTTCTGGTCGTGCTCGGCCCGCTCGTGTTCGTGCACGAATATGGCCATTATATCGTCGGGCGCTGGTGCGGGGTGAAGGCGGACACCTTTTCGATCGGTTTCGGCCGCCGCATCCTCGGCTGGACCGACAAGCGCGGCACCGAATGGAAGATCGGCTGGCTGCCGCTCGGCGGCTATGTCCAGTTCGCCGGCGACCGCGACGCGGTCAGCCAGCCCGACGCCGAGTGGCAGAACCTGCCGGCGGACGAGCGCTCGCACACCTTTCCCGCCCAACCGGTGTGGAAACGCGCGCTGATCGTCGCCGCGGGACCGGTGACCAATTTTCTCTTCGCGATCCTGATCCTCGCTGGCTTCGCGTGGATCGGCGGGATAGCGACCAACCCGGCGGTTGTCGGTCAGGTCCAGCCCCGCTCCGCCGCGGCCGTTGCGGGTTTGGCGCCTGGCGACCGCATCGTGTCGATCGACGGCCGTGCGATGGAGCGCTTCACCGACATCCAGATGGCCGTTGTTCACCGTCCGGGCGAGATCATGGACGTTCAGGTCGAGCGCGCCGGGGTCGAGCGGACGATCCCCATCGCGCCGCGCCTGATCAAGGAAAAGGATCCGTTCGGCAATAATGTCGAACGCGCGGTTATCGGCATTTCACCAGGACCGCCGGTCTTCGAGCCCGTGCCACTGATCGAGGCGCCCCGGGTGGCGGTCCGCCAGACGGCCCAGATCGTGCGCCAGACGCTCGAGGTCCTCGGCCAGTTCCTCACCGGCAACCGCTCGATCAAGGACCTCAGCGGGCCGGTCAAGATCGCCAAGGTTTCGGGCGAGGCGGCGACGCTGGGCCCCGAGGCGCTGATCTTCTTCATCGCACTGATCTCCATCAATCTGGGGTTCATAAATCTGTTGCCATTGCCGATGCTCGATGGTGGCCATTTGCTTTTTTACGGTTATGAAGCGGTGCGGCGGCGGCCGGCGCCCCCGCAGGCCCAGGAATGGGCCTTTCGTTTCGGCTTTGCGGCGATCGTCACGCTGATGCTGGTCGTGACTTTCAACGATTTGGGCTCAATCGGGGTTTGGGACCGGATCGCGCGCTTGATTGGATAAGCGGACTGGGGCAGGAGTGCGCGCGGACCCGTGGGCAAGCGGGTTTGTCGCTTTTTTGAGTATTTTTGCGGGATGAACAGCGTGGCTTCACAGAAATTTTCGGCGCAGGCGCGTTTGGCTGCGTTCCTCATGGCTGGAACGATGCTTGCTGGCCCCGCGCTGGCCCAGGGCGTCCAGCCTCCCGTCGTCCCCGCGCCGACCGTTCCGGCACCCGCCGCCGAGGCCGTCCCCGCGGCGACCACCGTCCGTTCGATCACCGTCACCGGCAATCAGCGGCTTGAGGCGCAGACGATCCTGTCGTACCTGCGCCTGCGTGTCGGCCAGACCTACAACCGCGCGACGCTCGACCAGGCGCTCAAGGACCTTGCCGCGACCGAATTGTTCAAGGATTTCCAGATCAACGACGACAATGGCGCGTTGACGATCCAGGTCGTGGAAAATCCGGTGATCAACCGTGTCATCCTGGAGGGCAACAAGCGCCTCAAGGAAGACAAGATCCGTCCCGAGATCAAGCTCGCGCCGCGCCAGATCTTCACCCGGTCGAAGGTCCGCGCCGACGTCGCGCGCATCATCGAGCTTTACAAGCGCCAGGGCCGCTTCGCCGCGACGGTCGAGCCCAAGATGGTGTCGCTCGACCAGAACCGCGTCGACGTCGTCTTCGAAATCAACGAGGGGCCGAAGTCGAAGGTCCGCCAGATCAACATCATCGGCAACGAGAAGTTCAGCGACGGCGACCTCAAGGACGAGATGGCGACCAAGGAATCGGGGCTGCTGACGATCCTGTCGTCGAACACCAGCTACGATCCCGACCGCTTGGCCTATGACCAGCAGAAGATTCGCCTGTTCTACCTGTCGAACGGCTATGCTGACTTCCGGGTGATTTCGGCGGTCGCCGAGCTGACCAGCAACAAGCAGGACTTCATCATCACCTATGTGGTCGAGGAAGGCGAACGCTACAAATTCGGCAAGGTCGACGTCGAAAGCGAGCTGCGCGATTTCCGGCCCGAAACGCTGAAGACGCTGCTGCCGATGAAGACCGGCGACTGGTACGACGCCAAGCAGGTCGAAGACACGGTCGAAAGTCTCAGCGAGACCGCGGGCCTGTTCGGCTACGCCTTTGCCGACATCAACCCCGAATTCCGCCGCGACCCCGAAACGCGGACGATGGACATCACCTTCAACGTCGCCGAGAGCCCGCGGACGTACGTCGAGCGCATCGACGTCAACGGCAACACGCTGACGCAGGACAAGGTCGTGCGCCGCGAATTTCGCCTGAACGAGGGCGACGCCTTCAACAGCTTCGGCGTCAAGCGCACCGAGAACCGCATCAACAGCCTCGGCTATTTCCAGGAAAATCTGGAGATAGAGCGCAAGGAGGGCAGCGCCCCCGACCGCATCATCCTGGAAACCAACGTCGAGGAAAAGCCGACCGGCGAACTCTCGCTGTCGGCGGGTTTCTCGTCGATCGAGAATTTCCTGCTCCAGGCGTCGGTCCGTCAGCGCAACTTCCGCGGCCTTGGTCAGCAGCTGCAGGCGTCGGTCAATTATTCGAGCTATTCAAAATCGGTCGAACTCGGTTTCACCGAGCCCTATCTGTTCGACCGCAACATCTCGATCGGCGGCAGCGTCTATCGCCGCGACTTGAACTCGTTCAACTTCATCGACAACGACCGCCGCACGACCTTCCAGCAGGTGACGACCGGCGCCCAGATCACCGTCGGCGTGCCGCTCACCGAATATCTGTCGGCGTTCGGCCGCTACAGCCTCAATTTCGACGATGTCACGCTCGACCGCTCGATCTATTATTTCGGCGACAATTGCGACCCGCTCGTCGCGGGCCGCTATCTGTGCGACGCGATCGGCAAGCGCACGACCTCGCTGCTCGGCTATACCATCGCCTATGACGACCGTGACAATCGCCTGCGCCCGACCCGCGGCCAGTCGCTTTCGCTCAGCCAGGATTTTGCCGGCCTCGGCGGCAGTGTCAAATATGTCCGCACCCGCGTGAACGCGTCGAAGCATTTCAACCTCGGCAGCCGCTTTATCCTCAATTTCTCGGCCGAGGGTGGCTATATCTATCCCTTCGGCGGTCGCCCGACCCCGACGAGCGACAAGGTCCGCCTGACCGATCGCTTCTTCCTTGGCGAGCCGCAGATGCGCGGCTTCGACATCCGCGGGGTCGGACCGCGGGTGATCCGCTATTCGGTGGACAACACCAATCCGGCCGCCCCCGTGGTCGTGACCGACACCGACAATCGCGGACAGATCGACGATGCGCTCGGTGGCCGCGCCTATTACCAGGGCCGGATCGAGCTCGACATCCCGCTGGGTACGGGCGCGAAGGAACTGGGACTGCGGCCGTCGGTATTCCTCGACGTCGGCTCGGTGTTCGGGGTTCGCAGACCGCAGCTGACGACCTTGGCGACATTCACCGATCCCGCCGATGGCCTGGCCAAGAACCTCTGCCGCAACGGCACGACCGGCGCGCCGCCGACCTTCGGATCGAATATCAATCCGACGACCGGCGCGGTTGAAACGCAATATCGTTATTGCCCGACCGGCACGACCTCGAACCTCGAGCCGTTCGAGGAACGCTTCTTCGGTGACACCTGGCTGCCGCGCGTCGCGATCGGCGCCGGCGTCAACTGGAACTCTCCTTTCGGTCCTTTCCGGATCGATTTCGCTTACGCCCTTCGCAAAGAAGAGGGCGATGACACCAAACGCTTCTCATTCAACGTAGGAACCCAATTCTAATGAAGAAAATTCTTGTCGCATCGGCGCTGGCGATCGCCACGTTGTCGGTTTCGCCGATGCTCGCCACCCCGGCCTTCGCGCAGGCGAAGGGCGTTGCCGTCGCCGACGTTCGTGTCGCCGCCGCACGTTCGACCGCCTTCACCACCGCCTCGCAGCAGATCGAGACGACCTACAAGGCCCAGATCGACCAGCAGAACACGCGCGCCCAGACGCTTCAGGCCGAGGTCAACGTCCTCATCGCCAAATATAATGAAGAGGCGAAGAAGAGCCCGCAGAACCAGACCGCGCTCCAGGCCGCGGGCAAGGCCGTGCAGGACAAGCGCCAGGCCGCGCAGACCGAACTCGGCCAGATCGGCGCGCCGGTCGAGCTCGCCATCGCCTACGTCGAGGACCAGATCAGCGTTCGCATGAACGAGGCGATCAAGGCCGCGATGACAGCGAAGAAGGTCGACCTGCTGCTCAACCCCGACGCGGTGCTGGCGCGCGAGAACAATGTCGATATCACCGACGCCGTGGTGACCGAACTCAACCGCATCCTGCCCAACGTCTCGATCGCGGTGCCCGCGGGTTATCAGCCGGGCCAGCTCGTTCAGCAGCGCAACCAGCAGCTGATGGACGCTGCCCGCGCCGCGCAGCCGGGCGCCGCGCCGGCACCGGCCGGCAGCGCGCCGACCACCCGCTAAGATCGTGGCGGACGGGGGAAAGTCGGACGGCGCCATGGGTCCGGTGGATATCCGCCGGATCCTGACGCTGCTGCCGCATCGTTATCCGATGTTGCTCGTCGACCGGGTGGAAGCGATGGTGAAAGACACCTCGATCCACGCGGTCAAGGCGGTGACGATGAACGAGCCCTTCTTTCAGGGCCATTTCCCCGGCCGGCCGATCATGCCCGGCGTTCTCATCGTCGAGGCGCTGGCGCAGGCCGGCGGCATCCTCGCGGTCGAATCGCTCGGCCTCGGCGGCTCGGGCAAGCTCGTCTATTTCATGGGGATCGACGGGGTGAAGTTCAGGAAGCCGGTCGAACCCGGCGTGCTGCTCGACCTCCACGTCACCATTCTCCAGGCGAAGCGCAACATCTGCAAGTTTGAGGGACGCGCGATGCTCGGCGGACAACTGGCGACCGAATGCCAGTTCACCGCAATGATCGCCGATCCGCCGACGGACTAAGCACCGCTTGCAAATTATGGCTTTCGTCGTTAGGGGACGCCGCTTCGCGGCCCCGGACGGGGAAGCATCGACTCACGCTGCTGGTCGGAAACCAGCGGCACAGGAGCCCTAGACATGAAAAAAGACATTCACCCCGCGTACCACATGATCACGGTCAAGATGACCGATGGCACCGAATATCAGACGCGCTCGACCTGGGGCAAAGAGGGCGACGTGATGACGCTCGAAATCGACCCCACCGCGCACCCGGCGTGGACCGGCGGCACCGGTCGCCTGCTCGACGCCGGCGGTCAGGTCGCGAAGTTCAACAAGCGCTTCGGTGGCCTCACCCTCAAGCGTTAATTCGCTCCCGGCTTACGCTAGGACCTTTGCAAGCGCGCTTTGCCACCCGGCAAGGCGCGTTTTGCGTTTCTGCGCGTCGAGCGCGGGCGTGAACCGCGTCGCGGTGCCGCGCATCGCTTGCGCCGCGCTCGCCAGATCGGGGTAGAGCCCGGCGCCCGTCGCCGCCAGCATCGCCGCGCCCAGCGCGGTGCTCTCGACGAAATCGGGGCGCTCCACGACCAGGTCGAGCATGTCGGCCAGATCCTGCGCCATCCAGTCGTTCGCGGCCATGCCGCCGTCGATGCGGAGTTCCGCCCAGTCGACCCCGTCGGCGGCGTAGGCCGATTTGAGGTCGTGCGCCTGATAGGCCTGCGCTTCCAAGGCCGCGCGCGCGACATGTGCCTTCGTGCTGGCGAAACTCAGCCCCGATAGCGCCGCCAGCGCTTCGGGGCGCCAGTGCGGCGCGCCGAGCCCGGCGAGGGCAGGGACCAAATAGACCCCGCCATTGTCGTCGACCGAGCGCGCCAGCCCCTCGCTCTCGCCCGCGCTCGCGAGCAGGCCGAGCCCGTCGCGGAGCCATTTGATCAGGCTGCCCGCGACGAACACCGACCCCTCGAGCGCGTAGCTGCGTTGATCGCCTTCCTGCACCAGCACCGTCGCGAGCAGGCGGTTGGTCGATACCGGCCGCGTCGTGCCGCTCGCCGACAGGATGAAGGCGCCGGTGCCGAAGGTTGCCTTGGTCTGGCCGGGCGCAAGACACGCTTGCCCGATTGTCGCGGCCTGCTGGTCGCCCGCCATGCCGCTGATCGGGATCGCGCCGCCGAACAGCGCCGGGGCGGTCTCGCCCACCGTCGCAGTACAGCCGGCGATCTCGGGCAGCAGCGCCATCGGCACCCCGAGCAAATCGCAGAGCCCCGAGTCCCAGCCGCCAGCGCCGTTGATATCCATCAGCAGCGTCCGCGACGCATTGCTCGCGTCGCTGACATGCACCCCCCCGGTCAGGCGATAAACCAGATAGGATTCGATCGTCCCGACCGCGAGCCGCTCACCGGCTTCGCGCAATTGCGGCCAGTTCTTCAGCGCCCAGCCGATCTTGCTGCCCGAAAAATAGGGATCGAGCAGCAACCCCGATTTTGCCTGAACGGCGGCCTCGTGCCCTGCTTCCTTCAGCGCAGCGCAGTCGGCGGCGGTACGGCGGTCCTGCCACACGATCGCGGGGGCCAGCGGCTCGCCGGTCGTCCGGTCCCAAAAGACCACGGTCTCGCGCTGGTTGGTGATCCCGATCGCCGCGACCGCATCGGCGCCGCCCGCCTGCGCGATCATCTCGCGCGTGCAGGCGAGGGTGGCCTCCCAGATTTCGGCCGCGTCATGCTCGACCAGCCCGGGGCCTGGATAATGCTGCTTGAACTCGCGCTGCGCGCTGCCGAGCGGGGTGCCGTCGGCACCGAAAAGCATCGTGCGGGTCGAGGTCGTGCCCTCGTCGATGACGATGATCTTTTCCGACATCTGACTACCCCTTATCCGTTCGTGCCGAGCTTGTCGAAGCACCGTTTTTCTGTTTCAACCTTGATGAAGAAAGAACGGCCCTTCGACAAGCTCAGGGCGAGCGGTTTGAAGAATCGCGCAATTATCTTGCAAAACTGCGCAAGCCATGCCATATGTTGTGCAGCGCAGCATGGCGGGACCACCCGCCGCAACCACCGGCAGCGTGATTTTCCCGCCCAAAACTCAGGCGCGGGACGAGCCGGAACAGCGCTTTGTCCCCAGAGGCACCCTTTCACGCGGGTCGTTTCGAACCCGCGGCCCGTGCGCCGTCCGTTCGATGCGAACGGATGCGCCTGCGCGTCGCTCTATGTGAGTATTTTATGACGACTTTTAACGACTTTGGCCTGCACGCCGACATCAATCGCGCGCTTGCCGCCAAGGATTATACCGTTCCCACCCCGATTCAGACGCAGGCGATCCCGCCGCTGATGAAGGGCCGCGACCTGTGCGGCATCGCGCAGACCGGCACCGGCAAGACCGCGGGCTTTTCTTTGCCCTCGATCCACCACCTGATCACCCATCCGCACAAGACCAATCCGCGCAGCTGCCGCATGCTTGTGCTCGCGCCGACGCGCGAACTCGCCGCGCAGATCGCGCAGAGCTGCCGCGACTATGGCCGCTTCACCAAGCTGCGCGTGTCGACCGTCTTCGGCGGCGTGCCGATCAACAAGCAGATCCGCGATCTGGCGCAGGGCGTCGAAATCCTCGTCGCCACCCCGGGCCGCCTGCTCGACCTGATCGACCAGCGCGCGCTGCGCCTCGACGATGTCGAGATCTTCGTTTTGGACGAAGCTGACCAGATGATGGACATGGGCTTCATCCATTCGCTCCGCCGCGTCGCCAAGCTGCTGCCCTCGCGCCGCCAGAACCTTTTCTTCTCGGCGACGATGCCGAAGGAAATCGCGCATCTTGCCGAACAATTCCTCGAGGATCCGGTGACGGTGTCGGTGACCCCGGCGGCGACCACCGTCGAGAAGATAAGCCAATATTCGACCTTCGTCGAACAGAAGGAAAAGCAGGCGCTGCTCCATTCGGTGATCGCGAGCGAGGATATCGACCGCGCGCTCATCTTCACCCGCACCAAGCATGGCGCCGACCGCGTCGTGCGCCACCTCGCGGGTGCGGGCATCAAGGCGATGGCGATCCATGGCAACAAGAGCCAGTCGCAGCGCACCCACGCGCTGCAGGCCTTCCGCTCGGGCGAGATCAAGCTGCTCGTCGCGACCGACATCGCCGCGCGCGGCATCGACGTGTCGGGCGTCAGCCATGTCATCAACTTCGAAATCCCGAACGTTCCCGAACAATATGTCCACCGCATCGGCCGCACCGCGCGCGCCGGTGCGGAGGGCAAGGCGATCAGCTTCATCGCCCCCGACGAGCGGCCGTACATGCGCGACATCGAGCGCGTCACGCGGTCGAAGTCCGAGCCGATGCCGCTGCCCGAGAATTTCAACGAGCTCGTGCGCAACCTGCCCAAGCCGGCGCAGCCGCCGCGCGACACCGGCAGCCAGGGCCGGAACCCGCAGCGCCAGCGTCAGGACGCGATGCGCGGCCGCGGTGGCGCCAAGCCCGGCGGCGATCGTGGTCCGCGCCGTGACGGCGCCGCCGGCGAGGGCGCCGAGGGGCAGCGCAAGCGCCGCTTCCGCCCGCGCAACAAGAGCGTCGGTGCGCACAAGAGCGCGGTTACTCGCGTCAACTGATCCGGACCGCCGCCGTCAATGCACCGCCCTTCGGTGCATTGACGGCGGCCCCGGGTGCGGTAGGGTCTCCCCAGGGTCTGGGGAGGCACGATGATCGACGACGACGAATATGAGGCACCGCCGCCGCGCCACATGATGCGGCGCAAGCGCGTGTTGATCCCGCTCGGGCTGCTGCTCGCGCTCCTTGCCGTCTTTCTGTGGCTGCGCACCCCCGACACCGACCGCGACGAAATGATCGCCAAATATGGCGGTCCCGCGGCGACCTTCGTCGCGGGGCCCGCCGGCCAGCGCATCCATTATCGCGACCAAGGCAAGCGCGACGGCCCCGCGATCATCCTGCTCCACGGCTCGAACGCCAGCCTCCACACCTGGGAGCCGCTGGTGAAGCGGCTCGGCAGCGAGTACCGCGTCGTCACGCTCGACCTGCCCGGCCACGGCCTCACCGGCGGTACCCCCGACAAGGATTACGGCGCCGACGGCATGGCCGCGGCGGTCGACGTCGTCGCGGCGAAGCTCGGGCTCGACCGCTTCGTCCTCGGCGGCAATTCGATGGGCGGCTGGGTCGCGTGGCGCTATGCGCTCGGCCATCCCGACCGCGTCGACGCGCTGCTCCTCCTCGACGCCAGCGGCATGCCGCTGCGCAAGGGCGAGA
Organism: Sphingopyxis sp. QXT-31; assembly: GCF_001984035.1. Lineage (NCBI taxonomy): Bacteria > Pseudomonadati > Pseudomonadota > Alphaproteobacteria > Sphingomonadales > Sphingopyxidaceae > Sphingopyxis > Sphingopyxis sp. QXT-31. The sequence goes on along the minus strand of NZ_CP019449.1, from coordinate 2,105,354 downwards.
AGCGCCCCGAATCGAACGTCGGTTTCCGCGTGCTCGAATATCGCCTCGGCCGCTGGCTCGCGACGCGGATCACGCCGCGGATGCTCGTCGAACAGTCGCTGCGCGGCTCGATCGAGAAGCAGGCGGTCGTCGACGAGCCGATGATCGACCGTTATTGGGAGCTGCTGCGTTTCCCCGGCAACCGCGAGGCGACGGTGCTGCGCGCACGTTTGGACCGCGAACCCGCGATGGCGGCGCGGGTGGGGGAGATCAGGGCGCCCACGCTCATCCTCTTCGGCAAGCAGGACCGGATCATCAACGCGACGGCGGCAGAGACTTTCCACGAACGGATCAGAGGCTCGGAGGTCGTGCTGCTGGACGGCATCGGCCATCTGCCGATGGAGGAAGCCCCCGATGCGACCGCCGCGGCGATCGCCGATTTCCTCAAGCGGCGGCTTGCGCCGCCGTCGGCTGGTCCAGAAACGAACTGATCCGCGCCGAAATCGCCGCCGCATGGGTGAAGGGGAAGAGGTGCGACCCCGGCACCACCTCCAGCACCGCGCCGTCGATCAACTCGGCGAGCATCTGGCCATAGCAGGCCGGCATCACGCCATCCTGCTCGCCCATCAACACCAATGTCGGGATCGCCTTGAGCCCGGGCAAGAACGCCACGCTCGTCCATCCGGCCATCGCGGCGGTCTGGTACGCGATGCCGAGCGGCGTCGCCGTCTGGATCTTCAGCCCGCTCGCCTGCATGTCGCTGTCGAACAGCGCGCCCCATCCGATGCCCGGCGCGCCCATCACCGGGGTCGTCGCCATCAGCACGAGATGCCCGACGCGGCCAGGAAATTGTACCGCAATCTGCTGCGCCAGCGCGCCGCCCCAGCTGAAGCCCGCAAGGTCGATCGTCTGGTGACCGAAACGGCTGGCAATGTCCATCACCACCGCTGCCATCGTCGGCGCGCCATAAGGGATCAGCGCATCGGGTGAGCCCCCGACCCCGGGCATGTCGAGTGTCCACACCTCGCGCCCCGCGATCTGCGCCAGCAGGGGCGCCGCCGCGCCGATATCGGCGCCGATGCCGTTGAGGAACAGCAGCGGTGTTCCCGGCGTTCCAGCGCGCCAGCGCGCGACCCGCAGCGTCAGGCCATAGACATGTTCGGTGCTGAGGGCGGGCTTGCCGCTGATCCTGCTCATGGCCTGTGCCTTGGCAGTTTTTGGCGACCGGCGAAAGTCCGCTTTAGTCGTCAGGCGGGCTGCTGCGCCGCGGCTGCCTCGCGCTCGGCCTTTTCGTAGCGAAGGCAATCGAAGATCTTCGCGCCGGCCAGGAACACCGACCCGCTGCACGCGAGCAGCAGCAGCTTGCCGCCGACTCCCGGATATTCGTCGATATAGATCATCCCGCGCGCGATCGCACCGACGCCGAGCGCATAGATGATGAGGCAAGCCTCAAACTTGGTCTTGATGACGAACAGGCGTCCGATCTTCTTCAGCATTACCATGCACCCGAGCAAGAGCCGTGCCAGTGGCGCAAATCGGGGATTCGGCGCCGCGGACTTATGGTAAACTGTAAATTAACTCGACAGGCGAGGGAAGGGGCGGCGCGATGTCCGCGCTCCCGAAACGGAAAGCGGCACCTCCGCATCGCTGCAAAGGTGCCGCTGACTGACGTCCCAGGGTCGCAGAAGGGCCGGCAGTTGCTGGCCTTATCGGCCCGCCGGAGGGTGGCCGCATCCTTCATATGAAGGATGGATCGCGATTTCTCAGTGCGGCGTCGTGACGGCGATGCGCGCAAGCAGCGATGCGAGGTCGGCCTGCCGCGTACAGCCGGTCTTTTCGAGCAGGCGGCTCAGCTGGCTGCGCACCGTGCTGATCGCGACATCGCCCGCCGCGGCGATGGCTTCGGGGGTTTCGCCGCTGGCGATCCCCGTGGCGACGCGCGCCTCCGAAGGGGTGAGGTCGAACAGCGAGCGCATCAGCGTCGCCGACGGCGCGCGCTCCGACGCGACCGGGACCAGCAGCATCAACGCATAGCTGTCGCCGAACACATCATGCGCGCTGCGCCGCACCGGGACGATGTGCGCGACCAGCTCGGGCTGGCCCGATGCGCCGCGGATCGGGAAGGACCGCACTGCGCTCTCGGCGCCCTGCGCCAGCCCCGCGAGCGCGTCGGTCAGGATTGCATCGGCCTTCCTGTCGTTCAGCCGCAGCCGCCCCTTGGCGCCCCAGACGATCTGCTCGGCGACCGCGTCGGTCATCGCGCTCGCCTCGGCGACTTCGCCGGCGTCGTTCAGCAGGAAGGCGGGCAGACGCAGCGCGGCGAGCGCTTCGGTCGCGCCCTCTGCGCGCTTCAGCTGCAGCCGTGCGCTGACCAGCGCGCTGCGCGCCAGATGCGGGCGGATGCCGTTCAGCCGCGCGACATTCTCGGGCTCGATCGGCCCGCCGTCGTAGGCGCGCTCGACGCTGAATATGATATTATCGCCGGTGGGCAAATGCAGCCCGGTCCCCGCCGACCAGCCGAGCCCGCGCGGGCGAAAGAAGTCGCGGTACACCGGATCGGCGCTCAGCTGCTCCTCGCTCCAGAAATCATGCTCGACGAAGAAGCTTGGCGCTTCCTGGCTCATGATGCACACGCGGCGGCTGCATTTGCCGAACCAGCCGTCGTTGACATAGGCGTCGAAGGCATCGGCGACGCTCTCGGACGCGGTCCAGTGCAGCGCCTTGCGCGCCGAGAAGAGCAGCCCCCCGGTCGACTGCGCCAGCGCCGCGACGTCGTCGAGCACTGCGGGCCAGGCCTCAGGCACTACCGAGCATTCGTAGATCCGGTCGATCAGGTCGTCGTGCATAAAGGCCCCCCGGCGCGATGGATGGGGCATTGTCGGGGAATGGCGGCGAAATGCAACCATGTGAGGAAGGGCGGTTTGGGGGTTGGAAGTGGACGTTGCCAGTTCCTCCCCGGAACGGGGAGGTGGCAGCCCGCGGGGCTGACGGAGGGGGCGAAACCTCGCGTCATGATGCACCGCTCCGGCCCCTCCACCACCGCTTCGCGGCGGTCCCCCTCCCCGTTCCGGGGTAAAATTGAGAACGGCAACTAAAGCCCGAAAGCGCCCATTCGCTTCACCGTCCGCGGATAAACGCCCGCACATCCTCGGACAATTTATGCCGGTCTTCGTCGCGGATATACATCATGTGGCCCGCGCCATAGTAGGTGTAGTGGATGCGGTCCTGCGGGATACCGGTGCGCGAGAGCGCATATTCGGCGGCGAAAAAGGGCGTCGCGAAATCGTACCAGCCCTGCGCGACCAGCACTTTCAGTCCGCTATTCTCGCGCAGCGCCTGCCCGATATAGGGCGCTACGTTAAGGTACGCGTTGGCGTCGCGGCCGCCGATGCGCCAATCCCATTGCCCGCCGATGCCGCCGATCGACTGATATTCGCGGTCGGTCTTGAAGCCGAGGCCGTCGCGGCTCCAGCTGTTGATCGCGGCCGTGTACGACGCGTCGATGCCATAGAAGCTGGGGTCGTTGTCGGGGCCCTCGCCGGCATTATCATAATCCTTGCCGGTATAGCGGCTGTCGAGGCGCCCTACGGTCAGCCCGCGGTCGCGCAGCAGTTCCTTGTAGAAGCGGCTGGGGGTGACGCGCAGGTCGGCCTGTTCGAGATAGGTTTCGGAGAGGCCGGTGAAGCGCGCGAGGTCGCGGCGGATCGCGGCGCGTTCCTCGCCCTGCAATTTCTGGCCCTTGAGCAGCGCGGTGGCATAGGGGCCGATCGCCCATTGCCGCGCTTCCTCGGCAAAGGCCTCGCGCGACGACCCCTGCGCCTTGCCATGATAGAGCGCGGTGACCGCCATCGAGGGCAGGTTGGTGATCGGCGACAGCTCGTTGCCCGGCGTGTCGGCGCCCGCGGCGAAATCGAGCACGGTCGAGATCAGGATGATCCCGTTCAATGCGACATCGTTGTAGGTGTCGTTCATCAGCTCGTTGGCGACGGCGGCGGAACGGGTGGTGCCATAGCTTTCGCCGCCCAGATATTTGGGGCTGTTCCAGCGGCCATTGTCGTTGAGCCACAGCCGGATGACCTGCGCGACGAGCTTCGCGTCCTGCGTGACGCCGTAATAATCCTTGGGGTCGGCCTTGCCGATCAGGTACGAGAAGCCGGTGCCCGGCGGGTCGATGAACACCACGTCGGTGACGTCGAGCAAGGCGTCGGGATTGTCGACGATCGGATAGGGCGGCGCGCCGTCGTCGACCCCCGTGCCCGGGATGGCGACGCGCTTGGGGCCGAAGGCGCCCATCATCAGCCAGACGGTGCCCGATCCGGGGCCGCCGTTGAACAGGAAGGTCACCGGGCGATTGGGGTCGCGCGGTTCCTTGACATAGGCGGTGGTGACGACCGCCACTTCGGGCACGCCGTCCCTGTTCTTGACGATCGTCTCGCCGATCGTCGCGGCGTAAGCGATGCGCTGGCCGCCGAAGGTGCCGCTGAGTTTGGTGGTGCGGACCTGCGGGATGACGTCGGCAGGTTTTTCAGCCTTGGCCTTCTCAAAGGGCGCATCCTGCGCATGGACGGCGGCAGGCGCAGCGAAGGCTAGCGTCAGGGCGATGAGCGACGGACCCGATTTCATTCGATATTCTCCCCGGTTGAGGCGCGGAGGCTAAGCCGGGCAGGGGGAGGGGGCAAGGGTGTCGGTCGGGTACGGCGGGGCTTTGGTCGAAGGCGTCAGGCCGCGCGGGGAACGATACGGTCGAGGTCGCCGTTCAGCGCCCGTTTGGCTTCGAGCAATTCGTAGCGATCCTGAAGCCGCAGAAAGAACCCCTCCGACATGCCGAAATAGCGTCCCAGTCGCAGGTCGAGTTCGGCATTCAGCGGTTCGTCGCCGGAAACCACGCGTGCCACATCGTCCGCCGCAACACCGAGCAGTGCGGCGAGCGCGCCGATGTCAAGATCGAGCGGTTCCATGAATTCGGACCACAATATCTCGCCGGCATGGCTGTTGTGCAGCCAGTCGGGATTAGTGGTAGTCGACGATTTCGACGTCATGCGCGGCTCCGTCCTTCCAGACGAAGCATATACGCCATTGCATATTAATGGAAATCGAATGTTGGCCGGCGCGGTCGCCCTTCAGCGCATGAAGTCGGTTGCTCGGCGGGTTCTGCAGGTCGGCCAGCACCTCCGCGGCTTCGATCATGGCAAGCTTGATGAGCGCGCGCGGCTGTATCTCGGCGGGATAATCCCGGCTCCGCTCGCCGTTCCAGATCTTTTCGGTTTCGGGATCGGCGAACGAGCGGATCATTGTGCGTGCTCCGCGCTATTGAGTTCCCATACGCCTTTGCCCAGTTTGCCCTCGGCGGGCCGAAACCAATTGAACCGCCCCGTGTGGGCTTTGGAGTGCTCACTGTTATACTCGAGTTCACGACGCACGATCGCTTCTGTATTTTTCGGAAGCGAGCGTCCAGCCTTGCGCCTTACATCCCGAACTCGATCATAGAGATCATTTAACGATGCGCGCCCTCCCAGGGAAATTAGCGCGCTTTTGACGTCATCCCGCCAACGGATTTTGGCGCCTCTATCTTTAAAATCTTCCTGATTTTCCGGAGCACGCGGCGGGACGGCGATGCCCAAGAGGCGTTCAAGAATAGTGTTCTCATCTTCTTCGCCGTCGATCCGGTGAGCCCAGATTTTTGCAAAAACGCCAGTGCTGATCTGGATGGTTCTCATTCGATCCATGTAGCAGAACTTTTTGGATCTTTCTAGAAAAAGATCACAGACCCTGTTGCCTTTTGCTTTGCTTCTAAAGTGGTCGTTGAGCGTGCCCGGCTTGCTCTTTTTTGCGCGGGGGACAGGAGGGGTCGTGCATTCTGCTCGCTATGTCGTCAGCGCCGCGACAATATCCGGTCCATCACCCAAGCGGTGTGCGCGGCACTTTGGCCCGTCGAGGGATGCTGTCCGCGGCTCGCGAGATGGTCGCGCATTGCCTCGACATGGAAATGCTGGATCACCGGGGGGTGCTGGATGGCCATCTCGACGGCCTCGCCGTCGCGGACGAGCCCCAGGGGTGCGTCGTCGAAGATCGAGAAGAGGATGCGGCCGCCGCTGCCGATGATCTCGACCCGGTCCTCGCGTTCGGCCGCGCCGAAATTCCAGCTTCCCGATCCGGTCACGCCGCCGCGGTGCAGCCAGCAGCCGGTCACCGCGTCGGCGGCGCTGTAGCGGCCTTGCTGGTTGACCGCGAAACCCGCGACTTCGGCAAACTCGCCGAACAGCCAGCCGAAGAGGTCGAGGCCGTGGCTCGCGAGATCGTCGAAATAGCCGCCTGGCGCGACCGCGGCGTCGACGCGCCAGTTTTTCTCCGCCACATCGGCGGGGCTCGGAGGCTTGGTCAGCGTCCAGTGGATATGGCGCACGGCCCCGATCGCGCCCTCGTCAAGCCAGGCCTTGACCTGCCGGAAGCGGGGGAGTGTGCGGCGGTAATAAGCGACGAAGAGCGGCAGGGCGCGTGCGGCAAAGGCGTCTCGGATGCGCACACAGGCGGCATGATCGGGCGCCATCGGTTTTTCGATGCAGCAGGGCTTGCCCGCGCGCGCGACTTCGAGCGCATAGGCTTCGTGGCTGTCGGGCGGGGTCGCGATATAGACCGCGTCGATGTCGGGCGAATGGATCAGCGCCTCGGCGCTGGCGAAGACCTGCGGCACGCCATGGCGCGCAGCATAATCCTCGGCCTTTGCGAGCCTGCGGTTGAACACGCCGTGGAGCGCGAAGCCCTCGACCTGTTGATAGGCGGGGCCGCTCTTGCGCTCGGTCACGTCGCCGCAGCCGATCATGCCCCAGCGGACGAGGGTCATCGCGCGGTCACCGCCCCCATTTGGTCTTGCTCTGCTTGCCGAAGCGGCCCTTGCGCGTGCCGGGCTTGCCCTCGTTCGAGCGGCCGACGCGCGGGGCGACCTGCTGGTCGATGGGCAGACCCAGCTCATCGGCTTCCAGCTTGCGGATCTCGTCGCGCAGGCGGCCGGCTTCCTCGAATTCGAGGTCGGCGGCGGCGTCGCGCATCTTCTTTTCGAGGTCCTGGATATAGGCGCGGAGGTTGTGGCCGACCATATGCGCCGGCTTGTCGTCGCCGATGTCGATCGTCACCCCGTCCTTCGACGCAACATGCGCGATGATGTCGCCGATGTTGCGCTTGATCGTCGTCGGGGTGATGCCGTGTTGGACGTTATACTCGGTCTGCTTTTCGCGGCGGCGGTCGGTCTCGCGCATCGCGCGTTCCATGCTGCCGGTGATGCGGTCGGCGTAGAGAATGACTCGGCCGTCGACGTTACGCGCGGCGCGGCCGATCGTCTGGACCAGCGAGGTTTCGCTGCGCAGGAAGCCCTCCTTGTCGGCGTCGAGGATCGCGACGAGGCCGCATTCGGGGATGTCGAGGCCTTCGCGCAGCAGGTTGATGCCGACGAGCACGTCGAACACCCCGAGGCGGAGGTCGCGGATGATCTCGATACGTTCGAGCGTCTCGACGTCCGAGTGCATGTAGCGGACCTTCAGCCCCGCCTCGTGGAGGAATTCGGTGAGGTCCTCGGCCATGCGCTTGGTCAGCGTCGTGACGAGCGTGCGATAGCCCGCGGCGGCGGTCGCCTTGGCCTCCATGATCAGGTCGTCGACCTGCTCCTCGACGGGCTTGATGAACACCGGCGGGTCGATGAGCCCGGTGGGGCGGATCACCTGTTCGGCGAACACGCCTTGCGTACGCTCCATTTCCCAAGTGCCCGGGGTCGCCGACACGCTGACCGTCTGCGGGCGCATCATGTCCCATTCGGCGAAGCGCAGCGGCCGGTTGTCGATGCAGCTCGGCAGTCGGAAGCCATATTCGGCAAGCGTGATCTTGCGGCGATGATCGCCCTTCGACATCGCACCGATCTGCGGGATCGTCTGGTGGCTTTCATCGACGAAGAGCAGGGCGTTGTCGGGCAGATATTCGAACAGGGTCGGCGGCGGCTCGCCGGGCAGGCGACCGGTCAGGAAGCGGCTGTAATTCTCGATCCCGGCGCAGCTACCCGTCGCGGCGATCATTTCGAGGTCGAAATTGGTGCGCTGTTCGAGCCGTTGGGCTTCGAGCAGCCGGCCCTCGGTTTCGAGCTCCTTCAGCCGTTCGGTCAGCTCATGCTTGATCGCCTCGCTCGCCTGTTTGAGAGTCGGCCCCGGCGTCACATAGTGCGAGTTCGCAAAGACGCGGACATAGTTGAGATTCGCGATCTTCTTCCCCGTCAGCGGATCGAACTCGGTGATCTCCTCGATCTCGTCGCCGAAGAAGCTGATCCGCCACGCCATATCCTCATAGTGCGAGGGGAAGATTTCGAGGCTATCGCCCCGGACGCGGAAATTGCCGCGTGCGAACGCCTGGTCGTTGCGTTTGTACTGAAGCGCGACGAGCTTGCGGATGATCTCGCGATTGTCCGCGACCTGCCCCTTTTTGAGGTCGAAGATCATCGCGGAATAGGTCTCGACCGAGCCGATACCGTAAAGGCACGACACCGACGCGACGATGATCACATCGTCGCGTTCGAGCAAGGCGCGCGTCGCCGAGTGGCGCATGCGGTCGATCGCCTCGTTTACGCTCGACTCTTTCTCGATATAGGTGTCGCTGCGCGGCACATAGGCCTCGGGCTGGTAATAGTCGTAATAGCTGACGAAATATTCGACCGCATTGTTTGGAAAAAAGCTCTTGAACTCGCCGTAGAGCTGCGCCGCGAGGATCTTGTTCGGGGCAAGGATCAGCGCCGGGCGCTGGAGCTCCTCGATGACCTTCGCCATGGTGAAGGTCTTGCCCGATCCGGTGACGCCGAGCAGCACCTGGTCGCGTTCGCCATCGAGCGCGGTCGAAACCAGCTCGCGGATCGCGGTGGGCTGGTCTCCCGCGGGCTCATAGTCGCTGACCAGTTCGAAGCGCTTGCCGCCCTCGACCTTGGCGGGGCGCGCGGGACGGTGGGGGACATAATCGACCGCGGTGTCGATTTCGTCGAGCGAGGTGCGAATCTGAATTGCCATTGCTGCCAATATGGTGAGGATGTCGACCGTCCACAATCGGACTCGACAGGGGAAATGCCATGAAAAAGACTTTGATGCTGGCGATTGCGAGCAGTCTCGTCCTCGCCGCGTGCGGCGACAAGGCGGCAAAGGACGGCGAGACGGCGTCGAACGAGCCCCCTGAATTGCGCCAGCCGGGCAGCTGGGGCCAGAAGATCGAGATCGTGAAGCTCGAGGGCGACGACGTCACCCCCGAGGCCAAGGCGCAGATGCAGCAGATGTTCTCAATGCTCAGCGGCATGACCGTATGCCTGACCCCGGAGGCCGCGAAGCAGGAGGACATGGCGAAGAACCTGTCCGACATGGGCTCGAAGGGCGAGAATTGCACCTTCGACAAGAAGGTCTTCAGCGGCAAGACCGTCGATTTCTCTGCGACCTGCAAGGGCGACGCGGGCAAGACAATGAAGATGAGCGCGACCGGCACCAGCGGCGCCACCGCGCAGGACATCACGATGACGATCCTCGCCAACAAGGCCGACGGCAGCAAGGAAGGCGAGATGGTCATGCGCATCACCGCCGAGCGCAAGGGCGAATGCGGCCCGAACGACATCACGCCGCCGGCCCCTGCCGCCAAGAGCTGATCGGACCGCGGCCATGATCGGGTATGTCACCATGGGGACCGACGATCTCGAGCGCGCGCGCAGCTTTTACGCCGCGCTACTTGGGACGATCGGCGCCAGCGAGCTGATGCGCCTGCCCGACGAGGAGGCGAACGGCTTCACCCTCTACAGCACGGGCTGGGGCCAGCCGGGGATCGCGGTGACGCGGCCCTACGACGGCATGCCCACCGATCGCGGCAATGGCCATATGGCAGCGCTTGTCGTCGACGCGCGCGCCAAGGTCGACGCGCTGCACGCGAAGGCGCTCGAACTCGGCGGCAGCTGCGAGGGACCGCCGGGGGTGCGCGGCGACGATGGCGACCAGGCCTTTTACGGCGCCTATTTCCGCGACCTCGACGGCAACAAGCTCTGCGCCTTCCGGATCGGCCCGGCCTGATCTGATAGCGACCGCCCGGCTTCGCCAGCGGTGGGCGCCGTTGCTCGTCAGCCTCGCCGCCGGGCTGGTCGCGGTGGCGGCTGCGCCGATCCTAAGCGCTGATCAATCCGATGGCGCTGGCCTTGAACGGCGCGTCGCAGAGGGATGGAAATGGCTCCACCGCATCGGCATCCATTATATCTGGCTGATCTTCACCTTCAACTATGTGAGCCGCGCGGTGTACGCCGATCCGACCTATCACCTCGAAGGTCGCATAATGGCACCGCTCTTCCTTGCCGCGCTTGGCTTGCGGCTCTATGCGCGGCTTGGGCGTCGCTGATGCGCCGGCAACGGCGATGGGTGCGTGACGATTTTCAGGATGGCTGTGGCGGTGGACTTGCCGGACGGAAAAACGGGTGGGGCCATTTTTCCGTCCGGCGAAGTCGCTGTGTATGAAGCCGGAGGACCATGCGACAAGTGCCAGGGACCAGCTCGCACCCGTCGGTCTTCCGACCTCAATTCGTCATACCGAACCAAGGTCCGGACCAGACGGCGACGTCACGAGGACATCACCACGATCGAGACATGCCCGAAATGGGACAACAGGTTGAGTTACATCGGGTCACGTAGCGGGTTGTCGCAATCCGTTAGGAAATTATTAACCTCGTTTCGGCTTTTTGCGCCGCTATTTGGCGCAAGCGCAATTTTATGTTATGAAGACTGGCTCAGTTGTTACCGTTACAAGGAAGTGACAACGGCTGGTCGCGCCCAGTTATTGACGTATCTACCGCGCAGCAGCTCGCTTTGGGGCATTTGGGGGTAGTATGGACCGGACGAAGGCGAGCGCTGAGCAGCAAGACGGCGATGCCGACAGGATCATAGCCGACGAACTCGCGCGCCTGCTCGACTCTCCGCTGTTCGTGCGGTCGCCGGTGCTCACGCGCCTGCTGCAATATCTCGTCGATCATCGGCTGCAGGGCAACCGCACCGCGCCCAAGGCCTATGCGATCGCGACCGAGGCGCTGGGGCGCAGCAGCGATTTCGACCCCGCGGTCGACAGTTACCCTCGCGTCATGGTCGGCCGGCTCCGCAACCTGCTCGACCGTTATTATGCCGAGACGCCATGGCTTCACCGGCTGCGCGTGCCGCAGGGCAGTTACGAGATCGTCGTCCAGCATCGCGCCGCGCCGCCCGCCGCGCGCGGCGCTGACGCGGGCGAGACCGCGCGCGAGGGCCATCCGGCCGCCGAGGCGGGTGCAACTGCGCCCGGCGGCGTGACGCCGGTGCCGCCTTCCACCGCGCGTCCCGCGTCGGCGCCGCGCCGGCGCGGCGTGCTGTTGTGGCTCGGCTTTGCCGCCGCGCTCGCGCTCGCGGCTTTCGCCGGCTGGTGGTTCGCCCATTCGGACCGTCCGTTGCTCGGCGGCGATTCCGTGCCGATGCCGACGCTCGAGCTCAGCGCGCCCGCATCGGGCGACAGCGGACCGTCGCGCGCGATGGCGCGCGGGCTCGACGGAAAATTGCGCGACGGTTTCCGGCGCTTCGAGCTGGTCCAGCTTCTCGCCTCGCGTCCGGCGGGTGCGACGGGACCTCGCCAGCGCGCCGACTATCGCCTCGATGCCTTGCTCGTGCGCCGGCTGGAAGGCGGGGCGGTCGATGTGACGCTCGTGCTCAACCGCGTCGCCGACGAGCGCGCCATCTGGTCGCAGCAGATCCGCGTGGCCGCGGACGATATCCCCGAATTCACCGGGCTCGAACCCGCGATCGCACAAATTGCGGGCGATTATGGTGTCATCGTGCGCGACCAGTTGCAGCGCCAGCCCGACAATTATGCCACGGGCTTCCCGTGCCTCGCGCAGTTCAACCGCCTGCGCCAGATGCGCAATCCCGCCGCCGCGGCGCGCGTCGATCGCTGCCTGCGCGCGACGATCGACGACATGCCGCAGGATCCGGTGCCGCTGAACGCACTGTCGCTCCTCCGCTTCGGCGACTGGCAGCAGCGCCGCGCGACGGCCGAGGGCAAGGAAGCCTATGCCGAGGGGCAGGAACTGGCGCGCCGCGCCTACAGCGTCGGCCCGAATAGCGCGGCGGGGCTGTTCGCCATGTCGCGCGCGCATTTCTATGGGGGCGACTGCCAGCGGGGGATCGGTCAAGGCGGCGCGGCGCTTGCGCTCAACCCCTATGATGCCGATCTGACCGGCTTTTTCGGGCTGTTCAACACCGCCTGCGGGCGCACCGCGGAGGGCGAAGCACTGCTGACGCGCTCGGTGATGCTCGACAATTCGCATGCGGGCGTGCCCGCAGTGACCCTCGCCTTCCTCCATTCGCAGCGCGGCGATCAGGCCGAGGCGCTGGCGCTGCTCGACCGCATGCCCTCGCCCAGCAACCTCGAGCCGCAATATCTGATGGTGCGCTCGGTCGTGCTGGCGCGGATGGGCGAGGTCGACCAGGCGCGGGGCCTGTGGCGGCGGCTGCTCGACTATACCGGCCAGCCCGCGAACGCGCCGCCGGAAACGGTGCTGCGCCAGTTCATGATAACCCCCGCGGTGATCGCGCGCGCTTCGATTGCACTGCGCGAATCCGGCGTGGTGGGCCCGCGCCCTGCGATCGCCAAGACGACCGATTGACGGCACGTCCGCGTGCCGCGGTTCGATCTTGAACAGGGGCAGGGCATTTCCTATTTCGTCACGCAGGTGCTGGAGGGGCAGAAAGGGACGCGGTCGGCGTACAGCGCCGCAGAGGAGGCATTAGTCGACATCGCAGCGCCGGGCACCCCGACGCCAGCCCTCTTGCCAGCCCCGTTGGCGCGCACTAGGGCAAATTTCAACATTCACGGCTTAGTCAGAAAAGGAATAGCGCATGAGCGATTCGGCCGAAAAGGTTAAGAAGATCGTCGTCGAACATCTGGGCGTCGAAGCCGACAAGGTCACCGAAGAAGCGAGCTTCATCGACGATCTGGGCGCCGACAGCCTCGACATCGTCGAACTGGTGATGGCGTTCGAAGAAGAATTCGGCGTCGAAATCCCCGACGACGCGGCGGAAAAGATCGCCACCGTCAAGGATGCGATCGACTATATCGAAGCGAACAAGGGCTAAGGCTCTGCGGTCCGGCCATGCCGGAGCCGTCCACGCGTTTCCGGCTTCCCGGTCCCGAGCGCTCGTGCGCAGTGGCCGGGAAGCTTTTTTTATGGATGTAGCCTGACACGGCGCTACATCCGTCGTCCCGGCGAAAGCCGGGATCTGGCCGGTTCGGTGATCACAGGCCGCGCGGGCGAGACCCTGGCCTCCGCCGGGGTGACGATGGAAATCATATGAAGCGGCATCCTGCGGGGACAGGGCCGACGAAAGGAATGACTATGCGCCGGGTTGTGGTGACGGGTTTGGGTTTGGTGACGCCGCTGGGTGGTGACGTCGAAACCAGCTGGAAAAATCTGATCGCGGGCAAATCGGGCGCGGGTCCGATCACCCATTTCGATGCGTCGGACCAGAAATGCACCATCGCGTGCGAGGTGAAGGGGCCCGACCATGAATATGGTTTCGACCCCGGCAAGCGCGTCGATCACAAGGTGCAGCGCCAGGTCGATCCCTTCATCATCTTTGGCATCGACGCCGCGGGCCAGGCGCTCGAGGACGCGGGGCTCACCGAGTTGACCGAGGAGCAGAAGGTGCGCGCCGGCTGCTCGATCGGCTCGGGCATCGGCGGCCTGCCGGGGATCGAAAGCGAAAGCCTGCTGCTCGCCGAGAAGGGGCCGGGCCGCGTCAGCCCTCACTTCGTCCACGGCCGCCTCATCAACCTGATTTCGGGGCAGGTCAGCATCAAATATGGCCTCAAAGGCCCGAACCACGCCGTCGTCACTGCCTGTTCGACCGGTGCGCATTCGATCGGCGATGCGGCGCGGATGATCCGCGACGACGATGCCGATATCATGCTCGCGGGCGGCGCCGAGGCGACGATCTGCCCGATCGGCATCGCGGGCTTCGCGCAGGCGCGCGCGCTCAACATGAGCTACAACGACCGCCCCGAACAGGCGAGCCGTCCTTACGATAAAGACCGCGACGGCTTCGTGATGGGCGAGGGCGCGGGTGTTGTTGTGCTCGAGGAATATGAGCACGCCAAGGCGCGTGGCGCCAAGATTTATGCCGAGGTCGTCGGCTATGGCCTGTCGGGCGACGCCTATCATGTGACCGCGCCTGATCCCGAAATGGACGGCGCCTTCCGTTCGATGAGCGCGGCGCTGAAGAAGGCCGGCATGACCCCCGCCGACATCGACTATATCAACGCGCACGGCACCTCGACGATGGCCGACACGATCGAACTCGGCGCGGTGAAGCGGCTGTTCGGCGATGCGATGGGCAATGTGTCGATGAGCTCGACCAAGTCGGCGATCGGCCACCTGCTCGGCGGCGCGGGCGCGGTCGAGACGATCTTCTGCATCCTCGCGATCCGCGACCAGGTCGTCCCCCCGACGCTCAACCTCGACAACCCCGACGAAGGCACCGAAGGTGCCGACCTGGTCCCCAAGGTCGCGAAGAAGCGCAAGGTGAAGGCGGCGCTGAACAACAGCTTCGGCTTCGGCGGCACCAACGCCAGCCTGATCGTCAAGGCGGTCGATTAACAGCTAATCCTCCCTGTCGCGCAGCGATGGGGAGGGGGACCGTTCGCGGAGCGAATGGTGGAGGGGCCGGCGACGTCGCGCCATAGCCCCTCCGTCAGCGGCTGCGCCGCTGCCACCTCCCCATCGCTGCGCGACAGGGAGGATTAAAATGCCTTTCCTACATTATCCCGCCATGCTTTACCCATCGACGAGGCCCGCCGGGCGACCGGTGTTAAGGGCACAAAGGACACATTCCGGCGCCGCGCATGCGGGTCTTTTGTGGCTTTAAGCAGAGTCTTCGACTGACGGGAGAATCGCGTGCATCCGTTCCGCTGGCTGACGATGGCGATTCTCGTATTGCTGCTCGCCGCCTGCTCGGGCGGCGCGCCGAAGGATGCCGAGGTCGTGATCCCCAAGGGTGCGAGCATCGCCAAGGCGGGCGAGATCCTCGAAAAGGCCGGGCTCGTCTCGGCCTCGAGCTTCCGCAACGAGGCGCGCTTCTTCGGCTCGTCCGACCCGATCAAACCCGGCGAATATAAGGTTGAGAAGGGGATGGACGCGGGCGACATTCTCGAACTGCTGCAATCGGGCAAGACGATCCAGCGGCTCGTGATGATCCCCGAGGGCATGCCCTCGATCATGGTCTGGGAACGGCTGATGGCCGAGAAACGGCTGAAGGGCGAAATCCCCGTGCCCGCCGAGGGCAGCATCCTGCCCGACAGCTACGCCTTCACCACCGGCGAGACGCGCGCCGCGGTGATCAAGCGCATGCAGGCCGCGATGGACAAGGCCTTCGACGAACTCTGGAAGAAACGCACCCCGCGCGCCGCGGTCAAGGACCGCAATGAAGCGATCACGCTGGCGTCGATCGTCGAAAAGGAAACCGGCGTCGCTGCCGAGCGCCGCACCGTCGCCGGGGTCTACACCAACCGCCTCGGCGTCGGAATGAAGCTCCAGGCCGACCCGACGATCATCTATCCGATCACCAAGGGCAAGCCGCTCGGCCGGCGCATCCTGCGCAGCGAAATCCAGGCGGTGAACGGCTACAACACCTACAGCATGGCGGGGCTGCCGCAGGGGCCGATCGCCAACCCCGGCAAGGCGTCGATCGCCGCGGTGCTCGACCCCGAGGCGAACAACTTCCTCTTCTTCGTCGCGAAAGGCGACGGTGGCCATATCTTCGCACGGACGCTGTCCGAGCATAATGCCAATGTCCAGCGCTGGTACCAGCTGCGCCGCGACCGCGGGGAGATAGAGTAGCCGCGCGAAGGGGAGGGATGAAGATGCGCCGTCTGTTGGGACTATCCGCCGCAACCCTCGCGCTCGCTGCCTGCATGAGCGGCGGCGGCGCGGCCGAGAAGGCGACGAGCGACGTGCGTTTCGAGCAGGGCCCCGGCCTGGGCGCCCCGCGCGCGACGCACCAGCTGGTCGCGGCGGGCGGCGGCACTTTGCTCGCCATCGGCGGCTGCGTCGAAGCGGGCTGTGAGGCCGGCCCCGCGAGCGCCACGGTCGACATCATCGAGGCGCCGGGCATGACGGTCACCGCGACCGGGCGCCTGCTCGCGCCGCGCATCCAGCCCTCGGCAGTGGCGCTGTCCGGCGGGAAGGTGCTGATCCTCGGCGGCTGGGTGAACGGCCGCGTGAGCGCCGCGACCGAGATCTTCGATCCAGCCACCGGCCGTTCGGTCGCCGGTCCCGCGCTGGCCGCGCCGCGCAACGCGCCGACCGTCGCAGTGCTTGCCGATGGCCGCATCCTGATTGCGGGCGGTTATGACGGCAGTGACGTGCGCGCCGACGCCGAAATCTTCGACCCCACGACGGGCAAGCTGACCCGCACCGGATCGCTCGCCGCCGCGCGCAGCGGGGCGACGGGCACGCTACTCTCCGACGGCCGCATCCTCATAGTGGGCGGCGGTCGCCCCGACCGCGAACCGCGCCGCGCGCTCGCCAGCGCCGAGCTCTTCGACCCCGCGACCGGGCGCTTCGCTCCCGCAGGCAGTCTCGCCGAGGGCCGCTACAAACATGGCGCGGTGCGCCTCGCGAACGGCGACGTGCTGGTCGTCGGCGGCTCGGACATTCGCGACTATGGCGGCAAGCTCCGCTCGGTCGAGCGCTACGACGCTACGGCGGGGCGTTTCGTTGCCGCCGGCAATCTCGCCGACCCGCGCTTCAAGATCGCCGACGGGCTGCTGCTGCTCCCCGGAGGCCGTGTGCTCGTCGCGGCGGGCGACACCGCGCCCGAGATTTTCGATATCGCGACCGGCACCGGCCGGCGGCTCGACTACGACCTCGGCGGCCAGTGGAATTATATGACGCTGGTCCGCGCCGATGCGAACACCGCCTTGCTCGCGGGGGGCTATCGCGAGGGGCGGATCGAGCCGACCGCGCAAAGCTGGATCGTCCATCTGACGAAGGGGTAAGGCCATGACCACCGCCAAACTCTTCCTCCACGGCGTCCCCGACAGTCCGCTCATCTGGGGACCTTTGCTCGCCGCGCTCGATCTCGGCGACACGCCCGTCGCGGTCCCTGCGCTGCCGGGCTTCACCGGCCCGCTCCCCGCGGGCTTTCCCGCGACCAAGGAGGCCTATGCCGACTGGGCGGTGGGGCAGTCCGAGGTCCTGTTCGCGAAGCACGGCCCGATCGATATCGTCGGTCACGACTGGGGGGCGCTGATCGCGCAGCGTGTCGCGATGCTGCGCCCCGACCTCATCCGCAGCTGGGCGATCTCGAACGCGGTGATCGAGCCCGACTATCGCGGCCACCGCCTCGCGCGCATCTGGAACACGCCGATCCTCGGCGAGCTGTTCATGGCGCTGAGCAAACCCGCCAAGCTCGCCAAGGGGCTCGCCGCCGCGGGCATGCCTGCCGACATTGCGCAGGAAGAAGCGGCGCAATGGGCGAACAAGGACAAGCGCCGCGCGATCCTCAAACTCTACCGCTCGGCCAAGGGGCTGAGCTTCGCGCACGACTGGGCGCTCGATATCGCGAAGCTGCCGGCGAAGGGCGCGCTGATTTGGGGCGAGGGCGATCCCTATGTGGACCTGTCGGTCGCGCAGCGCTACGCCGCCAACACCGGCACGCCGCTCACGGTGATTGAAAAGGCCGGCCATTGGGCGATCGCCGAGCGCCCCGAAGTCGTCGCCGCGGCGCTGAATGCGCATTGGAACGCGGCCTAAGGCCCGGATAATAATATGTCATCGCCTTATACGATTATTGTCATGCAATTTATCGATTGGCGATTTTCCGCCGGATTCGCCATCTGGGTGGGGAGCGAGACAGAGTGTCCCATGGACGACGGCCATCCCCCTCCCGCTTGCCGCGCCCATCCCTGCTCGTGACAGGCGATCCGGTCATCCCCCCTCCCGACCGGATCTCTGGCGCCGCGCCCATCATCGTGACTGCGACGATGGGTGCGGCCGACCAGCGCCTCTTCGATGCGCTCCGCACCGCAAATTTCCCGCCCGAGCGCAACCATCTTGCCGCGCATATCACGCTCTTCCACCAGCTGCCGCCCTCGGCGCTCGCCGAGCTCGAAGGCCTGATCCGCACCATCGCCACCGACACGCCCCCGCCCGCGGCGCGAGTGGCTGACGTCTATTCGCTAGGGAACGGCACCGCCTTCCGCATCGACAGCCCCGAACTCTTGGAAATCCGCGCGCGCATCGCCGACCGCTTCGCCGGCATGCTCACCGCGCAGGACCGCGGCACGCCCAAACTCCACATCACCGTCCAGAACAAGGTGACGGCGAAAGCCGCCCATGCCCTGCAGGCCGACCTCGCCCGCGATTTCCGCCCGCGCCCGCTGGCCATCGCGGGACTCGCCGCGTTTCACTACCGCGGCGGCCCATGGGAAAGCGCCTTCGCCCGCAATTTCCGCGGCCCGCGCAGAGGATATTGACCAGACCCCGCCGCCTGCCTATAGGCGCTGCTCGCCCGAGCGGGCGGCCTTTCGGGGCGGAGTAGCTCAGCAGGTTAGAGCAGCGGAATCATAATCCGCGTGTCGGGGGTTCGAGTCCCTCCTCCGCTACCATCGCCCAAGAGATTGATAGCCCCCGGGCGCGGAACCGTTCGCCTTCTGCCGCGCTATCCCGGCGATGGAACTCAATGCGCCGATACTCGTCCACTGGATCGACCTCGACCTCCTGTCGCGGCTCGGGGTGGCGGCGGTGCTGGGGTTGCTGCTCGGGCTCGACCGCGAGGTGCGCGGACATGAAGCCGGGTTTCGCACGCATGGGCTTATCTGCTTCGCCGCGGCGGCGATGACGGTGTCGATGATTTCGCTCTATGGCCAGATCGGCGGCGAAGGGGGCGATCCCCTGCGCATCTTCGAGGCGACGGGCGCCTTCATCGGGATCATCGGCGCGGGGCTGATCGTGTTCAGCAAGGGCGAGGTGAAAAACCTCACCACCGCGGTGCATCTGTGGCTCGCGGCGGTGATCGGGGTCGCGTGCGGCGCGGCACAATGGCCGCTCGTCGCGATCGCGAGCGTGATCAGCGTGGTGATGCTGACCGTGCTGGGCTTCGTCGAAAGCGTCTGGGAGCGGCGGCGCGCAAAGCCCAAGGAGGAGTGACGCGGCTCAGCCGTCGTTCGCTGCCGCCAGCTTCGCCGCGCGGATATCTTTTTTCAGCACCTTGCCGACCTTCGAGCGCGGCAGGTCGGGCCAGATTTCGAGCTCCTTCGGCGCCTTGACGCTGCCGATCGCGGCTTTGACGGAGGCGATGATGTCGTCGGCGTCGGCGTCCTGGCCCGCACGCAGCTGCACCACGGCGCAGACACGCTCGCCCCATTTGTCGTCGGGCAGGCCGAACACCGCGCCGTCCTGCACCGCGGGGTGCGCGAGCAGCGCCGCCTCGACTTCGGCCGAATAGACGTTGAATCCGCCGGTGATGATCATGTCCTTCGCCCGGTCGACGATGAACAGGAAATTGTCGGGGTCGAGATAGCCGATGTCGCCGGTGCGGTGCCAGCCGTCCACGGTGGCCTCGGCCGTCGCTTCGGGGTTCTTGTAATAGCCGTCCATGACGAGGCTGCCGCGCACGACGATCTCGCCGCGCTCGCCCTGCGGCAGTTCGCGCCCTTCGCTGTCGAGGATCGCGACGCGGACGAGCGGGCCGGGCCTGCCCGCCGAGGACAGGCGATGCCGCGCGACCGATCCGTCGGGGTTCAGATGGTCCTTCGGCGCCATCATCGCGATCATCATCGGCGCCTCGGTCTGGCCGAAGAGCTGCGCCATCACCGGGCCGAGCTTCTCGATCGCCTCGGCGAGCCGCGCGGGCGAGATCGGTGCGGCGCCGTACCAGAAACATTGCATCGCCGAGAGGTCGGTGACCGGCAGCGCGGGATGGTCGAGCAGCATGTAGATCAAGGTCGGCGGCAGGAAGGTGTGCGTCGCGCGGTGTTGCGAGGCGAGCGCGAGGAATTCGCCGATGTCGGGATAGGGCATGATCACGACCTCGCCGCCATGCGCCATGATCGGGAAGGTGAGCACGCCCGCCGCATGGGTCAGCGGCGCCATCGCGAGATAGACGGGGCGCCCTTCGAAAGGATAGCCCATCAGCGTCAGCGCGGTCATCGCCTCGAGGTTGCGATTGGTCAGCATCACCCCCTTGGGGTGGCCCGTGGTGCCGCCGGTGCCGGGGAGCATTGCGAGGTCGCTGACGGGCGCCGCCGCAAAGGGATTGGCGTCGATGCCCGCCAGCCACTCGGCCAGCGACGGCGCGAAATCCTGTTCGGCGTCGAGGCAGACGAGCAGCGTCAGCTTGGGCAATTGGCCGCGCAATTCGTCTACCAGATCGGCGAACTTCGAATGGAAGATCAGCGCGGTGCAGTCGAAATTGTCGAGCACATAGGCGTTCTCGGCCGCCTCGTTGCGCGGGTTGATCGGACACCAGACGGCGGCGGCGCGCGAGATGGCGAAGACGCAGGCGAAGGCGGTGGGGTCGTTGCCCGACAGGATCGCGACATGCTGGCCCGGGAGGATGCCCGACGCACTCAGCCCGCGCGCGACGCAGTGCGTCAGCGCCTGCACCTCGGCATAGGACAGGCTCCGCCCGTCCATCGTCAGGCAGGGCGCGTCGGCGCCCAGCGACGCCCCCTTGTCGAGCCAGTCGACCAGCCGCATTGCGCGCTCCTCCTCAGTCGTTGACCGTGACGATCGGCTTCAGCACCAGCCCGAACTGGCGCAAGGTGCCGAGAATCTCGCGGTGGCCGAACGCCTGGCACGCCGAAGCGAAGCCGGTGCGCCGCGGCGCCTGCTGGAGCAGGTTCGCGGCGGCCCAGGCCTGCATCAGCCCCGTCTGCTTGTAGTTGCAATTGCCGTGGAGCAGCACATGCACGCGGCCGAGCGGGCCCGAGGCATAGACCGAATCGATGCTGGTGTTGAGCCGCGAATTCTCGCGCGGCGGCATATCGCCCTGAATAGACTCGGCCATCTTTGACAGCGCGGCTTCCTGTTCCTCGAACGGCAACGGCTTGATGTCGGTGTCGACCATCTTGGTCATCGCGACGACATTATCCATCACCTCGCGCGCGAAGACGCCGCCATAGACCTTGACCGTCGACACGCGCGGGTCGTTCTTGAACCACAAAGGATGCGAGGTGCCGCCCCACGGCAGGGTCAGCGCGGTGGCGTGCTGGCCGGGGACTTGGCACTCGGTCGTCGTCAGCGTCGGCCATTGGACATACTGATTATTCTCGAGATAATACCAGTCGGCCTTGAGGATGGTGAAGATCGTCTGGACCGAGGCATAAGTGGGAAAACCCTTCCACAGCACGAGCATGTCGAGCGTGTCGAGCCCGGGCATCGTCTCGAGCGCGATGTTCGCGGCGATCTCGCCGGTGGTGTACATATGCGCGACGCAAGGCGAGAGCAGCAGGCCCTTCTTGGCGAAGGCGTCGCCCCATTTTTCCTGCGCCAGCAGCATCCAGTCCTGCTCGCCGGTGGTGTCGAGATAATGGCAGCCCGCGGCGAGGCAGGCCTCGACCGCTTCGGGGCCATATTTGATGAAGGGGCCGACCATGTTGCACACGACGCTGGCGCCCTTGAACAGCTTGGTCAGCGCCGCGACGTTGTGTTCGACCTCGGCGACTTCATAGTCGGCGGTCTCGATGCCGGGTACCTTGTCCATCACCTCCTGCACGCGCTTCTTGTCGCGCCCCGCGGCGATGAACGGAATGCCCAGCTCGCGCAGATATTCGCAGACGAGGCGCCCGGTGTAGCCCGAGGCGCCATAGACGATGACCGGTTTCTTGCTCATAAAGTTCGTCCTGTTCTGAAGGGTTTGGGTCAGACCGCGGTGTAGCCGCCGTCGACGATCAGTTCGTTGCCGCACATGTACGCCGCGTCGTCGCTCGCCAGGAACAGCAGCGGCCGCGCGATCTCGTACGGCGTCGCCATGCGCCCCATAGGGATCGCGGCGGCGGTCGCGGCGGCGAAACCCGCGGCCTCGTCGCCGAGCGCACCGACCGCGTCGACGACGAGCTTGGTCTCGCAATAACCGGGGTGGAGCGAGTTGATGCGCACCGGCCAGCCCTTGCGCGCGCAATCGACCGCGGCGGCCTTGGTGAACATCGCGACCCCGGCCTTGCTGGCGTTGTACGCGGGGAAGAGCGGCTCGGCGACGTTCGCCGCGATCGAGGCGACGTTGACGATGACGCCGCCCTTGTCCTTCATCGACTTGATCCCGGCGCGGGTGCCGAGGAAGACGCTCTCGAGGTTGACCGCCATCAGCCGCTGCCATTCGGCGAGGCCAGTATCGACGACCGATTTGAGGAAGCCCATGCCGGCGTTGTTGACGAGGATGTCGAGGCCGCCGTCCCGCGCGGTGACGTCGGCGATCAGCGCGTCCCATGCGGCCTCGTCGGCGACATCCTGTCGCCGCGCCTCGGCCTTATGTCCTTCGCCGCGGATCGCCGCCGCCGCCGCCTCGGCTTCGGCGAGGTCGATGTCGGTGATCGTCACCGACGCGCCCTCGCGCGCAAATTCCTGCGCCGCGGCGAGGCCGATGCCGCGCGCGGCGCCGGTGATCAGCACGCTTTTTCCCGTAAAACGCATCATCATATGATCCTTGGCTCAAAGAGGGTAGGGCCGACGGGCGGGAGGAGGATCGCCCGCCGACCCCGCCCCGTGGGGGGCGTGCGACCCGTCAGAATTTCACCGTCGCCTCGACGCCATAGGTGCGCGGCATGCCGCGGTTCAGATAGTCGAGCCCGAACACGTCGATGTTGAGCCCATAGGTGTAATAATATTTGTTGGTCAGGTTCTTGACCCACGCGCTGACCGAGAAGCTGTCCTTCTGATAGGTCAGCCGGCTGTTGAGCAGCCAATAGGAGGGGTTGCCGCAGGTGAAGGCGGTCCCCGCCGGGCGGATCGCGCCGGGCGCGCCGGGCTTGTCGCACGGATCGAGCCCGTAATCGCCAAACGAGTCGAAATAATATTTGCCCATATAATTGGCGTCGCCGCGCAGCGTCAGCTTGCCGGCATTGCTATCGAACACATCCCATTCGAAACCCGCGGTGAAGGTGGTCTCGGGCGCGTTGGGGAAGCTGTTGCCGTTGACGTTGCGGGTGAACTGCGTCGCGGGATCGGCGGGGTCGACGACATTGCCCTTGTACTTGCTGTTGAGCAGCCCGAGCGTCGCGTCGAGACGGAGCGAGTCCGCCGCCTGCACCGTCAGCTCGGCCTCGCCACCATAGACGCGGCCGTTGGCGCTGCGGGTGAAGGTCGTCGCGCCGACAACCTGCGTCGTCTGCTGGTTCGAATAGTCGTAATAGAAGCCCGCGAGGTTGAGCTGGACGCGGCGGTCGAGGAAGCGCGTCTTGAGCCCGCCTTCATAGGCGTTCACCTGCTCGGGCTTAATATAATAGACCTGGTTCGTGCCCTGATAGGCGAGGCCGTTGTAGCTGCCGCTGCGATAGCCGCGGCTGTACTGCAGATATCCCATCACATCGTCGGCGAATTTGTAGCTGACGTTGACGCGCCCGGTCAGGCGGTTCGCCTTGCTGCTGAGGTTCATCGTCGGCAGGTTGGGATTATAGGGATTGCTGTACGGGATGAGGTTCACCACCGGGGTGGTGCCGTCGAGGCTGTACAGGATCGTGCTGCCGTTCCGGAACTTCACCTTGTCCATCGTGTAGCGCAGGCCCACCGCGATGGTCAGCGCCTCGGTCGCCGTCCAGGTGACGTCGCCGTAGATCGCCTTCGACGGACGCTGGATGTCGAATTTCTGCGAGCCCAGGATCGGCGTGAAGGGCGGGGCGCCCGCGGCGCGGCACGCGGCCGAAATTGCCCCGCCGAAACCGCCGCCGCCCGAATTGTTGAGCTGGATGTCGGTCAGGAGCGCGATCAGCGAGCGCGCGTCGAGGAAGCCGTTCGGATTGACCGCGACGGGCGCGCAGCTGGCGGGATTGGTCGGATCGAGCGTCGGGTCGGCGGCGAAGGCGGGGACGATGCCGATCGAATCGGGGGTGGCGACCGCGGCATTATTGTAGCTGCCCGGCAGCCCCGCGCCGAGCAGCAGCGGGCGGATCACCCCGAAGAAATCGGGCTCGTTCGAGGTCTTGACGGTGTCCTTGCCATAATAGAGGCCCGCGATGACATCGAGGCTGTCGTCCGAATAGGCGAGGCGGAAGTCCTGGTTGAAATTCTTGCTGCGCGAGCGGAAGCGGATCGCGCAGAGGTCGTTCGGCGAGCCGTCGCAGTCATTGGGGTCGATCGCATAGCGCCCCTTGTCGAAGCCGGTGATCGAGGTGAGCGTCACAGTGTCGCTGGCCTCGTAGCTGATGTTGAGCGCGGCGCCCTGCGAGCGGGTGTAATAGGTGCCGCCGGTGTCCGCCGACACCTCGTTGCGGCGGAGCGCGCGGCCGCCGTTCTGCGCGGGGTCGAAGCGCGAATAACCGAGCGCGTCGCGATTGCCCGCGAGCTGGCCGATCGCATAGGCGTTGGCGCCGAGCGGATCATCCTTCGCGGCGTAGAATTTGAGGTTGATGTCGAGCCGGTCGGTCGGTTTCCAGCGGATCGCGATGCGGCCGCCGATCGTGTCGGTGGTGCCGACATGGCGGTTCTGCGCGGGGTTGAATTGCCAGCCATCGCCCTTCGAGCGCGTGCCCGCGACACGGATGCCGAGCACGTCGGGAACCAGCGTGAATTCGGCGGCGCCCTGTACAGTCTTGGTGTCGTAATTGCCGTAACCCAGCGTCAGATAGCCGTTGTTGCCGTCGAGCTCGGGCTTGCGCGTGAAGAAGCTGACCGCGCCGCCGGTGGTGTTGCGGCCATAGAGCGTGCCTTGCGGTCCGCGCAGCACCTCGACGCGGTCGATGTCGTAGAGCTGCTGGCCGTGACTGGCGCGGAAGCTCTGATAGACTTCATCGACATAGACGCCGACGGGCGACGCCGTGGACGCGGAAAATTCGTTCGCGACCGAAATGCCGCGCAGCGCGAAATTGGGCTGGGTGTTGCCATAGGGACTGGTGACCTGGAGGCTGGGCACCGCGCCCATCAGGTCAGAGGTCTCGGTGATCCCGCGGCCTTCGAGCGCGTCGCCGCCGATGGCGGACACCGCAACGGGCACGTCCTGCAGATTCTGTGCGCGCTTCTGCGCGGTGACGACGATCTCGGCGATCCCGCCGCTTTCGGCCTCGGGGGCCGCGGCATCCTGCGCGAGGGCGGGGGCGTGCCAGCCGACCAGCATGGTCGTGGACAGGCAGGTCGCCAGAAAAGCCTTGTTGCTCATATCGTCTCTCCCACGGCTTGCGGCCCGTCGATGCGTGGCCGTCGATGGAAGCGAGGCTATTGCGGAGCCGCGCGGCGCGACAGGTCGGGCGGCGGGGGGAACGATGGGGGGGACGCTTGCCGCGGACGTCGCATGGCGATAGCCATGGGGTTCAGATGGAGGGCGAAACATGACCATCCAGCCGGGATCGAGGACCGAGGCCACGGCGCATTTGCGCGTCGTTGGGGATCATGCCCGCGCGGCGCCGGTCCCGCCCAAAGATCGCCCGCCGCGGTTTCCATCCGATCTCGTCGGCCTCGACCGCGCCGCCCTGTGGCTGGGCCGCCTCGCGCAGCGCGAGCTGACGTTGGTGCAGGCGCCAATGGGTTACGGCAAGACCGCCTTCTGCGCGGCCCTGTTCGCCGAGGCGAAGGCGGCGGGCTGGCGCGCGGGTTGGGTCTCGTTCGACGCCGGCGACGATGGCACGGCTGCCACCGCGCACATCGCCGCTGCGGTACATCTCGCCTGCGGCCGCCCGGCGCATTCGGATGGGGCGGCTGCCGCGGTGCCCGAACGGGCGGCCGAACTGGCGGAGACGATCGACGCCGACGACCGGCCGCTTCTGCTCGTCCTCGATGATGCCGACCGCCTCGCCGGTCCCGGGGCGACCGAATTATTGAATGCCTTGCTCCGCCACCCGCCCGCGCGGTTGCACCTCGTCCTGACCGCTCGCACCGCCCCATCGGTGGCCGTCGATACGGTCGAGCGCCGCGGCATGATGCTGCGGATCGGCTCGGCCGACATCGCGCTGGACGATACGGCTGCCGCCGCCTTCCTCTCCGCGGCGGGCGTGACGCTGGACGCGCAGGACACCGCTCGCCTGCATGAATTGCTCGAGGGCTGGCCGGCCGGATTCAGACTTGCGGTGCAGCGCCCCGAGACGCTGAAGGCAGGCGATTTCGCCGGCCTGCTCGCGCGCCTCGACGCCTTCCTCGCGCCGCTCATCGACGCCCTTCCCGATGCCGAGCGGCTGTTGCTTCAGCGCTGCGCGGTCGCGCCGCGCCTCGATGCCGATCTCGCGCGCCTTCTCGGCGGCGACGAAGGGAGCGGCGACCGGCTCCGCGATCTGGCGGGGCAGGGGTTGTTCATCGAAGTGGGCGAAGACGGTGCGTCGTACCGCCTGCACCCGGCGTTCCGTGCAGCGCTGCGCCGCCGCCTCGATCGCGCCGAACCCGGCCGCGCCGCGCAGCTGCACCGCGCCGCGGCTCGCCGCTATACGGCGGCAGGGCTGACCGCCGAGGCGATCGACCAGGCGCTGGCGGCGGCGGATTTCGAGCAGGCGGGGGCACTCATCGCGACCGCCGCGATGCCGATGATCGAAGGTGGCCATATCGAGCAGGCGGGCGGCTGGATCGCCGCGCTGCCCGCCGGGACCATCGCCGCCTTCCCCGATCTCGGCCGGGCGCAGGCGTGGCTCGCGGTGCTCGACGCCCCGGGTGCGGCCGTTTTCGCCGTGGCAGGCGCCGATGCCCCTGCGCTCGAGCTGCTCCACCGCGCCCATGCCGCCGACCGGCTCGATGGTGCGATCGAGGCCTGCGACCAGCTGCTCGCCGCGCCCGGCGAGCTCTCGGATTTCGCCATCGCGATGCTGCGCGGTACGCTGGCGCATGGCGCCCTCAAGCGCGGGCTGTTCGGGCTGGTCCACGACGCGGTGCGGCCGCTGCTGCTGCGCGGACGCGGGCGCCCGCTCGATCTGCCGCTGGCGCTGGCGATCATCGCCAAGGCCGGCGCGGCGCGGGCGCAGGGGCAGCTCGGCGAGGCCGAACGCCTGCTGCGCGAGGCAGGTGAGACGGTCTCCCAACCCGGTCTCGCCGGGGCGCTGATCGACGCGGCGCTCGCGCGCTGCTGCTACGAACGCGAGGATTTCGAGGCCGCGGCGATACTTGCGGCGCGCGCGCTGCCACAGCTCGATCACGCCTGTTTCCAGGACGCGCTGCTCCACGCCTTTCTCGTCGCGACCCGCATCGCCGCCCGGGAAGGGCAGGCCCACCCGGCAGCGGCGTTGATCGACCGCGCCGAACTCATCGCCTTCGATCGCGGATGGGCGCCGCTGAAAGCGCTGTGCGTCGTCGAACGCGCGCGGCTACGCCTGCCTCAGACGATCGATCCCGAGGCAGTGCTCGCCATCGCCGACGAGGATGCGGCGGTACTCGATCCGCTGTCGGCGCCGGGCCGCGCCTTCGCGCTGCTCGCCGAAATGCGCGCCTATGAGGCGATTGCGGCCGACGACCGCCCGCGGCTGACCCGCGTCGCGGCGCTGCTGCTCCAGCTCGCGTCGAGCGCCGACGATGCCGAACTGCGCACCGCGGCGACGTTGTTCAACATCCTGCCGCAGCTCAGCGGGCGCTGCGACAAGATGGTCGAGCTTGAAACGGTGCGCTTCCTCAACCACGCCGCCAGCGTCGGTTTCCGCCGTACGATCGTCGACGTGCTCGACGTCACCGGGGTGCGCGCGGTGCAGAATTTCTGCAGCGAGGCGTATAGCTCGGACTGTTTCCTCGCGCTGCTGCGCCTCGCCGATCCGGCGCGGCACGACCCCGCGCTCGCGGGGACCAACGTCCCCGCGCCGGGCGAAGCCTTCTCCTTCCTCACCGACCGCGAGATCGAGATACTGAGCGCACTCAACGCCGGCGAATCCAACAAGGAAATCGCCCGCACGCTCCAGCTCGCGCCCGAAACGGTGAAATGGCACCTCAAGAATGTGATGCGCAAATTGCGCGCGGGCACGCGCGAGGAGGCGGTGCTTAACGCCTCGACGCTGGGGCTCAAGCTGATCGAACCGGGGGCGCGGCATTAAATCGGCCCGTCGCGGCGTCGCTTCGACGTAAAACGGCTGCTAAAACCTCCGCTTAACCACATGAGTTACAGAATTATTTCGCCGATTGTTCGCATCGGTGAACGCCGACAAAGAGATGGACAGGCCGGGGGGCGGTTTATATCAGTCGGACTCCTGTGAATGCCGCCGGTGGAGGAGAGACAAATGGCCATTTCGCTCAACAAGAATTCGAGTGTCAGCCTGTCGAAGGAGGCCGGCGGCAGCGGGCTCACCCGCATCGCGCTCGGCGTGGGCTGGGACATGGCCCCGGCGAAGGGTTTCTTCGCGAAGCTTTCGGGCGGCAACGAAAGCATCGACCTCGACGCCTCGTGCCTGGTGTTCGACGGCGGCGGCAACATCGTCGATGTCGTGTGGTTCCAGAAACTGACCAGCGACGACGGCTCGATCCGCCACAGCGGCGACAACCTCACCGGCGAGGGCGACGGCGACGACGAGACGATCATGATCGACCTGACGCGCCTGCCGTCCAACGTTGAGACGCTCGTCCTGACCGTCACCAGCTTCCGCGGCCAGACCTTCGACAAGGTGGCCAACGCCTTCGGCCGCGTCATCGACCTGGCGACCAACCGCGAACTCGCGCGTTACGACATCAGCGAAAGCGGCAGCTATACCGGGCTGATCCTCGCCTCGCTGAAACGCAGCGGCGGCGAATGGATCTACAAGGCGCTGGGCGAACGCGCGCAGGGCGTGCATGTCCAGCAGCTCGCCGACCAGTCGCGCAGCCTGATCTGATCCGTCTCATTCAACGATCCGCGTCGCGGCCGAGCCGCGACTGCAAGGGGGGCATCGATGCAATTGCAAAAGGGTGAAAAGCGCGGGCTCGCCGACCTCGGCGTCGGCAACCGCTGCGAAGTCGCGGTGTCCTTCGGCCTGGCGGGGGTCGATATCGCGGCCTTCGGCCTGAATGCCGAGCGCAAGATCGGCGACGATCGCTATGTCGTGCTCTTCTCGAATCCGCGCACGCCCGAGGGGGCGATCAGCCTGTCGCCCGCGTCGGACAAGGCGGTCTTCGCGGTCGACCTCGACACGCTGCCCGCCAGCATCGACCGCATCGTCTTCACCGCGACGCACGACGACCGCTTGATCGCCGACGCCAAGCCGCTGCTGGTGTCGATCGACGGCGGCAAGGCCGAGTTCAACGTCGCCGAGCATCTCACCAACGAAAAGGCGGTGATGATGGTCGAATTCTATCGCCACAGCTCGGGCTGGAAATGCGGCACGATCGCCGCGGGCTTCGCCGGCGGTCTCGGCAGCCTGATCGGCCATTTCGGCGGCGAAGTGGCCGATGCGCCTGCCCCGGCTCCAGCGCCAGCGCCCACTCCGGCCCCCGCGCCGGCTCCGGCCCCCGCACCAGCACCTGCCCCGGCTCCGGCGCCCTCCGCGCCGATCAGCCTCAAGAAGATCACGCTCGAAAAATCGAGCCCCAGCGTCAGCCTCAAGAAGACCGGCTCGACCTTCGGCGAGATCGTTCTGAACCTCAACTGGAGCCAGCCCGAGCAGAAGCGCGGCTTCTTCGGGGGCGGGCCCAAGAATATCGACCTCGACCTCGGCGTGCTGTTCGAACTGCAGGACGGCTACAAGGGCGTGATCCAGGCGTTGGGCCGCGCGTTCGGCGACTTCAACCGCGAACCCTTCATCCAGCTGTCGGGCGACGACCGCACCGGCGCGGTGTCGGCGGGCGAGACGATCCGCGTCAACGGCCAATATTTCGACCATATCAAAAGGATCGCGGTGTTCGCGCTGATCTATGACGGGGTTCCGAACTGGAACAAGACCGACGGCATCGTGAAGATGACGATCCCCGGCCAGCCCGAGATCGAGGTCCGCCTCGACGAAGGGCGCGACAATTGCCGGCTGTGCGGCATCGCCATCCTCGACAACGAGGGCGGCAGCCTCAAGATGCAGCGCCACATGCGCTATTACCGCGACCAGAAGGAATATGCCGACGACATCGGCATCTTCCTGCGTTGGGCCGCGGGTTCGAAAGACTGATTTTTAGCACCGCTGCGGCGGCAAGGGGACGAATTTCAATGTTCAAACATTTCGGCGGTTCGCTGCTGTTCACCGTGGTGGCGCTCGCATTGGGCGCCTGGTACGGCTGGGAGCTCACCGGCACGATCGACGGGGTGCTCGGCATCGTGTGGATCTGCGTCGTGCTCTCGGTGCTCGAGGTCTCGCTCTCCTTCGACAATGCTGCGGTCAACGCCTCGGTCCTGAAGGATATGGACCCGGTCTGGCAGCAACGCTTCCTCACTTGGGGTATCGCGATTGCGGTGTTCGGCATGCGCATCGTTTTCCCGCTGGTGATCGTGATGGTCGCGGCGGGCCTCGGCCCGATCGAGGCTTTCAAGCTCGCGCTCAACGAACCCAAGCAATATCAGGCGATCGTCAGCGACGCGCATATCGGCCTGATGGGCTTCGGCGGCGCCTTCCTCGGCATGGTCGGCCTCAAATATTTCTTCGATTCGGATAAGGAAGTCGACTGGATCGCCGCGATCGAACGGCCGCTGGCCAAGGTCGCCGACATCGACGCGGTCGCGATCGGGTTGGTGCTGCTCGGCACCTGGCTCACCTCGACGATGCTGTCCGACGCCGATGCGCTGGTGTTCATCATCGCGGCGATCGGCGGCCTGCTGACTTTCATCGTGGTCGAGATCGTCAACCATGTGCTCGAACCCCCGACGCCGTCGAGCGGCGACGTGGCCAAGGCCGGCTTCGGCGCCTTCCTCTACCTCGAAGTGCTCGACGCCAGCTTCTCGTTCGACGGCGTAATCGGGGCGTTCGCGCTCACCAACAACCTCATCATCATCGCCATCGGCCTCGGCATCGGCGCGATGTTCGTGCGTTCGATGACGATCTTCCTCGTCCGCAAGGGCACGATGTCCGAATATCGCTATCTCGAACATGGCGCCTTCTATGCCATCCTCGCGCTGGCGGTGATCATGTACATCAACACCTTCCAGCATATTCCGGAGGTGATCACCGGGCTGATCGGTGCGGTGCTGATCGGCATCGCCTTCTGGTCCTCGGTGCGCTGGAACCGCGCCAACCCGGGCGGTGACGGCGCGGACGAAGGCGAGGCCGAAACCGCAAAGGCGTGAGATAACGGGGACGCAATATCGGGGGTGACCGGACGGTCCGGCCACGCCCACCACTAACGGAAAGGATGAAACTCCATGGCAATTTCTCTTTCAAAAGGCGGTAACGTCAGCCTGTCGAAGGAATCGCCCGGCCTCGACGAGGTCATGGTCGGCCTCGGCTGGGACGTCCGCGCCACCGACGGGCAGGATTTCGACCTCGACGCCTCGGCTTTCCTGCTCAAGGAAGACGGCAAGGTGCGCTCGGACGGCGACTTCTGCTTCTATAACAACAAGGACGTCGGCGGCGCCGTGATCCATCAGGGCGACAACCGCACAGGCGAGGGCGACGGCGACGACGAGCAGATCAAGATAATATTGTCGAAGGTCCCCGCCGACGTCGACAAGGTCGCGGTCGCGGTCACCATCCACGACGGAGAATCGCGCGGCCAGAGCTTCGGCCAGGTCTCGAACGCCTTCATCCGCCTCGTCGACAACAAGACCGGGACCGAAATCGTTCGCTACGACCTGTCGGAAGACGCCTCGGTCGAAACCGCGATGATCCTCGGCGAAGTCTATCGCAACGCCGGCGACTGGAAATTCCGCGCCGTCGGTCAGGGCTTCAAGGGCGGCCTCGGCCCGCTCGCCGGCAACTATGGCGTCAACATCGGTTGATGCGGACATGATGAAGGGACCGGCGGGCACGCGGCCCGCCGGTCCTTTCCACGGATTTTGAAAGGACGCGGACATGGCAGTGTCATTGAGCAAGGGCGGCAATGTGTCGCTCAGCAAGGAAGCGCCCGGCCTGTCGGCGGTGACCGTGGGCCTCGGCTGGGACGTGCGCCAGACCGACGGCGCGGCCTTCGACCTCGACGCCTCGGCGTTCGTCGTCGGCGCCAACGACAAGGTGCTGAGCGACGCGCATTTCATCTTCTACAACAATAAGTCCTCGCCCGATGGCGCGGTCGTCTATGGCGGCGACAATCGCACCGGCGAGGGCGCGGGCGACGACGAGACGGTCAAGGTCGACTTCGCCCGCCTCGGCGCCGATGTGAAGAAGGTCGTCGTCGCGGTCACGATCCACGAGGGCCAGGAGCGGAAGCAGAATTTCGGTTCGGTCTCGAACGCCTATGCGCGCGTGATCAACGACGCCGACGGCAAGGAACTGGCGCGCTTCGACCTGTCCGAGGACGGCAGCATGAACACCTCGCTGATCTTCGTGGAACTGTATCGCGGGCCGCAGGGCGACATCAAGGTCAAGGCGATCGGCGAGGGCTGGGAAAGCGGCCTTTCGGGTCTCGCCGGCAGCATGGGCGTCAACCTTGGCTGATCTTGTGCCCGGCCTTAGCGGGACCGCGGTCCCGGCATGCCGGGCGCGATGATGCGCATCTGGTTCAATCGCGGTTTCTCGCTCGCGCCGATCGCGGGGCTGATGCGCGTCGCCGATCCGTCGCTCGAGGTCTTCATCAGCGTGTCGCCGCACGCGGCGCGCTATCCGGGCCCGACCGCGACCTGGATCGACGGCGGCTCGGCCGATGCCCCCGCCGACGATCGCGACGCCTATCTGGCATGGGTGCGCGAGACGATCGACCGCGAGGCGATCGACATCTTCATCCCGACGCGCCATCGCAAGCTCATTGCGGAAGCGGAGCTGCCGTGCCGCGTGCACCTCCCCGCCGACATGGCGACGCTCGCGCTGCTCGACGACAAATATGGCTTTGCCGAGGCGCTGGCGGGCGAGGAGCATCACCTACCCACCTATCTGGCGCAGAGCAGCGGCGAACTCGCCGAGTTGCTCGCGCGCTGGCCCGACGACGGGAGCAGCCCCTGCGTCAAACCGCGGCAGGGGGTCAACGGCCTCGGCTTCTGGCGCCTGATGGACGTCGATCCGATGGCGCACCTCAAAGACCCCGAACGCCGCCGCATCCGCGCCGAGCTCTATGTCGCGGCGCTCGCCGAGCAGGAGGCGCGCGGACCGATCGACGATATCGTCGTCATGCCCTATCTGCCCGGCCCCGAAATCTCGTTCGACATACTGGCCGACCAGGGGCAGCTGCTCAAATATGCCGCGCGCACCAAGCTAGCGAACGGCCACCAGCATATCGTGTCGCGCCATCCGCTCGCAGATGCGGTCGCGGCGATCGTCCGGCGCTTCGGCCTCCACGGCCTCGTCAATGCGCAGTTCCGCCGCGCGAACGACGACGGCTGGAAATTGCTCGAGATCAACGCCCGGCCCGCGGGCGGCGTCGTCTATGCCGACCAGGTCGGCTGCCGCCTCGTTGCCGACTGGGCAGGCCTGCTCACCGGACGGCTGACCCCGGAGACGATCGACCGCAGCGCGATCGACAGCGAGGTGTCGTTCACGACGGTGGTTCAGGCTGTGGCCGCATGAGAGCGAGAGGGGAGGGGCGATGAACAAGGCGCAACCCGGCGAACGGCTCGCGGTCGACGACAACAGCGCGTGTACGATCCGTGTCGGCGGGCGCGGCGCCGACCGCGTCGGCATACTCGCGGTCTCGCGCGAGGGCGCCTTCCAGCCGCTCGAAAAGGGCAGCGGCGCGGGCGAATGGACCTTGTCGGCGATGTCCGACCTCGGCGACCATGCCGAACTCCTGCTCTACATCGTCGACGACCGCAGCGGCGGCTTCGTCAACGACGCCTATCCGCTCACCGTCGATTTCGGCGGCACCAGCTACGACTTTCCCGCCCCCTTCGACCAGCTCGCCGCGGTGATCATCGCCGAGGTCTATCTGCGCAATGGCGCGAGGCGCGTGAAAGTCGCCAACGAAGGCTATACCTTCGGCATCGAGGCCTTCGCGCGCGCGCGCAATTTCTCGGTCGACGCGATCCCAGGGCGCCAGCGCAGCAGCGGCGGCGGTTCGGGCAATCCCTGGGGCGACCACCGCCCGCCGCCGCCGCCGGGGACCTCGCTCGGCTCGGGCAGCGGCGTGCTCGTCGCGCCGGGGGTGGTCGTCACCAACGCGCATGTCATCGAGGGCGGCAACGACTTCAAACTCGGCGGCAGCAAGCAGGCACTGACCATGCTCGCGGTCGATCCGATGCACGACCTCGCTATCCTGCAGGGCGATGTCCAGGGCACCCCGCTGCCGCTGCGCCATACGGCGCCGATCTGGCTGGGCGAGGCGGTGCTCGCCGCGGGCTATCCGCTGATGGATCTGCTCGGTAGCGACCTCAAGGTCTCGACCGGCAATGTCTCGGGGCTCAAGGGCTGGGAGGGCGATGTCGCGCGCTTCCAGTTTACCGCGCCGATCGGCTCGGGCTCGTCGGGCGGCGCGATCCTCGACGAATATGGCAATCTCGTCGGCATCACCTCCTCGTCGCTCGCGCACGGAAACCTGCGCGACCGCGGCGCGATCAGCGAGAATGTCAATTTCGGGGTCAAGGTCGCGCTGGTGCACGAGATGCTCGCCGCCTCGGGCGTCGACGTTCCGCACGGCGGCCTGTCGGAGGACAATAATCGTCGCAACGTCGTGCAGCGGCTGCGCGGCTCGGTGATCAGCATCATCGTCAGCAGCTGAGCCGGACGCTTGATCGGTCACAATTTTTCGGTCAGTAGCGATATCCGTTCGGTCGCGGTCTCCGCTCATACGCAGCGCTGTGGATCCACCGGTCAGCTTGCCGATGAATATGTCGCGGTCGCCGAAATCGACCGCGACAGCTGGAACCAGGTCGATTGCGCCAACATCAGGGCGATCGACCCCGCGGAACTCCTGCGCCGCTTCGGGGCAAAGCTGGAGGCCGATCCGCGGGGGATGCTGAAAGTCCAGCAGCGCTTCGATTAGGGCGCGTTCGTCGTCGACTGGCCGACCGGGCCGAAACCGCCATCATGATTTCACCATTTTGAGGAAAAATCGCGTCCATGCTCCAAGAGCTGTCCCAGAAGACGATCATCGACCTCGCGACCGGGCGGCTGGAGCTGGTGACCGCGGAGGATGTCGACCTCGACGCCTATTGCGATTTCGCCGCGCGCGCGAACCCCAAGCGCGGGTTCCTGATCGTGTCGAAAGTCCTCGGCCGCCATCTGCCCGCGCGGCCCGCGGCGATGCGCGAGGCGATGGACGCGATGGCAGCCCGGATCGCCACCGACCTGCCCGGACCGGTCGCCTTCCTCGGCATGGCCGAAACCGCGACCGCGCTGGGGCAGGGGGTCTTCGCTGCTTGGCAGGCGCGGAATCCGGCGCGCGAGGCGGTCTATCTGCAATCGTCGCGCCAGCGCGCGCGGGGCGCCGAGGTGATCGCGCGCTTCGAGGAAGGGCATAGCCACGCGACGTCGCACCTCGTCCAGATCGCCGACCCCGCGATCCGTAAGCTCGCGGCATCGGCACGGTCGCTGGTGATCGTCGACGACGAATGTTCGACCGGCAAGACCTTCGTCGCCGCGGCCGAAGCGCTGGTTGGCGCGATGCCGCTGGTCGAGCGGATCGAGACCGTGTGCATCACCGACTGGAGCGACCGCGGCTACCTCGATGCCATGCCGCGCCCGAGTGCGGCGCGCGCGATCGTCGAGGGGCGGATGGACTGGACCGCCGCCGCGGTGCAGCCCGCCGTCCCCGAACTGGCCGCAGCCAGCAACGCCCCCGGCGCGGCGCCGGCGTCGGGCATGGCGAGCCGCACCGGCCTGCTGGCGTCCGAGGCCGCGACCCGCGCGCCGGTGCGCGCCGCGCCGGGCGAGCGCGTTCTCGTGCTCGGCGAGGGCGAGCATAGCTATGAGGCGCTGCGCGTCGCCGAGGAGATCGAACGCTACGGCGGCATCGCCGCGGTCCAGTGCATCACGCGCAGCCCGGCGCTGCTCGGCGGCGCGATGGCCAGCCGCTCGACCTTCGCCGACAGCTATGGCAGCGGCGCGCCCTGCTTCCTCTACAATATGCTTGGCCACGCCCCCGACCGCGTCCTCGTCGTCACCGAAGTCGCCGCCGGCCAGCAGACCGAAACCGAGGCCGCGCTCGCCGCGCTCGGTTCGGCGGTGCCGGTCGAGGTCGTCCTTTGCCATTATGCGGCGGAGGGCTGATCCGATGCGCCCGCTCGTCCTCACCGACCTCGACGACACTTTGTTCCAGACGATGCCCAAATGCCCGCCGGGCAAGGAAGGGCTGCGCCAGATGAGCAGCCTGCTCGACGGCAGCCCCAGCGGTTTCGCAACCCCGATGCAGCAGCATTTCCTCGGCTGGCTGCGGGACGGCACCGTCGTGCCGGTGACCGCGCGCGGCCGCGACGTGCTCGCGCGCGTCGCGATCGAACAGGCGCCCGCGATCTGCTCGAACGGCGGCTGCATCGTCGGCGACGACGGCGAGATCGACCGCGTCTGGCACGACCGGCTCGCGGAGGAAGCGCGCCGCGTCGATCCGGTCGCCGACGTCTATCGCGCGATCGCCGACCCGCTGTGCACGGTGCGTTTCCGCCACTGGATGGTCGAGGAGAATGGCCTCGACCTCTATGTCGTGATCAAGAGCAACGACCATGACGATCAGGCGCTCGCCGTGCTCGAGCAGGAACTGGCGCCCCGCGTGCCGAAAGACTGGCGCTGCCACCGCAACGGCAACAATCTCGCCTATCTGCCACCCTGGCTGAGCAAGCGCGTCGCGGTGCGCTATCTCATCGACCGCGCGCGGGCCGAAGCGCCCGACCGGCCGGTGATCGGCATCGGCGACAGCGTCTCCGACGTCGGTTTCATGGATCTATGCGATTTCGCGGTGGTGCCGACGCGCTCGCAGCTGTGGGCTGCGGTCGTCGACGGCAACGGCTGGGTCGATTGACGCAATGACGCGCAATCCCCTCTATCTCGACGCCGCCGGGCATTGGAGCTTTTCGGGCTCCTACGACCCCGATGACGTCGTCTTCCTGCTCAATCCCCGGCGGATCGAGCCGGTGGACATTGCCGAGAAGGAGCGGCTGATCCAGTCGGGCGCGCGCCATTATTCCGAAATGCTCTCCGCCGAGGCGGTGCCGGGCGAGGCCTATATGCGCCTCTACCACGCCGCGCTCGCCGCCAATGCCGCGCGCGTCCGCCACGATGTCGAGCAACTGGCGGCGGCAATCGCCGCGCGTCCCGAAACCGCCGAAAGCTGCGTGATCCTGTCGCTCGCACGCGCGGGTACGCCGATCGGCATCCTGCTCAAACGCGCGCTCGTCCGGCGCGGCGTCGCGGCGCATCATTATTCGATCAGCATCATCCGCGGCCGCGGCATCGACACCAACGCGCTCGCCTATGTCGCCCACCGCCACGGTGCTGCGAACGCGGTCTTCGTTGACGGCTGGACGGGCAAGGGTGCCATCCGCGGCGAGCTCGACCGCTCGCTCGGCGACGGCGCCACCGGCTTCGCGCCCTTCCTCGCAGTCGTCGCCGATCCCGCCGGGGTCGCCGATCTCGCCGCCAGCTTCGACGATTATGTCATTCCCGGCGGCCTGCTCAACGGCATCGTCTCGGGGCTCGTCAGCCGCTCGGTGCTCAACGCCGATCTCGTCGGTCCGCACGACTTCCACGCCTGCCTCGCGATGCCCGAGCACGCCGAACGCGACGTCAGCCGCGCCTATATCGATGCGATCGAGGCCGCGGGCGACTGGCAGGGCAGCCCCGAGCGCCCCTGGTCCGCCGATGAGGTCGCGGCTGTCCGCCAGGGCGCCGCCGACACCATCGCCGAGCTCGCTGCCGAAGCCGGGGTCACCGACATCAACCGCATCAAGCCCGGCATCGCCGAAGCCACTCGCGCGATCCTGCGCCGTGTGCCAGACCATATCCATGTCCAGCGGCGCGGCGACCCCGACGTCGCGCACATCGTGCTGCTCGCCGGACAGGCGGGAGTGCCGGTGATCGAAAGAAACTTGCGGACCTATCGGGCCGTCACCATTATCAAAGACTTGGGAGCAGAGCAGCAATGAACGCGGTCGAACTGGGTGCCACCCTCTACGTCCCCGCCATCAACCCGACGGCAAAGGCGATCGCCTATGGCGCGATCGACGACCTGCGCTCGGTCGTCATCTGCCTCGAGGATTCGGTGCGCGACGATCAGGTGCCCGCGGCGACCGCCGCGCTGCAGGCGCTGCTCGCGGGTTTCGCCGAACGCGCGCCGGCGCTGTCCATCTATATCCGCCCGCGCAATTTCCAGATGCTGACGCAATTGCTCCACATGGCGGGCATCGACCGCATCGACGGCTTCGTCCTGCCCAAGGTCACGACCCAGTCCCTGCCCGTCTGGCTCACCGCGCTGATGCACGAGCATCACCGCATCATGCCGACGATCGAGGGTGAGGAGGCGTTCGACCGCGCCGCGCTCGCGCGCCTCTGCGATCAGCTCCAACCCTATGCCGAGCGCGTGTCGGCGGTACGCATCGGCGGCAACGACATCCTCGGCCTGCTCGGCATCCGCCGCTCGCGCTACCGCACCGCCTATGACGGGCCGCTGGGCAGCGTCATCCGCGACATCACCGGCACCTTCATCCCCAACGGCTTCGGCGTCGCGGCTCCGGTGTTCGAGCATTTCTCCTCGCCCGACGTTCTCCGCCGCGAGGTCGAGCAGGATATCGAGCATGGCCTGCTCACCAAGACGGCGATCCACCCCGAGCAGATATCGATCATCCATTCGGTCTATCGCCCCGACGCCGCCGAAATGGCCGAGGCGCGCGCGATCCTGAGCCAGGAGGCACCCGCGGTGTTCGGTAGCAACGGCAGCATGTGCGAGCCCGCGACGCACGCGCCCTGGGCGGGCATGATCGTGCGCCGCGCGCAGGCGCATGGCGTCGCCGGGCTCGATCAGCAGGCCGACGTCCGGGTGGCATGAGCGGGCTGGACCTCGAACCCCCGGCGCCTTCGACGCCCCCCGCGCGGCCGGCCAGCGGCAGCGAGGTCGCGCTCGACGCCGCGACCGTCGCGCGGCTGAAGGCGGTCGCGCGCGAATTCGCCGGCGCCTTCGTCTCGATCGAGACGCACAGCCCCGAATTCGACAGCAAGGCGGCGCAAATCGCGGCGCTCGGCAGCCGCGAGGTCAAACTGCTCTCCGACCAGGCGCGCGCGACCATGTCGCGCAGCACCAGCCGCGACGGCGCGGTAAGTGCGGTGCACACGCATCTCGAACGGCTGCGCGCGGTGGTCGAGCGGCTGAACCCCGGGGCGGGGGACGAATTGCTGAAGCCGCGGCGCCTGCTCGGGCTCTTCCCGTCGGGCAACCGGCTGACGAGCTATTTCGACCGCTACCGCGACGCCGAGGGCGAGATCGAAGCCGCGCTCGGCGCACTCGCCGCGAGCCGCGACCTGCTGCTCCAGGACAATATCGCGATCGAGCGCTTCCGCGCCGCGACCTGGCCTCTGCTCGCGCGCCTCGCCGAAGCGGTCGAGATGTCGGGCCACCTCGACGCGCGCTTCGAGAAACTCGCGTCGCAGCTCGACCATAACGACCCGAACAAGGCGCAGCGGCTGCGCTCGACCGCGCTGTTCCAGGCGCGCCAGCGCCACGGCGACCTGCTGACGCAAATGGCGGTGTCGCAGCAGGGCTATGCGATGCTCGGCATCATCCAGACGAACAATATCGAGCTGATCAAGGGCATCGACCGCGCCTCGGCGACGACGGTCGCCGCGCTGCAGACCGCGATCGTCGCGGCGCAGACGCTGACCAACCAGCGCATGGTGCTGTCGCGCATCGGCGGGGTGACCGCGGCGGCGGGCTCGCTGCTCGAACGCTCGGCGCAGGCGTCGGCCGACGGCAATGCGAGCTTTGCGCTCGATAGCGCCGAGGCGGCCGAACAGGTCGCGGCGCTGCGCGCGGCCTTCGCCGACGTCACCGCCTCGGTCGATGCGCTCGATGGCCAGCATCGTTCGGCGTTGAGCGCGCTTTGACCGCCTTGGAAAGCCCGGTGCGCGCGGCTATGGATGGGGCAGGATGACGGCAGCAGGCGGGAATAAGACGCGATGAGCATGTTGCGACGGCTCGGCCGCCTGTTCGGCGGAGAGGCGGAAACGCCGCGCGGCAACCCCGCGCCGCCGCCCGCTGCGCCGCCGCCAGCCGCGGCGCCCCCCGCCTTCGATTACGACGACGAGCGCATCCCGAAGAGCGCCAAGGCCAAGATAGTGACGATCCTCGAATCGATCACCGCGGTCGAAAAGGCGATGGAGCGCGAACAGGTGCCGAGCTTCAGCCGCGTCGACACCGGCCAGATGCGCGATATCCACCTGCCGGGGCTGGTGCAGAGCTATATCGACGTTCCCGCCAGCCACCGCGGCGAGATTTTCCGCAAGACGGGCAAGTCGGCGAGCTTCCTGCTCGATGCCAGCCTCGACAAATTGCAGGAGCGCGTCGATTCGATGCTCCGCGACCTGGCGCAGCACGACATCGACGCCTTCACCAACAACACGCAGTTCATAAACGAACGCTATTCGGACGACGAAAACCCGTTCCGCTGACCCGAAGGAGCCTGACGATGACCGAATTTCGCAGACTGGAAGAAGCCGTCGAAGCCGGCGGGGTCCGGATCGAGAAATATCGCTTCGTCGAAAAGAGGCTGGTCACCCGCGGCATGCCGACCGCCGAGGGCGGGGTCCATTATATCGTCGAAAATACCGACATCTTCCAGCTGTGCATCAAGCTCTCGGGCGGCGCGGTGATGCTCGAACCCGGCGCGCTGCAATATATGCACGGCAAGATCGAATCGACCGTCCAGCAGCACGAGGACAAGGGCTTCTTCGGCCGCGCGCTCGCCTCGGCGGGGACGGGCGAGTCGGCCTTCGCGACCAAATTCTCGGGCCATGGCACGATCTGGACCGAGCCCGGCCGCCGCAATTTCATCATCGGCGAGATCGACGGCGACTCGCTGCTGCTCGACGATAAGGCCTTCTATGCCTCCGGCGCGGGCATCCAGCTGACGACGCATCGCCACAACACCATCGCCGGCGTGCTCGGCGGCAATGGCTTGGTCCAGCCTAAGATGAGCGGCAAGGGCGTGTTCGCGGTCGAGGCACCGGTGCCGGTCGAGGAGATCGACATCGTCGAACTCGACGGCAGCCAGGAACTCACCGTCGACGGCGACTTCATGCTGATGTTCTCCGCCGAGCTCAGCGTCACCATCGGCCCCTTGGTCAAGGGCCTGCGCAATGCGCTGCGCAGCGGCGAGGGCTTCGTCTACAAGCTCAACGGCCGCGGCACCGCCTGGCTGATGCCGACCGCGAAGGTAAGCTAGCCCCTAGAATTTCACGCTCAGCCCGGCGGTGATCCGCCGGTCGGTGAGCCCCTGGAAACACAGCAGCGCCTTGTTGTTCACGCAGTATTGGTTCTGGTCGCCGCGCAGCAGGTTGATCCCCTCGACCCCGACATTGATATTGTCGGTGATGTCGTAGTTGATGCTGGCATTGAGCTGTCCGCGCGCACCGTTGATCAGCGGCAGGCCGAAGAAGAAGGGATCGTTCGACACATAGCTCGATCGCCATGTGTAGCGCAGCCGCGCGTTCAGCCCATATTTGTCGTAAAAAAGCGTCGCGTTGTACGCATATTTCGACAGGTTGGTCAGCGTGATCAGGTCGCGCGAACCTGGGAATCCCAATTGGCTGAACACCGTCCGCGGCCCGTCGGCGACGCGAAACTCGCGCGCCGATCCGCCGGTCTTCTGATAGGTGAAATTGCCGATCACGCCGAAGCCCGAGGCGAAGCCGAGCGTGTCTTCCCACGCCGACAGATCGTGCTGGAAGGCGATTTCGATGCCCGTCTGCGTCGTGCTGCCCGGGACGTTGAAGGTCGAGCTGCGCGGCACGCAGATGCCGACGCCCTGGATCGGGTTGTTGATGTTGCGGTTGGCGATCGGGTTGTAGATGCCGCCGCCGGGGCAGGCGGGGTCGATCGAGATGTTGAGATTGCCGCCCGCATCGAGGTTCGGCGCGGGATCCTCCTGCCGCTGCGCGAACAGGTTCGTGCGGCTCTTGTGGAAGAAGCCGATGCTGACCAGGCTCGACGGCGCGAAATAATATTCGCCCGAGAGATCGAACGACCACACCGCCTCGGGCACCAGGTCGGGGTTGCCGACCGCGACCGGCGTGTTCGCCCCCGTGCCGAAGGAGAAGGAGGTCGACAGCGTGTCGAAATTGGGCCGCCTTATGTCGCGCGCGATGCCGGCGCGGACGAGCAATTTGTCGGCGGGCTCGAGCACGAGGCTGAAGCGCGGCAGCAGGAAGTTGTAATTGCTCTTCGCGACGGTCTGCCCGGTGACCGTGCCGTTGGCGATATTGTTGCCGGTCGACGACAGTCTGGTGCGCAGCCAGCGGAAGCCCGCATTGCCGCGCACCGGCATGCCCGCGATCTCGCCCTCCATATTCGCTTGGAAATAGGCGGCGTTGGTCGTCTCCTTGATACTGAAGAAGCCCGCGAAGGATTCGGTCGGGGTCGCGAGCGAGGCGACCGCCGGCCCCTGCGTGCGTGCGGCATTGCTCGCGGCGATCGCTTCGTTGAGCGCCGCGAGGACGGCCGCGGGATCGCGGAAGGCGAGGCCGCCGTCGATCAGCAGGAAGTCGGGGAAATAAAGCTCGCGCCCGTCGGCGGCGTTGAAGTTGTTCGGCCCGGGGATCAAGATGTCGGAGAAAAGGTCGCCCGACGGCCGGTTCCACGCGGTGGTGGTGTTGGTCAGGCTGACATTGTTCGAAAATTCGCTGTTCTCGGCCGAGGTGCGG
This sequence comes from Sphingopyxis sp. QXT-31, assembly GCF_001984035.1. Taxonomy (NCBI): domain Bacteria; kingdom Pseudomonadati; phylum Pseudomonadota; class Alphaproteobacteria; order Sphingomonadales; family Sphingopyxidaceae; genus Sphingopyxis; species Sphingopyxis sp. QXT-31. The sequence continues at coordinate 2,062,388 of NZ_CP019449.1, read as the reverse complement.
TTCCAGCGCCAGCCGAAGTCGATCGAGGTCACGAAGGGGTTGAGGTCGCTCGTGTCGTAGCTGAAGTCGAGCCGCGCGGCGCGCTCCTCGTTATCGGTCGAATTGGCGCCCTGCGTCACCTGCTGCAGCTGGTAGTTGGCGGGGTCGAGCAGTTGCGCGGTCGTCGGCGCGAAGGGGCTCGCCTGGTCGATGCCGAATTGCAGCGTGCCGCCGCTGAGGTCGAATTCGATCGGCACGCCATTGTCGATGCTCCGCCCGATCACCGGCTGCGGGCCGTTGGGATTGATGAAGTCGAGCGTGGTCGAGAAATTGGGGAAGTCGGATTTCGACGTCGACAGCGACAGTTCGGCGCGCATGGATAGCTTGTCGGTGACCTGCCATTCGGTGCCGAGGTCGAACACGCGGCTCTTGGTGACGCGCGCGCCGGTGTCGGACGAGGTACGCAGGTTCGGATCGATGACGGTCCCGGTCGAGCCGCCGATGCCGATCGTGCCGGCGAGCGCGGCCTGTACCGTGCCGAGGTCGATCGGGCCGTTCGGGCCGTCGAGCGTGCCGAAATCGACGGTTTCGAAGTCGCTGTTGTTCATCGCGTCGACCACCGACGGGGTCGCGGTGCCCGAAATCTGGACGCGGTGACTCTGCTGGCCGCGCTGCTGGTTGTTCAGCGTCGCGTCGAAATAGAATTTCAGGTCGTCGTTGGGCTTCCACTCGAGCGCGGCGGTGCCGTTGTACGTCTCATATTCGTAATTCTCGAGCCCCTGCTGCAGGAACTGGATGCGCAGGAAGGGGAAGGCCTCGGCGCTCGGGCCCGAGCCGGGCTGGACGAGCGCGTCGCGATCGACGCGCGGCTTGAACGCCGCGACGTCCTGCCGCGCATAGCTGCCGCTCACCACGATGCCGATCTCGCCGATGCCGGTGTCCCAGCGGTTGCCGAGCGTCGCCGAGACGCGCGGCAGCGTCGATTTGGAGAGGTCGCTATTCTCCATCTGCACGCGCGCGGCGATCAGCGGGTCCCTGAGGTCGAGCGGGCGGATCGTGCGCAAATTGATCGTGCCGCCGACCGATCCCTCGATCGTCTGCGCGGTCGGGACCTTGGTCACCTCGACCGAGGCGATCAGCGCGGCGGGCAGATCCTCGAAGCTGATGCCCGAGCGGCCGGCACCCGACCCGACGGTCGACACGCCGTTGATCTCGGTGCGGTTGGCGTCGGTACCGCGGATCTGCACCGCATTGCCGACGCCGGCCTGGCGCGTGATCTGGACCCCGGTGACATTTTCCAGCACTTCGGCGAGGTTCTGGTCGGGCAGCTTGCCGATATCCTCGGCCTGGATGACCTCGACGATATTGTCCGAGGTGCGTTTCTCGCCCAGCGCTGTGGCAAGGGAGCTGCGGATGCCGGAAACGACGATCGTGTCATCGTCACTCGCGTCGGTTGCGGAACCGTCCTGCGCCGCGCTGTCTTGCGCGAAGGCGGGAACGCCGAGCAGCGCGGTCGTGCCCAGCAGCGCCGCCGCGAATTGCATCTTGCCGCGCGAAACGCGCATCAGGCTGGCCCGAATCATGTCCCTCTCCCTCCCAGGTCTTGTTTTGCGGGAAGCTCCTCCTGTCAGGCCAGTATGTCAACCCATGATTCAGACCAAAACCGGGTTGTTATTGTCCTACCTCTTGTATAGACCAGTGGGCGAGAATCAAAAAATGGGTGAGGCATGGTGCGGATAAGGGCGGTTCTAACTTCGGTCTTGCTGGTCTCGGCGGCGCATCCGGCGCTCGCGCGCGACCTGCTCGTCAGCGATCAGGCGCAATATAAGGCTGCGGTCAAAAAGGCGCAGCCGGGCGACACGATCATCCTCGCCGACGGCGAGTGGCGCGACTTCCAGATCGTCTTCACCGGCACCGGCACGGCGGACAAGCCGATCGCGCTGACCGCGCAGACCAAGGGCAAGGTGCTGCTCACCGGCCAATCGAACCTGCGCATCGGCGGCCGCCACTTGCTCGTTTCGGGCCTCATCTTCAAGAACGGGTCGAGCCCGACGTCGGAGGTCATCAGCTTCCGCCGCGACTCGAAGACGCTCGCGAGCGACACGCGCGTGACCGAGGTCGTTATCGACGGGTACAGCAAGGCCGACCGCCGCGCCGAGGATATCTGGGTCGCGCTCTACGGCACCGGCAACCGCGTCGACCATTCGCATTTCGAGGGCAAGACCAATGCGGGCGTGACGCTCGCGGTGGTCCGCCGCGCGGGCGACCCGCTCGATAACCGCCACCGCATCGATCATAATTATTTCGGCCCGCGCCCGCCGCTGGGCTCGAACGGGGGCGAGACGATCCGCATCGGTACCAGCGAGGAATCGCTCTCGGCGTCGAACACGGTGGTCGAGCGCAATATCTTCGACCGCACCAGCGGCGAGGTCGAGATCGTCTCGGTCAAGTCGGGCGGCAATATCCTGCGCGAAAATCTCGTGCTCGAAGCGCAGGGCGCCTTCGTTCTCCGCCACGGCAACGGCAATATCGTCGAGCGCAACATCTTCCTCGGCAAGGGCGTGCCCGACACCGGCGGGGTGCGCGTGATCAACCGCGACCAGGTGGTGCGCGGCAATTATTTCGAGGGGCTGGCCGGGACCTCGTTCAAGAGCGCGCTCAGCGTGATGAACGGCGTGCCGAACTCGGCGATCAACCGCTATCATCAGGTCGCGGGTGCGCGGATCGAGAATAACAGCATCATCGACAGCGCGCGCATCACATTGGCGGCAGGCGCCGATGCCGAACGCTCGGCGGCGCCCATCGACAGCAAGTTCGAACGCAATCTGATCGTCGGCGCGAAGGGCGAGGACCCGTTCCGCGCCGAGGGCGAGATCGGCGGCATCGCGCTCGCCGGCAATGTCGAGGCGAAGGTCGCCAAGCCTCTGCTCGGCGCGGGCGTCGAGCAGCGCGAGGTGAAGCTCGAGCGCGCCGCGAACGGCCTGCTTTACCCGACCGACCCGGCGCTCGCCGCGGTCGGCGCGCCGCGCGACCTCCAGCCCGTGACGCGCGAAGAGGTCGGCGCGAGCTGGTATCGCGGCGAGGCGCCCGAAGCGGCGTTCGGCACCGGCACCACCCACCCGCTCGCTGCGGGCGCCTCGCTCGCTGCGGCGGTCGCCGATAGCCGGGCGGGCGATACGCTGTTGCTCGCGGCGGGCACCTATGAGGTCGCCGCGCCGCTTGCGCTGCGCCACCGCCTGACCATCGCCGGCGCGAAGGATGCGAAGCCCGTGCTACGCGTCGCGTCGGGGCTCGCGCGGATCGAGGGCGGCGGCGGTTTGCGGCTCGAAAATCTCGAAGTCGATGCGCGCGCGGCGGCGGGCGAGGGCGCATTGATCGCGGTCGGCCCCGGCGTCGCCCCCAATTACAGCATCACCCTAACGAGCGTGTCGGTGGCCGGCCCTGGCAAGGGTCGCCTAGACGGCATCGCGATGGCACCGGGTACCTTTGCCGCCGATGTGACCATAAAGAACAGCGCCTTTGCTGAAATGGGCGTCGTCGCCGCCGCGACCGGCGAGCAGGAGCCCAAGGGCTGGTACCCGATGGAGCGGCTGACGATCGCGGCCAGCAACTTCGCGCGCGTCGCGATGGTCGCCGACCTGCTGCGCAAGGGCACCGACGAAAGCACCTTCGGCCCCTGGTTCGCAATGACCGGATCGAGCGTTGCCGACAGCGGCGCCGGCGGCGCGTCGCTGCGCATTTCGGGCGCCCAGCACGCGGATATTATGCAGAATAAATTCGCCAAGTCGGAGGGCATCGTCGTGATCCACTCGGTCGGCGCGCCCGAGACGCGCATCGCGTCGAACGCCTTCGCCGCGACCCCCGCGCCGCGGATCGAGGAACTCGCGTGGAAAGGCCCGCCGCGCGGGCTGATCGAGCTCAATGTGGAGGCGCGCCCGTGACCCGCACCCTCGCGCTCCTGCTCGCCGCCGCGACCCTGCACACCATCCCGGCGAACGCCCAGACCCCGCCCGCAGCCGCCCCGCAAGCCTATTCCCCGCTCTTTGCCGGGGAGGTCGAGCGCGCGCGGCGCGACGTCGAGGCGTCGATCAAGGCGGGCATCAACGTGCCCGTGCCCAAGGACCCCGGCGGCGGCTTCACCCACGAGCAGCACAAGCGCAATTATCGCGTGATCTTCGAGGGCGGGCAGCTCTTCCGCATGACCGGCGATACGCGTTACCGCGATCATGTCCGCGACATGCTGCTCGCTTATGCCGACCTCTACCCAGGGCTCGGACCGCATCCGGCCAAGGCCAACCAGACCGCCGGCCGCCTCTTCTGGCAGAGCCTCAACGACAGCGTATTCCTCGTCAACGCGGTGCAGGGCTATGCCGAGATCCGCGCGTCGCTCTCCGCCGCCGACCGCCAGCGCATCGACGACCGGGTGATCCGCCCGATGGCACATTTCCTGTCCGACGGCTCGCCCGAGGTGATCGACCGCATCCACAATCACGCGACCTGGGCTGCGGCGGGTGTTGGACTGTCGGGATATCTGCTCGGCGACCGCGACCTCGTCGACAAGGCGCTGCTCGGGCTCGACAAGAGCGGCAAGGCAGGGTTCCTGCGCCAGCTCGACCTGCTCTTCTCGCCCGACGGCTATTATGCCGAAGGGCCCTATTATCAGCGCTATGCGCTCCAGCCTTTCGTTGTCCTCGCGGCCGCGATCGCGGCGAACGACCCCGACCGCCGGATTTTCGAGTACCGCGATGGGATCGTGCTGAAGGCGATCCGTACCGCAATCGACGTCACCCACGACGGGTTTTTCCTGCCGATCAACGACGCGATGCCCGACAAGAGCCTGCGCACCGAGGAGCTCTATCACGCGGTCGCGATCGCCTATGGCGCGACCAAGGATCCGGCCTTCCTGTCGATCGCCGAGTGGCAGGGGCGCACCGTGCTGACCCCCGCGGGGCAGGCGATGGCGGCCGATCTCGCGGCGGGCAAGGCGAAGCCCTGGCCCTTCGGCTCACGGCTGCTCTCCGACGGCCCAGATGGCAAGCAGGGCGCGCTCGTCCTGCTGCGGACCAAGCCCGATCCGAGCGGGCCGCTGCTCGTCGCCAAGAATACGGTGCAGGGCATGGGCCATGGTCATTTCGACCGCCTCGGCTGGCTCTATTATGACGAGACCGGCGCGGTGGTGACCGATTATGGCGCCGCGCGCTTCCTGAATGTCGAGGCGAAGCAGGGCGGGCGCTACCTCCCCGAAAACGACAGCTGGGCGAGCGCGACGATCGCGCACAACACGCTGATCGTCGACGAGCAAAGCCATTTCGGCGGCGACTGGAAGGCGGGCGAGAAGGCCGGCACGCGCCAGCTCGCGGCGTCGCTCGACGGCCCGACGCGCTATGCGATCGGCGCAATCGACAGCGCGTACAAGGACGTTGCGTTCCGCCGCGCGCTGCTGCTGGTCGAGGTCGGCGGCCTCGCCAATCCGCTGGTGCTCGATATCCTCCACCCAACTGGCAGCGGCAGGCATCGTTACGACCTGCCGCTGCATTTTTCGGGGCATATCATCGACAGCGACATCGCCTTCGAGCGGAAGCTCGCCGAGCGGCCGGTGCTGGGTACCGCGAACGGCTACCAGCATCTGTGGGTCGACGGCGAGGGGAGCAAGGCGGGCAAGGCGCGGCTGACGTGGATGCAGGGCAGCCGCTTCTACTCCTATCATATGCTGCCGCCCGCGGGCGCGCGCTTCATCGTCGCCGAGAGCGGCGCCAACGATCCCGACTTCAACCTCCGCCGCGAACCGGTGGTGATCCAGCGCGTCGACGGCGCCGGCGACGCGACCTTCGTCAGCCTGCTCGAGCCGCATGGCGCTTACGACGCGTCGGCCGAGACCGTCGTCGCGAGCAGCGCGCGCGTCACCGGCCTCGAGCATCGCCGCGAAGCCGGCGCCGATGTCGTTCTCGTCACGCTCGTCGACGGTCGCCGCATCGCCATCGCAGTCGCCGACGACGTCGCCGCGGGCGCGAAGCACAGCGTCACCATCGACGGCTGCACGCTGGCCTGGACCGGCCCCGTCGGCCGCCTCGACCTCGCCAAGACCGGAGCGAAGCAATGAACAATCTCAAGGGCCGCTTCCGCTGGTGCGTGATCGGGCTGATCGCGCTCGCGACCGTCATCAACTACATCGACCGCAACGCGCTCGCGGTGATGTGGCCCGAGGTGTCGAAGGAAATCGGCGCGTCGAAGGAAGATTATGCGCTGCTGGTGACGATCTTCATGATCTTCTATGCCTTCGGCCAGTCGCTCTTCGGGCGCGTCTTCGACGCGATCGGCACAAGGATGGGTTTCACCATCTCGATCGTCGTCTGGTCGCTGTCCATCGCGGCGCACGCATTGGTGCGCTCGATGCCGCTGCTAATGGTGCTCCGCGCGACGCTGGGGATCAGCGAGGCGGGCAACTGGCCCGGCGCGGCCAAGGCCAATGCGCTGTGGTTCCCGTCGCGCGAGCGTGCGCTGGCGCAGGGCATCTTCAACGCCGGCGCCTCGCTCGGCGGGATCGTGTCGGCGCCGCTGATCGCGCTGCTGTTCGTGCAATTCGGCTGGCACGGCACCTTTCTGCTGATCGGTGTGCTCGGCTTCGTCTGGCTCATTCCGTGGCTCTGGTTCTACAAGGCCGATCCCGACAAGCATCCGGGGCTGAGCGAAGAAGAGCGCACCTATATCCTCACCGGCCGCACGGAGGCGGGCCGCGACGACGACCGCCGCGTGCCGCTGGGCGAGCTGCTGCGCTATCGCCAGAGCTGGGGCGTCATCCTTTCGCGCTTTTTCCTCGACCCCGTCTGGTGGCTTTTCGTGTCGTGGCTGCCGATCTATCTCGCCGAAACCTTCGGCTTCGACGTCAAGCAGATCGGGCTCTTCGCCTGGGTACCCTTCGTCGGCGCGATGCTCGGCAGCCTGTTCGGCGGCTGGCTCGCGGGACGGATCATCGGCAAGGGCGGCAGCGTGCACAAGGCGCGCATGACGACCATCGCGATCGGCTGTGCGATCATGCTGCCGTCGCTGCTGCTGACGATCGGCGCGAGGGATCCCTTGACCGCGGTGCTGCTGATCGCCTGCATTCTTTTCGGCTTCCAGATGGCGATCGGCAATATCCAGACGCTGCCCAGCGACTATTTCGGCGGCGGCGCGGTCGGCAGCCTCGCAGGGATCAGCGGCACCGCCGCGGTCGCCGGCACGCTGATCACCACCTGGCTCGTCCCAGCGCTCACCGAGACGAGCTACGCGCCGATCTTCGCGCTCTCCGCGGCGATCGTGCCCATCTCTTTCCTGTGCTTCTGGCTGGTCGGCGGCCGCGTCGCACCGGTCACCGTCAAACCCGCCAACAATCAAGAATAAGGAACTGCATCCAATGAATCTCCAGGGGAAAACCGCGCTCGTCACCGGCGGCGGCCGCGACATCGGACGCTCGGTCTCGATCGCGCTCGCGCGCGCCGGCGTCCGCGTCGCTATCAACTACAACAGCGGCCGCGAGGCGGCCGAGGATACGCTGAAGGCGATCAAGGACACGGGCGGCGATGCCTTCCTGATCCAGGCCGACGTCACCGACAGCGCCGCGGTCAAGGCGATGCTCGACGAGGTCGGCGTCGCGTTCAGCGGCCGGCTCGACATCCTCGTCAACCTCGCGGGCGGCATGGTCGCGCGCAAGACCTTGAGCGAGATGGACGAGGCCTTCTTCGACCATGTCATGACGCTCAACCTCAAATCGGCCTTCCTCGTGCTCCAGGCGTCGTTGCCCTTCCTCGGCGAAGGGTCGGCGGTGGTGAACGTCTCGTCGCTCGCGGGGCGCGATGGCGGCGGCCCCGGCGCGTCGGTCTATGCGACCGCGAAGGGCGCGCTGATGACCTACACCCGTTCGATGGCGAAGGAACTCGGGCCGCAGGGCATTCGCGTGAACGCGGTGTGCCCCGGGCTGATCGGGACGAGCTTCCACGACATCTTCTCGAAGCCCGAGGGGCGCGCCGCGACCGCGGGCAACACGCCGCTGCGCCGCGAAGGCCATCCCGACGAGGTCGCCGACACGATCGTCTATCTCGCCTCGCCGGGCGCGAGCTTCCTCGCGGGCGTCTGCCTCGACATCAACGGCGGGCTGGCCTTCTCGTGATGCGCTGGCTTACCGCAACCGCCGCCTGCGTGCTGCTTGCGGGCGGCGCGCAGGCGCAGACGCGCGAACGGACCGACGCGCCGCCGCTCGAGCCGTACAAGATCATCTTCGTCGGCGACTCCACCATGGCGCCGCACAGCGGCTGGGGCGGGGCCTTCTGCGCGCATCATGTGAAGTCGTCGGTCGCGTGCCTCAACGCCGGGCGTGGTGGGCGCAGCACGCGCAGCTACCGCCAGGAGGGCGGCTGGGACATCGCGCTCGCCGAGGCGAAGGTGCCGGGTTACCGCGGCACCTGGGTGCTGATCCAGTTCGCGCACAACGACCAGTCGTCGCGCCCCGAACGCTGGACCGACGAGACGACCGAATTCCCCGCGAACCTCAAGCGCTTCGTCGAAGAGGTCAAGGCCGCAGGCGCCACGCCCGTGCTCGTCACTCCGCTAACGCGCCGCGAGTTCAAGGACGGCAAGCTCAGGAACACGCTCGCCAGCTGGTCCGACCAAGTGCGGACCGTCGCCAAGGCGATGGACGTTCCGCTGGTCGATTTGAACGCGCTCAGCGCCGCACAGGCGCAGGAGATGGGGCCGGAGATCGCGACCAAGCTCGCGCAGGAGCCGCCGACCGACGAGGAACTCGCCGCGGCGAAGGCGGGCACGACGCTCACCGCGCGCCCGGCGCCGCCCGAACCCGCGCCGATCGCCGGGGACGGGGCGCGCGGGCAGGTGACGCGCAAGTTCGACTATACCCACCTCGGCGACGTCGGGGCGGGGGTCACCGCCAAGCTGGTGACGCAGGCGCTGGCGCGTGCGGTCCCCAGCCTGCGGAGCCAGCTCGTGCCTTGACGGATTTGTATGGCAAAATGGACTAACCAATTTGCCATACACTATTGTTGACAAATTGGCCGCCATGCTCGACAGCATCGGCCATAAGAGAATCGATTTTCAGGGAGAGACGACGTGACTTCTCGCAATCCGATCCGCGCGCGCAGCCTGCGCGCCGCGTTGCTGGCCGGTGCCGGTTCGACGCTGCTGGTCGCCGCCATGCCCGCGACCGCGCAGGAAAGCCCGCCGCCGCCGGACGCGGTGCAGGAGGAGGATGCGATCGTCGTCACCGGCATCCGCGAGACGATCCAGAATTCGATCAACACGAAGCGCGAGGAGACAGCGATCGTCGATGCCTTGTCGTCGGACGACATCGGCGACATCCCCGCCATCTCGGTGGGGCAGGCGATCCAGACGATCACCGGCGCGACAACGCACCGCGAAAAGGGCGACGCGTCCGAAATCGCACTGCGCGGGCTCGGCCCCTTCCTGTCCAACGCGACCTTCAACGGCCGTGACGCCACGAATGGCAGTGGCGACCGCTCGGTCAATTTCAACCAGTTCCCGTCGGAGCTGGTCAACAACATCAAGATCTACAAAACGCAGCAGGCGAGCCTCGTCGAGGGCGGCGTTGCGGGGACGATCGAGATCGGCACGCTGCGCCCGCTCGACTTCGGCAAGACGCGCCTGCAGGGCGAGATCAAGGCGCAATACAACCCCTATGGCGACCGCATCACCGGCGGCTCGGGCGGCGTCGGCTGGCGCGGGACGCTGAGCTATGTCGACCAGTTCGCGAACGACACGATCGGCATCGCGATCGGCGCGCAGCGCAACGACACCAACAATCCCGAAGAAACCTATGCCGCGTCCACCACTTGGACCGCATGCCAGGCCGCGCCGGTCGTCGCGAACAACAATTGCAACGAATATACGCGCGACGAATATGGGCAGGACCTGCCCTTCTACCTCGTCCCCAACGCTTACACCTTCCGCCAGATCAGCGAGACCGACAAGCGCGACGCGATCTTCGGCGCGATCCAGTGGCAGCCGTCGGACACGCTCGATATTAACCTCGACGTCCAATATTCGAAGCGCACCTATGTCGAGAGCCGCCGCGACCTCAACCTGTCCGAGGGGCGCTACGGCCTGACCAACGTCGTCTTTGACGAGAATGGCATCGTCCAGAGCCTCAATGGCATCAGCTCGCTGGAATCGAACGGCTCCGAACTGTCGCGCGCCGAACAATATATCGGCGGCGGGCTGTCGGTCGAATGGCAGCCGACCGACCGGCTGACGATCAACCTCGACGGCAGCTATTCGCGCACGATCCGCAAGGAAATCGAACGCAACGTCCGCCTGCGCACCGACCCCACCGACGTCAACGGCGTGCGCACCGTCTTCAACAACATGCGCATTCCCTACACCTATTCGATCACGCCGGGCAGCTTCGTACCGACGATCACGATCGATCCGCGCTTCGACCTCAATAATCACAATCTCTTCTGGGACGATGCGCGTTTCCGCCGCGACGAGAGCAAGCGCCGCAACGAGATCTACGCCGGCCGGTTCGACGCCGCCTACGAGTTGGACGGTCTCCTCAAAACGCTGTCGGCGGGCGCGCGCTGGTCGCATCTGACCTACCGCGACTATGACGTGCGCAACGGCGACTTCAACCTGACCCCGCCGATCGCCGAGGATCGCCGGATCAACAATCTCTGCCGCCAGGCCTTTCCGCAGACCGATTTTCTGTCGGCGGCCGAGGGTAACAGCGTCAACAGCTGGGCGACCTTCGACGTCGACTGCCTGTTCCGCGAATATATGGGCAGCGAGGACCCGGGCCTCCCCGCCGACACGCGCTCGGTCGCCAATCGCGACGTCACCGAACGCACGCTCGCGGGTTATGTCATGGCCGAATATGGCGGCGATCTCGGCGCCATGCCGGTGCGCGGCAATGTCGGCGTGCGCGTCGTCAAGACCGACGTGACCTCTAACGGGCTGCGCAGCGACCTCAGCATCGTCACCAACCCCGACGGCACGATCCGTCTCGAAACCTCGGGCGATTTCGACACGGTGACGATCAAGAGCAGCAACACGCGCATCCTGCCCAGCATCAACGCGATCTTCGAGGTCGCGCCGAACACGCTGGTGCGCGCCGCGGGCTATCGCGCGATGTCGCGTCCGAACCCCAGCGCGCTCGGCGCGGGGCGGACGATCCTGCTCGAGGACGGCACCAGCTTCACCTCGGTCGAGGACGCGATCCGCAACATCACCGCCAACGGCAGCCCGCGCCTCAAGCCGCTGATGTCGTGGAACGCCGACCTCGCCTTCGAATGGTATCCGAACAAGGACAGCCTCCTCTCGGCGACGGTCTATTACAAGCAGTTCACCGGCGGCTTCCAGCCGGTGGTGTTCGACGAGGATTTCACCATCGACGGCCAGAGCGTCGCGATCCCGGTGACCCAGTCGCGCAACAGCCCCGACAAGTCGCGCATCTACGGCCTCGAACTCACCGCCGCGACGCGCTTCTCCTTCCTGCCCAAGCCGCTCGACGGGTTGGGCGCCAAGCTCAGCTACAATTACGCCGATTCGAATTTCGAGACGCAGGACATCCGTCTCGGCGACCAATACGCCCCCGAGACCGACACCGTCAGCCCGGGCATCATCCCCGCGGCCAATATTTCGGGCTATTCGAAGCACGTGCTGTCGGCGCAGGCCTATTACGAGCTCGGCCCGGTGTCGCTGCAGGCGATCTACAATTACCGCTCGCGCTATTTCCAGGACTTCGTCGGCGGCAACAGTCAGCTCCGTTATGTCGGGCCCAGCGAGACCGTCGATTTCCGCGCTTCGCTCGACCTGATGAAAGGCGTGTCGCTGCGCTTCGAAGCGCTCAACATCTTCAACGAGCCCAAGGCGACCTACATGCCCGTCTATGGCAGCAGCCGCCAATATCATTATTATGGCGCCAAATATTTCATCGGCATGCGCGCGCGGATCTAGAAAACGTTTTCGGTCATGGGCTTCAAACTTGTCATACCGGATTGTATGGACATGACGATGTCTACAGCGGGGAGATGACTGACCATGGCCGAACGCCGCCTTTTCGAAGATGTTGCCGACACGATCCGGCGCCTGATTCTCGACGGGACCTTTCCGCCGGGGACAAGGCTGCCGGGTGAGCGCGAGCTGTCAGAACGCTTCGAGGTGAGCCGCGTGACGATCCGCGAGGCCGAGATCGCGCTGCAGGCGACGGGGTGGATCCACATCCGCACCGGCGCGGGCGCCTATGTCGAGGCGGTGCTGCCCGGCGACAATGCGGTGCTGCCCAAGGTCAGCGCCTTCGAACTGACCGAGGCACGCTCGCTGTTCGAGGCCGAGGCCGCGGCGCTCGCCGCGCCGACCATCTCGTCCGAGACGCTCGAAAAACTCGACGAATTGCTCGTGGCAATGGCCGACGATAGCAAGAGCGAGGAAGAGATCAGCGCGATCGACCGCGAGTTCCACATGACGATCGCCGCGGCGTCGAGCAACAAGGCGATCATCCATGTGATCGAAAGTCTGTGGCGGATGCGCATGGAATTGCCCGAGGTGCGCAGCAGCCACTCGCTCGTTTGCCGCAAGGACGGCGCGGCGCGCCAGGCCGAGCATGCCGACGTCGTCGCGGCGCTGCGCAAGCGCGATGCGGCGGGCGCGCGGCTCGCGATGCGGCGCCATTTCAACCGGCTGATCGAATCGATGCTCGACGAGACCGAGGAACGCGCGATCGTCGAACTGCGCCGCCAGTCGGCCGAAAGCCGCCAGCGCTATCTGCTGACTGCCAAGCTCGCCTGATGCCCGGCGCGCCCGATCCGGTTGCGGCGCTGCACGCTGCGCGGCTTTCGGGCCGGGCGCTCCCCGCCTTTCCGGCGCCGGTTCCGGCGACCCTCGCCGACGCCTATGATATCCAGCGGCGCCTGACTGCGGCGCTAGGTGTGCCGGTGCTCGGGTGGAAGGTCGGGCGCATCCCGCCCGCGCTCGTCGAGACGCTCGGCGCCGAGCGCATTGCGGGCCCGGTGCTGCGTATCGCTGAACTGGGCGGCGCAGCGGGTGAGGCGATGGTCTTCGACGGCGGCGCGGGGGCGATCGAGGCCGAGGTGATGCTTCGCCTGCGTGCCGTCCCCGACGCGGACGTGAGCGGCAGCGACGACGGCGCGCGGTGGATCGACGACATCCGTGCGGGTTTCGAGGTCGCCAGCTCACCCGCGCCCGATGTCCACGCCCATGCGCCGTTCGGTATCGTCGCCGACATCGGGATCAACAACGGTCTGCTGCTCGGCCCACAGCTTGACCTCGCCGATTTCGCGACGCTGGCCGTCGAAACGCGGGTCGAGGGCCAGCCGGTCGGCACCGGCCGCGCGATCGACGTGCTCGACGGGCCGTGGGGATCGCTGAACTTCCTCCTCGGCCTCCACCGCCGCGGCATCATCGAACTCGCGCCCGGCCAGTGGATCTCGGCCGGCGCGATCACCGGCGTGCATCCCATCATTATCGGCCAGCGCGCCGAGGCAAGTTTCGGCGCCGCCGCGACCATCGCCTGCACCGCAGTAGCGGAGACCGGCTTCCGGTCATGATCGCGCCCGAAGGCCCCATCGCCTGCTTCGGCGAGATCGTGCTGCGCGTCTCGGTCCCGCACGGCGAACTGCCGTTGCAGTCGGCGCGCTTCGACGCCTATGTCGGCGGCGCCGAGGCCAATGTCGCGGTCGCGCTGGCCGCGCTTGGGCGCCTCACGACGATGATCAGCGCGGTGCCTGAGGGTCCCATCGGTGACGGCGTGCTCGGCGAGCTGCGCCGCCACGGCGTCGATGTCGCGCCGGTGCTGCGCCCCGCGGGCCGCATGGGGCTCTATTACCACCTCCCCGGCGGTGCGATGCGCCCTGCCGAGGTTGTCTACGACCGCGCCGCTTCGGCCTTCGCCGAGATCAGGTCCGAGAGCTGGGACTGGGATGCGCTGCTCGCGGGCGTCGGCTGGCTGCACCTGTCAGGGGTCACCCCCGCGCTCGGCCCTGCCGGCGCCGCCGCCGCGCTAGAAGCCGCGACCCGCGCGCGGGTCGCGGGGATCGGCGTCTCCTTTGACGGCAATTGGCGCGGGCGCCTGTGGGAGCGCTGGCAGCCCGACCCCGCCTCGATCCTCAAACCCATCGTCGCGCAGGCGACCCTGCTCTTCGGCAACCACCGCGACGCCGCGTTGCTGCTCGGCCGCGATTTTTCGGGCGAAGGCGCCGACCGCCGGCGCGAGGCCGCGCTCGCGCTGCTCGACGCCTTTCCGTCGCTGACACATGTCGCCTCGACCGCGCGCGAGATCGTCGCGCCCGATACGCACCGCATCGCCGCGCGCATCGATACGCGGGACGACAGCGGGGCGACCGAGCCCACGCCGATCGCCCCGGTGATCGACCGCGTCGGAACCGGCGATGCCTTTGCCGCGGGGGTGCTCGACGGGCTATGGTCGGGCAAGACGCTGACCGATGCCGCGCGCCACGGCCTCGCGCTCGCCGCGCTCAAGCACGGCCTGCGCGGCGACTTCGCGCCCTTTTCGCGCGCGGCGGTCGAGCAGGCGTCTTTCGGGACGCAGGACATTGCGCGCTAGGCCAACGCCGCGCGGATCATGAGGCGCGACCTCGGCGGCTTCGCGGCAATTGGGTAGCCAGCTTGCGGCTCCCCGCCGCTCCAATGCGCAATCCTGTCATTGAGGACCAGGCGCCTATCGCGCATCCTGGGTTCGTGAAGAGCAGGTCCAACCAGTGCCCACGGGGCTACGCCAGTTCGTGGATCCCCAGCGGCAGGAGCGTGGATCGGGCGCAACGGACGCCCGAGGCTCTCCGGTCGCGATCGGACACTGGTGCCGGCTACAGGATTCGAACCCGTGGCCCCCTGATTACAAATCAGGTGCTCTACCAACTGAGCTAAGCCGGCGTACCACGCGCCCTTTGCGTCAAATGATGCCGAAGGTCCAGCCCTCGGTGCGCGCGAGGCCCTCGGTGAGAGGGACGGGGGACCATGGCGCATCGTCCCCTGCGATCGCGCGGAGCCAGGCGGCGGTCAGTAGCGCGTCGCTGGCGTGGTCGCTCACCGGTCCGGCGAATCCGGCGGGCGGGGAGCCGAGCGCCGCCAGCGCGGCGTCGAGCGCGGCGCCGTCGCGGATCTTGCTGCGCCCGCCGCCGATCCCCGCCGCGCGCGCCGCGAGGCTGGTGTAGATTTCCACGAGCAACGGGCCTTTGGGCGGCGCGGGCTCGAGCGGCCAGAGGGGCAGGCGGCCACGCAGGCGGTGGAGCAGGCGCATCCCCGACAGGCTCGCCTTGCCGACCTGCGCCGCGCCGACGAGGTTGAAATTGCTGACGCTTGCCGCTTGTTTCGTCGCGCGCTGGTGCCGCTCGACGACGCGCAGCCGCCCCGCGCCCGCCTCGAACAGATCGCCGACGCCGCCGCGGCCGTGGCGGAAATGGCGCCGCGCCTCGGGATGCGCCAGGAAGCTCGCGATCTCATAATGCGCATCTCCGGCCGCCAGCGTCTCGACGAGCGCCCAGAGCGCCGGCAGGTCGGCGGGGCTGTCCGCCCATTCGGGAAAATAGGCCCCGCGATCCTCGAAGGCGAAGGCCGCCGAAAAATCGAAGCCGATCAGCATGTCGGCCCCCGATGCCGCGACCTCTTCGAGCCACGCCAATATCTCGGCGCGCGACCAGATATGTCCGGGGCGTACCAGTTCGGGCGCCGCCGTCCCGCTAGCCACCGCCAGCGCGATGCCGCGCTGGCGCAGCCCGCGCGCGCCCGACCAGTCGATCGCGGCGAAGTGTTGAAAACGGCGCATGCCCGGCCTCTAGCGCGCGCTTGCCGCTTGCACAAAGGGGCGCGGCGTCCCACATGCCCCCCATGCTGATCGAAACCGAATCGACGCCCAATCCCGCGACGCGCAAATTCCTGCCCGGCCGGGCGGTCATGGAAAGCGGCACCCGCGACTTCGCGAGCCCCGAGGAAGCGCAGGCTTCGCCGCTCGCGACCGCGCTTTTCACCCTCGGCGACGTCACCGGGGTCTTCTTCGGCCGCGACTTCGTCTCGGTGACGATCGCGCCGGGCGCCGAATGGGCCGATGTGAAGCCCGACGTCCTCGGCATCGTGATGGACCATTTCCTCGCCGACATGCCGCTCTTCCACCCCGCGAGCGCCGCGGGCTTCTCGGTTCCCGCCGAGGATGAGAGCTTTGCCGACGATCCCGCCGACGCCGAAATCATCGAACAGATCAAGGAACTGATCGAGACGCGCGTCCGCCCCGCAGTCGCCAACGACGGCGGCGACATCGTCTATCGCGGCTTCGACAAGGGCAATGTCTATCTCAAGATGCAGGGCGCCTGCGCCGGCTGCCCCTCGTCGACCGCGACGCTGAAGAACGGCATCGAATCCCTGCTCAAACATTATGTGCCCGAAGTGACGGCAGTCCACGCCGTCTGACCCTTTCCATCAGGAGAATGACCCGATGAGCGAGCCGCTTTCCAACGAGGCCCTCGACCAGCTGTTCCGCACCGCGCGCACCTATAATGGCTATGTCGACAAGCCGGTGAGCGAGGAGCAATTGCACGCCATCTGGGACCTGGTGAAATATGGCCCGACCAGCGCCAACAGCCTGCCCGCGCGGATCGTCTGGGTCACCTCGGACGAAGCCAAGGAAAAGCTCGCGGCACTGGCGTTGCCCGCCAATGGCGACAAGATCCGCAAGGCGCCGGTGACCGCGATCATCGGCATGGACCTCGAATTCTACGAGAATCTGCCCGAGCTCTTCCCGCACGCGGATGCAAAGAGCTGGTTCGACAGCAACGCCGAACTGGCGCACGCGACCGCCTTCCGCAATTCCAGCCTGCAGGGCGCCTATTTTATCCTCGCGGCGCGCGCGCTCGGGCTCGACACCGGACCGATGTCGGGCTTCAGCAACGAGGCGGTCGATGCCGCCTTCTTCGCCGACCAGCCGACGGTGCGCAGCAACTTCATCTCGACGCTCGGCTATGGCGACCCCGCGACCATCTTCGACCGCAGCCCGCGGCCCGGCTTTGACCGCTTCAACCGCATCGTCTGAGGCCCGCCGCCTCGTCATCGACTCCGCCAGCGAGGCCTGTTCGGTTGCGCTGTTCGCCGGCGCACGACTGGACGACTTTCGCCACGAAGTGATCGGCCGCGGCCATGCCGAGCGGCTCGTCCCGCTGATCGCCGAGCTGGCCGGCGGCGGGCGCGCCGATGCGATTTTCGTCGGCTGCGGCCCGGGCAGCTTCGCGGGCGTGCGCATCGGCGTCGCTGCGGCGCGCGCGCTGGCGCTCGGCTGGCAGGTGCCGGTGCAGGGCTTTTCGACTTTGGCGCTGGTTGCCGCGGCGGCCGCGGACGTCGTCGCCGCTGCGGGCGGCGCGCTCGTTGTGATGGAGGGCGGGCACGGCCAGTGGTTCGTCCAGCCCTTCGCCGCCGACCTGTCGCCGCGCGCTGCGGTGCAGTCGCTGCTGCCCGGCGCCGCGATCGAGCGGGGCGACGCGCTGGTCGTCGGCAACCGGGCCGAGGCCTTCGTCGCACAGCGCGGCCATGGCACCGCGCTGGCGATGCTGCCCGACGCGCGCGCCTTTGCACGGCTGCCCGCGGGGGCGATCTTCGCCGATCCCAGCCCGATCTACGGCCGCGCGCCCGACGCCAAGCCGATGGTTGTCTCCTCATGAGCGACGATATCCGCCTCGCCACCGCGCGTGTCGCCGACCTCGCGGCGGTGATGCAGGTGATGGAGGCGGCGTTCGACCCCGCCTATGGCGAGGCATGGAGCCGGGCGCAGTTGCTCACCCTCTTCGCCTTGCCCTCGGCGCGCGTCTGCCTCGCATGGGACGGCGAAACCCCGTGCGGCTTTTCGGCGGCGCGCATCGCCGGCCCCGAGAGCGAATTATTGCTCCTCGCGGTCGATCCCGAGTGGCGCGGCCGCGGGGTCGGCGCGCTACTGATGGCCGACTGGCAGGGCTGGGCGGCGGCCGAAGGTGCCGAAGACTATTTCCTCGAAATGCGCGCCGACAACGACGCCGTTCATCTCTATCGGCAGAGCGGTTTTTCGGAATGCGGTCGCCGCAAGGACTATTACCGCGGTGCCGACGGGACGATCCGCGACGCGATTACGATGCGTCGTTTCCTCCACAACCGAGATAACTAGGGTAACCAGCTTGCGGAAGCGACGCCAAAGTGGCATGGGCAAGTGCGGATGAAGAAGACTCTCAATATTCGTCATCCAACTTCTGGGTATAACAAATAAGGAATCTGTCCCATGTCGGAGCAAGCCGATACCAGCGAAATGCTGGTCACCCTTACGGCGGATATTGTCGCTGCCCATGTCAGCAACAATAGCGTCGCGATCTCGGATCTTTCGGTGCTTATCAATAATGTGCATGCCGCGCTTTCGGGCCTCGGCACCCAGGTGATCGAAGAAGAGAAGCCGGTTCCGGCGGTTTCGATCCGCACCTCGGTCAAGCCGGACTTCATCGTCTGTCTCGAAGACGGCAAGAAGCTCAAGATGCTGCGCCGTCATTTGATGACGCATTATGGCATGACCCCCGACGACTATCGCGCCAAGTGGGGCCTGCCCGCCGACTATCCGATGGTCGCGCCCAACTATGCCGAAAAGCGCCGCGCGCTGGCCAAGGAAATCGGCCTTGGCACCAAGGGCCGCGGCGGCGGTCGCAAGCCCAAGGTCAAGAAGGCGGCCTGAGGCGCTTCGAACGACGGCCCGGCAGGGCAGGTGAGGGCGGTGCCGCGATGGTGCCGCCCTTGTCCTATGAGCGGGCCGTGCCTATACAGATTACAGAAGAACGACACGGCTGCATATTGCAGGAAAGGCCCGCATGCCCGGTACCATCGACCTCGAAGCTTTGTGCCACGAAAAGGGGCTGCGTATTACCGAGCAGCGCCGCATCATCGCGCGCGTGATCTCCGACAGCGAAGATCATCCCGATGTCGAGACGCTCTATGAACGCGCGTCGAAAATCGACAGCGGCATCTCGATCGCGACCGTCTATCGCACCGTGCGCCTGTTCGAAGAGGCGGGCATCCTCGACCGACATGATTTCGGCGATGGCCGCTCGCGCTACGAAGCCGCGCCCGAGGCGCATCACGACCATCTGATCGACGTCGAAACGGGCAAGGTGATCGAATTCGTCGATCCCGAGCTCGAGGCGTTGCAGAAAGTGATCGCCGAACGGCTGGGTTTCCGCCTCGTCGACCATCGCATGGAGCTTTACGGTGTCTCCCTCGGTCGCGACAAGGGCTGACGCCGCCCGCATAACCTGGCGCACGGTCGCGCGTCTCGCCCTGATGGTGCTGACGCTGCTGTTCCTGATCGTCCCGCATCTCTGCTACCGCGCCGTGGGCCGTCCTTCGCCGATGGTCATGGCCTTCCTCAACGCCGTCGGCTGGATCGCGGGACTGCGTATCCGCACCACCGGCACGCGGCTGCGGCGCGACGTCTTGTTCGTCTCGAACCACGTCAGCTGGCTCGACATCCTCGCGCTCGGCGGCGCGGCGCGCTCGGCCTTCGTGTCGAAGGCCGAGGTCGAGACGACGCCGCTCGTCGGCTGGCTCGCCGACCAGAACAAGACCATCTATGTCCAGCGCGAGGCCAAGCGCGAGATCCACAATCAGGCGAACAGCCTGCGCGAAGCGCTCGCGCGCGGGCGCCCGGTTACTTTGTTTCCGGAGGGTACGACCGGGCCCGGCGACGGGTTGCTACCCTTTCGCGCTTCGCTGTTCCAGGCGATCGTCCCGATCCCGCCGAAGCTGCGCGTCCAGCCGGTGTTCCTCGACTATGGGGCAGAGTCGAGCGACATCGCCTGGCTCGACCCCGAATCGGGCCTCGACAATTTCAAACGGTTGCTCGCGCGGCGGCGTGCGATCCCGCTGACCATCCATTATCTCGAGCCGCTGCCCGACCATGTCGAGCAGGACCGCAAGGCGATCAACGAGGCCGCGCGCGCCGCGATCGCCGCCGAAATCGCGGCGAATGCGCGCCCTTCCGCCGCGTGGCGGCATCGCCTATAGCGCGCCGATGAAATCCGACTCTCCCCAAAATTCTCAAAAGACATTCCACGTCAAATCCTTCGGCTGCCAGATGAACGTCTATGATGGCGAGCGCATGGCCGAGATGCTGGGCGCCGAGGGCTATGTGCCCGCCGCAGACGGCGCCGACGCCGACCTCGTCGTGCTCAACACCTGCCACATCCGCGAGAAAGCGGCCGAGAAGGTCTATTCGGACATCGGCCGGCTCAAGCGCGCCGACGGCAGCACCCCAACGATCGCCGTCGCGGGCTGCGTCGCGCAGGCCGAGGGGGCGGAGATCGCGCGCCGCGCGCCGAGCGTCGATGTTGTCGTCGGCCCGCAGGCCTATCACCGGCTGCCCGAGCTGATCGCGAAGGCGGCGAAGGGCGAAAAGGCGATCGACCTCGACATGCCGCTCGACAGCAAGTTCGGCGCGCTGCCGAAGCGTGCGGGCGGCCAGCGCCCGACC
Source organism: Sphingopyxis sp. QXT-31 (assembly GCF_001984035.1). NCBI lineage: Bacteria > Pseudomonadati > Pseudomonadota > Alphaproteobacteria > Sphingomonadales > Sphingopyxidaceae > Sphingopyxis > Sphingopyxis sp. QXT-31. The sequence goes on along the minus strand of NZ_CP019449.1, from coordinate 2,041,906 downwards.
GCCTTCCTGACGGTGCAGGAGGGCTGCGACAAATTCTGCACCTATTGCGTCGTACCCTACACGCGCGGGGCCGAGATCAGCCGGCCCTACGCCGACCTGATCGCCGAGGCGCAGGCGCTCGTCGCGGGCGGGGTCCGCGAAATCACTTTGCTCGGACAGAACGTCAACGCGTGGGACGGCGACGATGCGAAGGGCCGGGCGATCGGCCTCGACGGGCTGATCCGTGAACTCGCGCGGATCGATGGGCTGGAGCGCATCCGCTACACCACCAGCCATCCGAACGACATGACCGACGGGCTGATCGCCGCGCATGGCGAGATCCCCGAACTCATGCCCTTTCTCCACCTGCCGGTGCAGGCGGGCAGCGACCGCATCCTTGCGGCGATGAACCGCAGCCACAGCGTCGAAAGCTATCTTCGCGTGATCGAACGCGTCCGCGCCGCGCGTCCCGACATCGCGGTTTCGGGCGACTTCATCGTCGGTTTTCCGGGCGAGAGCGAGGCAGATTTCCAGGCGACGCTCGATATCGTCCGCGCGACCAATTATGCGATGGCGTACAGCTTCAAATATTCGCGCCGCCCCGGCACGCCCGCCGCGACGATGGACGATCAGGTCGACGAGGCGGTGATGAACGACCGCCTCCAGCGGTTGCAGGCCTTGCTCAACGAACAGCAGCACACGTTCAACGCCGCGACCGTCGGCCGCACGACGCGGCTGCTGCTCGAACGCAAGGGCAAGCTCGAGGGTCAGTTGATCGGCAAAACGCCTTGGCTGCAATCGGCGCATCTTATCGCACCGGGGCTGGCCATCAGCGACATGGTCGATGTAGAGATCGTCTCGGCTGGTCCGAACAGTCTGGGCGCAATGGTGCGCCAATTGCAGGAGGCTTGATGTCCAAACGCCCACTCGCCGCAGCGCCCGCCGAACCCGGCGATCGCGTCCGATTGACGGCCGAGTTTGAAAGGACACAGCTTCTGGGAATCCTGTTCGGCGAATTCGACCGCAACCTTGTGGCGATCGAAAACCGGCTCGGCGTCTATATCTCGGCGCGCGGCAACCGCGTCCAGATCGAGGGAGAGGCCGAGGCAGCGGCCCGCGCGCGCGACGTGCTCGTCGATCTCTACAATCGCGCCGAACAGGGGCAGGAGGTCGACGCGGGCATGGTCGACGGGGTGATCGCGATGTCGGCGCAGCCGACGCTCGACGGCATCATCCGCCACGACACCGACGCCGCGCCGCCGATCATGATCCGCACGCGCAAGAAGACGATCGTCCCGCGCGCGCCGTCGCAGGTTCCCTATATGCAGGCGCTGGCGCGCGAGGACGTGATCTTCGCGCTCGGCCCCGCGGGGACGGGCAAGACCTATCTGGCGGTCGCGCAGGCCGTCGCGCAGCTCATCACCGGCAGCGTCCAGCGCCTCATCCTCTCGCGCCCCGCGGTCGAGGCGGGCGAGAAGCTCGGCTTCCTGCCCGGCGACATGAAGGAAAAGGTCGATCCCTATCTCCGCCCGCTCTACGACGCGCTCCACGACTGCCTGCCGGCCGAGCAGGTCGAGCGCCGTATCGCGAGCGGAGAGATCGAGATCGCGCCGCTCGCCTTCATGCGCGGCCGCACCCTCGCCGACGCCTTCATCATCCTCGACGAGGCGCAGAACACCACCATCCCGCAGATGAAGATGTTCCTCACTCGCTTCGGCATGAACAGCCGCATGGTGATCTGCGGCGACCCGAAGCAGGTCGACCTGCCGATCCCCGCGACCTCGGGCCTCGCCGATGCGGTCGCACGGCTCGAGGGGCTGGAGGGCATCAACGTCAGCCGCTTCACCAGCGCCGACGTCGTCCGCCACCCGATCGTCGGGCGCATCGTCGATGCCTATGAGGGACCGGGGGCCTAGCTTCCGGTCTTGCGGAAGATCACCGTGGCCGCGCCATTGGGTCCGGCGCCGATTTCGCGCGTCCCGCGCCGTGTCACGCCGTCGGGCCAGCGGACTTGGTAGACGAACCGACCTGCCATCGGCCTGGCGTATCCGGTCTGCACCTCGTTCCATCGGCAGGCAAAGCGATCCCAAGGATCGGGGAGTTTGCGCACGCACACTTTGAAGGCAAAGCTATTGATCAGCAAAACCTCTCCGGCGGGCGGATCGGTAGCGAACAGGATGCCACTGGGGCGCGGCGATGGCGCCGCGGCGGGCGCCGTCTTAGGAGGGGTCGCCTTGCGCGGCTTCGCCGCTGCTGCGACCGGCTTGCGCGGCTTCGGCGTGGGGCCGGCGGATTCGGGCGGCGGTGGCGACGGTGGCGGGCAATCGTCGTCCGCCGTTACGAATGGCAGGGTCGGGGTCGGCGGCCGGAGACCGAAGTTCAGCTGCGACACCATCTCGGTATAGGCCGCGCTCTTGGATATTTGCCCGGCGAGACGGTCGCGCTCGAATTTCGCAAGCGGCATTTCATAAACGAACGACGGGAATTGCGCGCCGACCAGCGCGGCCCGCACCCGCGCCGTCTCGATCGCGATACCGGCTTGGCCGCGTAGCGCCGGGTCGATCCCGTCGATACCCAGGTCCGGCGGCGCACAGGTTCTGAGGTTGATCCGTGCCGGGTCGGCGGCCGCCGCGCTGACCGTTTGCGCGCGCTCCGCGATCTCTGCCTCGGCAGCCAGGCGCAGGTCGTAATAGCCATCGGGATACCAGTCCTGCGGCGGCACTACGGCTTCGAGCTTCGTCATCGCAGCCGGATCGGGTTCGGCCTGCTCCTGCCCCAGCGCGGGTTCAGCCAAAACAGGCAGCAGCAGGATCGACCAACGGCGCACCGGTCAGCTCCCGCTTTTCTTGAAGGTGACGGTGACCGCTTCGTCGCTGTCATAAATGGGGACGATATCGCGCGTGCCCTTGCGCACCGTCCCGTCGGGCCATTTGACCTGATAGACATAGCGGCCCGACAGGGGCTTTGCTACGCCGGTTTCGATTTCGTTCCATTTGCACGCGAAACGGTCCCACGGGTTGGCTGCCTTGCGCGTACAGACCTTGAAGGCAAAGGCGTTGACGAGCAGCACTTCGCCCCCGGGTGGAGAGGTTTTTACGGTCACTGGCCCGCCTTCGCCCGCGCCGCAGCCTCCGTCGGCGACGACGCGCGGCAATTTCGGGGCGAGCCGCATCCGGTTGGTTTCGAGCGCGGTCGCGAGCGCCGAATAGGGATCGGCTTGGCCCTCTGCGCCTTCCTCGCCCGAATCCGACCCCGGATCGTAAAAGGGAGAGTCAAAAACCGGCGGTTCCCTACCCGCGGCCTCGGCGGCGGCATAGGCGGCCTCCCATTCCGCCAGCCGAAGGGCTTCGGCTTGCGGATCGGGGGCGCTCGCGGCTTCCGCGATCTTGGCGCGCTCGAACGCCAGCAGCGGTTCGGCATAGACGCCGACCGGATATTTCAACCGCCCCATCTCGGATCGCAACCGCGCAACCTCGCTCGCGGCAAAGCCATATCGTGCGGTGATCGGATCGACTTCGAGCGCGGGGGGCGATTCCGCGCCGCAATCATAGACATCATATCGACTACCCAGCCCGTCGTCCCAGTCGCTCACCAGTTCGTCAGTCGCGCGTGCCTGTTCGGCGATATCGGCCTCGGCGGCGATGCGGACGTCGTAATAGCCCTCGGGATACCAGCTTTGCGGCGGCACCTTGGCCTCGATCGCCTTCAGCGCGGCGGCGTCGGGCGGCGTCTGCGCCTGTGCCGCGGCCGGTCCTGTCAGCGCCGCCAGCGCGGCGATCATCCCCCCAATCCGCATTTCATTCCTCCTGTTTCAGGCGCCGCGGCCCGCCGAGCCAGCCCGCGGCCAGCAGCGCCGCCGCCGCCGCTGCGAGCATCCACGCCGCGCCGAGCATCAACTTGATGCGCCCGATCGATCCCGCGGTCCACAGCGCCGCCTCGTCATACGCCGCGTCGATCAACGCGTCCGACGGCAGGTCGGGGCATTCGCTTTCATAGACCAGCCTGGCGTCGGGCGTGCATTCGGTCCCGCGCACCAGCGGCGCGCCCTGTTCGCCCGCGATGACATAGCCGCTGTGCGCCCAGCCGTAGGTGGCGGCCGCCACCACGAACAGCGCGAGCAGCGCGCCCTGCACGCCGCGCTTGGTCCACCATTTCGCCTGCCCGCTGCCGATCACCCCGGCGGGGATCGCCAGCGCGACCAGCGCGGCGAGCCAGCCCACCGGCGAGGCGGGCGGTGCCAGGCCGCCCAGCCACGCCGCGAGCAGCAGCAGCGCGAGCACCGCGCCGCCAGCACCCGCGCGCACAAGTGCATTGTTCCAGCTCAGCTTCGCGGTGCCCTGCGGCTTGGCCGACCGATATTCGCGCACGTCGGTGACGCCGTTGACCAGCTGGCTCACCACATCGCCCAGCCGCGCAATATGGTCCTCGACCGGCGGCGACAGCGCGTCGAGCCAATGCGGCACGCTCATGAAATATTCGAGGCTGCGCTCGGGGACGACATCCTCGATGCGAAAAGGAATGATCGGCAGCCCCAGGTGCACCGCGCGCTCGACCTCGCGCAGGATCTGCGGCGACGTATTGGCGTGCCGCGAAAAGACGAGGACGAAGACCTGCGCGCCCTTGAGACCGGTGATGATCGCCTCGCCCCATTCGGTGCCGGGCAGGATATCGCGCGGCGCGATCCAGCAGCGATGCCCGCGCTCCTCCAGCAGCGCACACACCATGTTCGCGATGGTGCGGTCCTTCGACGAATAGCTGATGAAGACCTCTGCCGCCATCGGTCCTGTCCCCCCGCCACGATCATGCCGCGCGGGGCAGGGGAGGGCAATCTTTGAATTGATGGCGACTGATCCTCCCCATCGCTTCGCGTGGGGAGGATCATCTCATGACGCGAACGATTCGCATTATCATAAAACTTGACCCCCGCGATTCACACCCCTAGAGCACTGCTATTGCGAGTTATTCGCAAAACTGAAGGGGAAGACAATTGAAGATCCAGCGTTCGCCGTCCGTCCACCGTCTCGCCGCGGGCACCGCGCTCGGCCTCGCGCTCACCGCGACCACCGCGCCCGCGATGGCGCAGGACAATGACGGCGAATATTGGGTTCAGCGCAAGAACCAGATCGTCGTCACCGCGACGCGCACCGAGGTGAAGGCCGAGGATGTGCCGCTCACCGTTTCGCTGATCACCGAAGAGCAGATTGCCAACGAACTCGCGACCGACATCCGCGACCTCATCCGTTTCGAACCCGGCGTCAGCGTCCAGCGCCAGCCCGCGCGCTTCGGCGCCGCGCTCGGCGCGACCGGCCGCGCGGGCAACGACAGCTTCAACATCCGCGGCATCGGCGGCAACCGTGTGCTGATCCAGGTCGACGGCGTGCGCGTCCCCGACGGTTTCAGCTTCGGCGCACAGGCCTCGGGCCGCGGCGACTATGTCGACCTCGGTCTCGTCAAGTCGGTCGAAATTCTGCGCGGCCCCTCGTCGGCGCTCTACGGCAGCGACGGCCTCGCGGGCGCGGTCAGCTTCATCACCAGCGACCCCGCCGATTTCCTGACCGGCGGCAGGTCGGTCGGCGGCCTCGTCCGCGCGAGCTACAGCAGCGCCGACGAGGAGTTCGCCGAAACCGCGATCGTCGCGGGGCGCAGCGGCGACTGGTCGATCATGGCGGCCTATACGCGCCGCGACTGGCAGGAACTCGACAACAAGGGCACCAATCCCGGCATCGTCTTCCCCGTCGGCACGCCCGGTACTTCGGGCCTCGTCCCCGGCACCGGGCCGCAGCGCACGCTGCCCAACCCGCAGGACGGCAAGTCGAACGCCGCGCTCGCGCGCATCGTCTACGACCCGGCCAACGGCCACAAATTGCGCCTGACCGGCGAATATCTCGATACTCATCTCTACACCAACGGCCTCACCGGCGTGACCGCGACGCGCAACGCCGCGGGCGTCATCACCTCCAGCGTCGATCGCCTCGAAGGCTTTGACAGCGGCGAGCGCAAGCGCGTGTCGCTCGACTGGAGCTGGGAAGGCGAGGGCGCGATCGATTTCGTCCGCGTCGCGCTCTACTGGCAGGACGGCGAGGACAATCAATATACCGAGGAAGACCGCACCCCCGCCGCCGACCGCACCCGCCTGAACACTTTCGAGAACCGCGTGATCGGCGCCGCCGCCGACGCGCGCGCCGATTTCAACACCGGGTCGATTTCGCACCGCCTCGTCTTCGGCGGCGACCTCAGCAGTACGCGCCAGCGCGGCCTGCGCGACGGCACCGTGCCGCCCTTCGGCGAGACCTTCCCGACGCGCGCCTTCCCCAGCACCGATTTCACCCGCGCCGGGCTGTTCGTTGGCGACGAAATCTCCGTCGCCGACGGCCGGTTGCTGCTCTATCCCGCGCTGCGCTTCGACTGGTACAATCTGTCGCCCGACGACGATCCGCTGCTCCCCGCTTTCAACGGCGCCGGGCAGGACGGCTCGCGCGTCTCGCCCAAATTCGGTGCGGTGTTCAAGATCACCGACGAGGTCCGCCTGTTCGGCAATTACGCCACCGGCTTCAAGGCGCCCGAGCCGGGGCAGGTCAACCAGTTCTTCTCGAACCTCGCGTCGGGCTATACTTCGATTCCGAACCCCGATCTTGGGCCCGAACGCAGCGAAAGCGTCGAGGGCGGCATCCGCTTTTCGAACGACGCGATCAGCCTCGACGTGACGGCGTTCGCCTCGCGCTACAAGGATTTCATCAGCCAGGAGGTCGTGGACGGCAGCTTCACCCCCGCCGACCCGGCCGTCTATCAATTCGTGAATCTCGATCGTGTTCGCGTGCATGGCGCCGAAGCGCGGTTCGAGGGGCGAGCGTCGTCCGGCCTCTATACGACGCTCGCCCTATCCTATGCCACCGGCGACGTGATCGAGCCCACTGGCGCGCGCAGCCCGCTGTCGACGATCGACCCATTGAAGCTGGTGGCCGGCGTCGGTTATCGTGAACGCAGCGGGCGCTTCGGCGGGCAGGTCATCATGACGCACGCCGCGCGTCAGGAAGCCTCGCGCACCGACGGGCTCTGCACGCCGCAATGCTTCCGCCCCGACGGCTTCACGATCCTCGACGCGACCGCGTTCGTGCGCATCGTCGATGGGCTGACGCTGCGCGTCGGCGTCTTCAACATCCTCGACAAGAAATACAGCTGGTGGAGCGACGTCCGCGGCCTCGCGTCTACCTCGCTGATCGCCGACGCCTATACCCAGCCCGGCCGCAATGCGAGCGCTTCGCTCAGCTACAGCTTCTAGATAAGACAGAGGGACTGCACCGATGAACATATATCGCAAGATCGCCGCCACGCTGCTGCTCGCCGCTGCGCTGCCCACCGCCGCGCTCGCTCACCCGCCGATCGCCGAGGAAGCCGCCGCGGCGAACTTCGAACAGGATCGCGCCGACATCCTCGCGATGGCGGGCAATTACCGCGTCAGCTTCAACATGCAGGAATCGACGCGCTGGGATCCCGATTACGAGGTCCTCGAACCCAAGCGCTCGGGCGGCAACGAGGTCGTGCGCGTGATCGAGGATACGGGACGCGTGATCCGCTTGCAGCACATGCTCGTCATCACCGGCGACGACGACAAGAGCATGATCATCAAGCATTGGCGCCAGGACTGGGAATATGAGCCCGCGAAGGTCCTCGTCTATTCGGACCGCAACGCCTGGACCTGGGAAGACGTCCCCGAGCGGATGCGCACCGGGCGCTGGTCGCAGACGGTCTATCAGGTCGATGACAGCCCGCGTTACGGCGGCTGGGGCCAGTTCGAAACGCAGGCGGGCATCCGCCGCTGGCGCTCGAACTGGACATGGCGCCCGCTCGCGCGCCGCGACGCCGTACGTAATCCCGTCTACGACCGCTATTATTCGATCAACCGCCACCAGCCCTCGCCCGACGGCTGGGTCCATTGGCAGGACAATACGAAGATGGGGATCAAGGACGGCAAGCTGGTGCCGATCATCCAGGAATATGTGCTCAACACCTATATCAAATATGACCAATATGACGTGAAGGCGGCCGACGATTATTGGGCCGCGACCAAGGATTATTGGGCCGCGATCCGCGCCGAATGGGACCGCGTCGCCTTGGCCAAGGGGGGCATCGCGATCCAGGAGGAAGCGCAGACGGGCACCGTCATCAGTGGCCGCCTGCTCGAAATGGCCGACGAGATCCAGGACAAGACGCCGACCACCGTGAAGGCGATCGACGAAGCGAAAAAGCTGATCGAGACCAACACGCGAAAGCTCTGACGACCTCCACCATGTTAAGCCCGCCCCTCAAAGGGGCGGTCTCCGCTAGAGGCCGCCCCATTTTTTCCGTTCGAGGGTCAGCAAATGGGTCGGCGGCCGTCGTGGGGTGGTGAGGCTTGGTGAGGGGCACTGCGCCAGCGGGCGCAAAATCCCTTTCAACTGCGGCTAGGCAGCAGGCTGCCAAGCCTTCGTATCTCTGCCTCAAGGGGAGAGAAATCAGATCATCAGACATGGCGTTTTACCCGAAACCGCCGCCCAAAATGGCGTACGCGCTTTGCCTTTCTCTTCATCGCCCGGTTGGTGCACCAGATGCCCGCTACGAAATTTTGCGTCCGATGTCACACGCGCCGATCCTGTCTCGTCATATCCATACAACCCCTCGATGGAGACATGACATGACCAATGTGACCGACCCCTACGCCGCCGCCCCGACGTTGATGAAGCAGTGGACCGCCATGTCGATGGCGGTGCAGAACAGCCTCGAGGCGAGCCTGATCGAGCTGGTCAAGATCCGCGCGTCGATCCTCAACGGCTGCGCCAATTGCATCAACATGCACACGACCGAAGCGCGCGCGAAGGGCGAGACCGAGCAGCGCATCTACCTGCTCGCCGCCTGGCACGAAGCCCCCTGCTATACCGACCGAGAACGCGCCGCGCTCGCCTGGACCGACGCCTTGACGACGCTGTCGCAAGGCCACACACAAAAGGCCGCCAAGGACGCGCTCGAAGCGCATTTCACGCCGGAGGAGCAGGTGAATTTGACGCTGATGATCAACGTGATCAACGGCTGGAACCGCATCGCGGTCGGCTTCGACCTCTGGTACGAGATGCCGGCGGCGAAGGCCGCCTGATGACCCCCGAGGGCATCCCCGGCACCGCGGACAATGCGGACGCAGCGGTCAGTTTCGACCCGCTGCGTCCGCTGCTCACCCGCGTCGCGTACCGCATGCTCGGCTCGGTCGCCGATGCCGAGGATGTGGTGCAGGATGCCTTCCTCCGCTGGCTCGCGACCGACCGCAGCGCGGTGCGCGAGCCCGCGGCGTTCCTCCGCCGCACGGTGACGCGGCTCTGCCTCGACCAGATCAAATCGGCGCGCCACCAGCGCGAGACCTATGTCGGCCCCTGGCTCCCCGACCCGTTGGTCGAGGAAGAGGACGACGACGTCACGCTGCCGCTGATGCTCGCACTCGAACGGCTCTCGCCCCTCGAACGCGCGGCCTTCCTGCTCCACGATGTCTTCGGGGTCGAGTTCGACGAGGTCGCGAAGACCATCGACCGTGATCCCGCCGCGACGCGCCAGCTCGCGGCGCGCGCCCGCACCCACGTCCGCGAGGCGCGCCCGCGCTACAAGCTCGAAAAGGACAAGGGTCTCGAAATCGCCAACGCCTTCTTCGCTGCCTCTCGCAGCGGCGACATGGGCGCGCTCGGCGCGCTGCTGGCAGCCGATGTCGGCATGTGGGCCGACGGCGGCGGCAAGCGCCCGGCGGCAGCGATCCCGATCCTCGGCAAGGCGCTGGTGATGAAAGTGCATCGCAGCCTAGCGGTGCTGCTCCGCAAATATGGCTCGACGCTGGTCCATGCGGGGATGATCAACGGCCTGCCGGGCTTCGTCACCCGCGAGGCCGACGGCGAGTTCCAGACCACCGCGCTCGAAATCGAGGACGGCAAGGTCACCGGCATTTACGTGATGCGCAACCCCGACAAATTGCGCCATATGCATTAGAGGCTGTGCAACATCGGCGCTTGCCGATAGTTGCGCCCTTGATGCTGACCGTCGAAACCTTTGAAGCCGCGCCCTGGCCCGACCCGCTCGACTGGGAAGCACGCGCGGGCGAGGCTGTCGCCGCGGCGCTCGCGCTCACGCCTTTTGCCGGCCTCGCCGACGCCGCGCCGCTGGTCGAGGTCGCCGTGCGGCTGACCGACGATGCCGAGGTGCAGACGCTCAATCGCGATTTCCGTGGCAAGGACAAGCCGACCAACGTGCTGTCCTTCCCGCAGGTGCAGAACGACCTGCTCGAAGGCCTGACCAACAGCGACGACGGCGAAATATTGCTCGGCGACATCGTGCTGGCGCGCGAAACCTGCGCGCGCGAGGCCGACGAGAAAGGGATTTCGCTCGCGGATCATGCGACGCACCTGATCGTCCACGGCGCGCTGCACCTCGTCGGTTACGACCATATGGACGACGCGTCGGCGCACGCGATGGAAGCGCTCGAAGTGAAAGCGCTTGCATCGCTGGGCCTCGCCAATCCATATGCCGAGCTGGATTAACAGGGAAACTCAGACCATCATGCCCGACGACCAGGGATCTTCGACCCGATCGGAAGAGGACAGTAGATCCGGCCTGTGGGCCGGACTTAGGACATTGCTCTTCGGCGGCGACAAGGAGCCGTCGCTGCGCGAGCAGATCGAAGAGGTCATCGACGAGGCCGAGGAAGAGGGCCAAGACCGGCGCGGCAGCAGCGTCGTCGGCGACCTTTCCCCGATCGAGCGCAAGATGCTGCGCAACCTGCTGCATTTCGGCGAACAGACGGTCGATGACGTCGCGGTGCCGCGCGGCGAGATCATCGCGATCGACGAGAGCGCGAGCTTCGAAGAGGTCGTCGCGCAATTTGCCGAGGCCGGGCACAGCCGCCTGCCGGTCTATCGCGAGAGCCTCGACGAGGTCGTCGGCATGATCCACGTCAAGGACGTCTTCGCGGTGCTCGCCGAAAAGCGCAGCCCCCCGCCGCTGCTCGATCTGATCCGCCAGCCGCTCTACGTACCGCAATCGATGGGGGTGCTCGACCTCCTCGCCGACATGCGCGCGCAGCGCACACACCTCGCGATCGTCATCGACGAATATTCTGGGACCGAGGGCCTCGTCACCATCGAGGATCTGGTCGAGGAAATCGTCGGCGAGATCGAGGACGAGCATGACGACGAACCCACCGCGCTCTTCGCGCGTGGCGACGACGGCTGCTGGGACGCCGATGCGCGTGCCGAACTCGACGATATCGGCGAAGCGATCGATCCGCGGCTCGCCGAGGTCGAGGAGGATGTCGACACGCTGGGCGGCCTCGCCGCGGTGCTGGCGGGCCACGTTCCCGAAGTCGGCGAAATCCTGTTGCATCCCAGCGGCTGGCGCATCGAGGTGACCGAGGCCGACGAGCGCCGCGTCCATCGCCTGCGGCTGCATCCGCCGGTGGTCGTCGAGATGGAAGCGCCGTCGGAGACGGGCGACTGAGATTGAATTTGCCGGGCGACGCGGGTAGCGGAGGCCGGATGGACGTGTCCGGCCTCCGCATCGCGCTGTTCAGCGGCAATTACAACATGACCGTCGATGGCGCGAACAAGGCGCTCAACCGGCTCGTGGGCTATCTGCTCAGCAAGGGCGCCGCCGTGCGCGTCTATTCGCCGACCGTCGCCAACCCCGATTTCGAGCCGACCGGCGACCTCGTCAGCGTGCCGTCGATGCCGATCCCGAACCGGCCGGAATATCGCATTCCGCTCAACTTCTCGAGCCGGGTGCGCGAGGACCTCACCGCCTTCGCGCCCAACATCATGCACATCTCCAGCCCCGACCGCGTCTCGCGCCAGGCAGCGGCGTGGGCGCGGCGGCGCAAGCTGCCCGTCGCCTGTTCGGTGCACACGCGCTTCGAAACCTATTTCCGCTATTACAACCTCTCCTTCGTCGAGCCGATCATCGTCGCCTGGCTGCGCAAGCTCTATCGCAGATGCGACGCGCTGATCGCGCCGTCCGAGAGCTTCGCACAGGTGCTGCGCGAGCAGCGGATGAACTATGATATCGGCATCTGGACGCGCGGGGTCGAGCGCGAGGTCTTCAACCCCTCCCGCCGCGACATGAGCTGGCGGCGGAGCTGGGGCATCGCCGACGATATGCCCGTCATTGCCTTCCTCGGGCGGCTGGTGATGGAAAAGGGGCTCGACGTATTCGCCGACGCGATCGACCAGCTCCAGCGCCGCAAGGTCGAGCATGAGGTCGTGGTGATCGGCGAGGGTCCTGCGGGCGACTGGTTCGAATCGCGGCTGCCCGATGCCAAGTTCGTCGGCTTCCAGGGCGGCGAGGACCTCGCGCGCGCGCTCGCCTCGTGCGACGTCTTCTTCAATCCCTCGGTGACCGAGACCTTCGGCAACGTCACGCTCGAAGCCATGGCTTGCGGGCTCCCCGTCGTGGCGGCGCGCGCGACGGGCAGCGCCAGCATCGTCAAGGACCGGGTCACCGGCTATCTGGTCGCGCCCGGATCGATCACCGGCTTCGCCGACCATCTCCAGCGCTATTGCCAGGACGATATGCTGCGCGGATCGCACGGCGCCGCGGCGCTCGCCGAGAGCCAAAATTACGAGTGGGACGCGATCAACCAGGCGGTCGCCGACACCTATATCCGGCTGATCCGGCAGAAGCAGCGGCGGGGATAGGGCGTGGCCGGCGACCTGTTCGGCGACGAGGAGGGCCCCGCCACAGGGGGCGCGCCTGCGACCGGCGCGCCGCTCGCCGAGCGCCTCCGCCCCAAGACCCTCGCCGAGGTCGTCGGGCAGGAGCATCTGACCGGCGCCGACGGCGCGATCGGCCGCATGGTCGCCGCGGGCCAGCTCTCGTCGATGATCCTGTGGGGCCCGCCTGGCACCGGCAAGACGACAATCGCGCGGCTGCTCGCCGAGGCGGTCGGCATGCGCTTCGCGCCGCTATCCGCGGTCTTCTCGGTGGTCGCCGACCTCAAGAAAGCCTTCGCCGATGCCGAGAAGATGGCGGGGGCGGGCAAAAGAACCCTGCTTTTCGTCGACGAGATCCATCGCTTCAATCGCGCGCAGCAGGATGGCTTCCTGCCCTATGTCGAGCGCGGCTCCGTCGTGCTCGTCGGGGCGACGACCGAGAATCCCAGCTTCGCGCTCAATGCGGCGCTTTTGAGCCGCGCGCAGGTGCTGGTGCTGCGCCGCCTCGACGAGGAAGCGATGGCGACCCTGCTCGATCGCGCGGAGGCCGAGGTGGGCAAGCCGCTGCCGCTGACCGATGCGGCGCGCGAGGCGCTCACCGCGAGTGCCGACGGCGACGGGCGTTTCCTGCTCAACCAGGTCGAGACCCTGTTCGCGGCGGGCATCACCGAGCCGCTCGATCCCGCGGCGCTGGCGCAGCTGCTCCATCGCCGCATGCCCGTCTACGACAAGGATCGCGACGGCCACTACAATCTAATTTCGGCGCTGCACAAGGCGCTGCGCGGCTCGGATCCGCAGGCCGCGCTCTATTATATGGCGCGCATGCTCGTCGCGGGCGAGGAGCCGCTCTATGTGCTGCGCCGCCTCGTGCGCTTCGCGAGCGAGGACGTCGGGCTCGCCGACCCGCAGGCGCTGGTGCAATGCCTCGCCGCCAAGGACGCCTACCAGTTCCTCGGCTCGCCCGAGGGCGAACTCGCGATCGTGCAGGCGTGCCTCTATCTCGCGACCGCGCCCAAATCGAACGCCGCCTACGTCGCGCAAAAGACCGCCTTCGCCTCGGCGCGCGACACCGGCAGCCTCGCGCCGCCCGCGAACATCCTCAACGCCCCGACCAAGCTGATGAAGGAACTCGGCTATGGCGCGGGCTATGAATATGACCATGATGCTGAGGGCGGCTTTTCGGGCGCCGATTACTGGCCCGAAGAGATGGGGCCGCAGACCTACTACCGCCCAACCGACCGCGGCTTCGAAAAGCGCATCGCCGAACGCATCGCGTGGTGGGATGAACAGCGCAAGGCGCGGGGGTGATCGCTTCGGGGCGGGAAGCCGCCTTTGCCTTGTTCCAAAGTTCAGGAAAGTTCAGCCCTCTGCGCCCCCGAACAGGACGTCAGCAACCGCCTTTATCGACCGATTCGAAGAGCCTGGTTCGACGCTTGCATAGCCGGATAATGTAGGAAAGGCTTTTTTGACGATGGCGGTTTTGGGGTGGAGAGCGGACGTTCGTCCTATCCCGTTCCCCGGCGAAAGCCGGGGCCCAGGATGCGCGCGCCGGGCTAGCCATCTGAGCCCCGGCTTTCGCCGGGGAGCACAAGAGGTTGATTTCCCAATTTGTGTCACCCCGGGCTTGACCCGGGGTCCCGCTCTTCACCGTCGCCAAGCGGGACCCCGGATCAAGTCCGGGGTGACGATGCTATAAATGACACCTAACGCCCGCAACCTGCCATACCGAAGCTTGCGCCGCCAACCGCTTCGCCTTAGCCATCTGCCATTGGGTCGCTCCACGTCCGGGAACCAACCATGTCTTTGACCCTCGCGATTGCCGTCCTAACGACCCCCGTCATCTCCTGCCGCAGCGGCAGCATCGAGACCGAATGCAGCCGTGCCGACGTCGCGAAGAAGATCGCGCTCGTGCCCGACCGGATCGCGAAGATCGCCGACACCTGCCTCTATGATTTCGGCGGCCGCTGCGCGGTCGAGGCGAGCGGACGGATCGAAGTGCCCGAGCGCGGCGGCACGCTGCTCTGGCAAAAGGCGTCGCTTGCGCCACGCGATGGGCCGGGCGCTTGGATGGTCGTCATCGTAGCGCGCGATGCCACGGGCAAGGCGGCGCTCGCAGGCTTTGCCGAAAGCTCGGGATCGATCGGCACCCCCGACCTCGTCGCCAGCGACGGGACGCGCAGCCTCGTCCATGTGACCGGTACGCTTGCTGGCAGCGGCGGCGGCAACGCCGATGCGCTGTTCATCGGAGAGGGCGACAAGGCGGCTTGGGGACAGGTCGATATGGAGGGCTGGTACGACGACGGCAGCAAGATGTTGCCCAAGGGCTATTGGCTGCGCGGCCCCGCGAAGTTCATCTTTGCCGAGATGATGGCGGTGATTCCGGTCGCGCGCGACGGCGACGGCAATTGCTGCCCGCGCGGCGGGCAGGGTTTGTTCGATCTCGAGATCAGGGACGGCAAGCTGCTGCTCACCGGCGTGCGCTTCCAGCCGATGCAGCCGGTCGGCGAAGCCGTCGAATATCCGGCGCCGAAGGGCGAATGATGCGAAAATTGGACAGTTGGTTGGTAAAGGCTTCTGCGATGCTCGGGCGGCTGACGCTGGGCACGGCGCTCGCCGCGGTCGCGCTTCCTGCGCAGGCCGCCGACGCCAATGCCGACCTCAATCGCGCCTGGGCCGCGGGCTATCGCGCCGCCTTCACCTGTTCGTCGCTGTGGAACGGCGCGGGCAAGCCATTGGACGCCATCGAGCGCGACGAACTCACCGGCATCTATCCGGAGATCGAGGCCGACGTCCGTATACTCAGGGCCGAGGTTGACCAGAAGAAAAAGCTAGTCTCGGTGCGCTATCGCGACGACATGCCGCCGCGCATCGCCGAGTGGGACAGCCGCGAAGGGTGCGTGACGCTGCCGATCGGCGCGGTGCCACGCGAGCGGAGCGACTATCGCCCGGGGCGACCCAATCTGGACGACCGGCCATGGCCGCTCGGCGATGCGGAAGCCCTTGCGCCGATGCCGCGTGCGCCGTCGCGCTACGAACGGGCCGTGATGGATGCGGCAAGTTTCGGTGGCCGGACCAGCGCATTGCTGATCGTCAAGAGCGGCAAGATCGTCGTCGAGAACTACGAACTGGTCCACGATATCCACACCGCGCAGCGCACCTTTTCGGTCGCCAAGTCGATGGCGGCGACGCTGATCGGCAACGCCGTGCTCGATGGCGACATCGACGTGACGCAGCCCGCGATGATCGCCGAGTGGCAGGCGCCCGGCGACCCGCGCGCCGCGATCACCACCGAACAGCTCATGCGCATGGCGAGCGGCCTCACCAGCGACACCGCGGGCAACCGCAGCGACGCCATCTATATGGGCGGCGCCTCGGTGCGGCAGTGGACGGTGCAATGGCCGCTGCTGAACCCGCCGGGCAGCGTCTATCGTTATGCCAACAACGACACCTTGCTCGCGGTGCAGTCGCTGAAGGCGGCGCGGCAAAAGGTGCTCGACGAGCGCAATGCCAGATCGGCGATGATCCGCCGCGGTCCGGCGCTCGATCCGGTGGCCTTTTTCGACCGGCTGGGCATGACGCGCACCTTCGCCGAGCATGATGCCGATGGCGATTATATCCTGTCGAGCCAGGTCTGGACCACCGCGCGCGACCTCGCGCGGCTGGGGTTGCTCTATCAGGACGACGGCATGTGGCAGGGCCAGCGGCTGCCCCCCGAGAATTGGCGGCGCTTCGTCACCACGCCGAGCGGGCCGCAGCCCGCGGGCGCCTTCGGCTATGGCGCGGGCTTCTGGCTGCTGAACAAGTCGGAGGGCATCCCCGCCGACGCCTTCGGCGCCTTCGGCAACCGCGGTCAATATGTCGTCGTCATTCCCTCGCGGCGGCTGGTGATCGTGCGCCAGGGCTATGACGACGACAAGAACCGGCTCGACATCGCGAAGCTGGTCGCGGCGGTGGTTGCGGCGGACGGGCGGTAGGGGCGAGGCGGTTTTGTTGGCGGCTTCGGGGTGGTTAGCGGACGGTCCTCTATTTCCGTTCGTGTCGAGCGAAGTCGAGACACGCTTGGAAAGCGCCGGCCTTCACGTGTCTCGACTTCGCTCGACACGAACGGGTTTTATAGCGCGGTTTGTCCGCTACCGCCCGAAAGCCGTCGCCTCTCCTCTAACCCGGATAGCGCTCGAACGCCGGCAGGTCGGCCAGATTGTCCATCCAGCGGATGCGCTCGGCGGTCTGGATCTGGACCTGCGCGGGGATCAGGTCGGGGTCGTCGAGCGTCGCCGACTGGACGTCGATCTGGCCCGGGAACACCGCGTCGCTGGTATAGAAGAGCCCGGTGCCGCAATCGCCGCAGAAATGGCGGCGGCCATGTTCCGACGAGGCGTAAATCTTGGGCGTGCCCGTCACTTCGAGCTCGTCCTGCCCGACCAGCGCCCAGCCGACGATCGGTGCACCGGCGTGGCGGCGGCAGTCGGAGCAGTTGCACAGCGCATGATGGACGACGGTGGTCGGCATCGAATAGCGGATCGCGCCGCAATGGCATTGGCCGGTGGCGCGGGTGGGGGCGTCGCTCATCATCTCTCTCCTCGGGAAGCGGATCGGGAACATAACATAAACATGGACCGTGTCCAGCCGGTGCGGCTGCCCGCTTAGCCACTTGTTAACCACATCCCTTTAGACCCCGATCGACAAGGATAGTGGGGAGTTTCCATGTATCAGCAGCGGGCCGAAGTTCTGGCTTTCGACCGGGCGCAGGCGCTCGGCGTGACGATCGTCATGCCGTGCCTCAACGAGACGATCAGCCTGCCGCACTGCATCGCCAATGCGAAGGACGCGCTGGCGCAGATCGAGAAACGCTTCGGGCTGGCCGGCGAAATTGTCATCGCCGACAACGGGTCGACCGACGGCAGCCAGGCGCTGGCCGAATCGCTCGGCGCGCGGGTCGTGCCGGTCGCGCGGCGCGGCTATGGCGCGGCGCTGATCGGCGGCTGCACCGCGGCTTACGGCGATTATATCCTGATGGGCGACTGCGACGGCAGCTATAATTTCACCGAAGGCGTGGCGATGATCGGCAAGCTGATCGAAGGCCACGACCTCTGCATGGGGTCGCGCTTCGACGGCGGGATCGCGCCCGGCGCGATGCCGTGGAAGAACCGCCACATCGGCAACCCGGCGCTGACGGGCATCCTCAACCTCTTCTTCCGATCGGGCATCAACGATGCGCATTGCGGGCTCCGCGCGATCCGCAGGCACGCGTTCGACGACCTCGGCCTCGCGGGCGAGGGCATGGAATTCGCCAGCGAGATGGTGATCAAGGCGTCGCTCAAGAAGATGAAGGTGGTGCAGGTTCCGGCGACCTTGTCGGTCGACCTGCGCGACCGCGCACCGCACCTCCGCCCCTGGCGCGACGGCTGGCGGCACTTGCGTTACCTGCTGATGCTGTCGCCGACCTGGGTGTTCGGCGTTCCGGCGATGCTCGCCGTCGGCAGCGGGGCGCTGATCCTGCTCGTCGCGCTGGCGCATCTGCTCGGTATCGTCGGCGGCGAACCGCTGTTCGGCGCGAGCTGGACGATCGCCGCGGGGTTCCTGGTCAGCGTCGGCCATCTCGCCGCGATCATGGCGCTCGCGACGCATTTCCACGGCGTCAACCGCGGCTATCGCACGCTGCGCCCGGTCATCCGCCGCTACGCCGACTGGCTGACGCTCGAGACGATGCTGATTGCCGGGGCGCTGCTGCTGCTCGGTTCGGGCGGCGGGATCGCCGCGCTCGTCTATTACTGGTCGCAGACCGGGTTCAACGCGCTGACCTCGGTGCTGCCGACCGTGCTCGCGCTGACCGGCGCGACCGTTGCGATCCAAACCATCCTCGGCGGTTTCCTGCTCGCGATCATCAACGGGCACCGGGCGACGCTCGCGCCCGGCGGCGAGGCATGACCAAGGCCGCCACGGGACAGCGGGTGCCGCGTTACACCGCGGTCAGCCTGTTCTGCGTCCTGTTCAACAATGTCCTGCTGATCGCGCTCGACGCGGGCGGCGTGCATTATGGCGCCGCGGTGCTGATCAGCGCGGCGGTGATGATCCCGCTGTCCTATACGCTCCAGCGGCTCTTCACCTTCGCGGCCGAGCCCGGCTGGGCCGCCTTCGCGCGCTACGCCGCGGTGCAGCTCGTGAACACGCCGATCGCGTGGCTGTTGTTCCTGCTGATCCACGACTGGGGCTCGCTGCCGATGCTGTTCGCCGCGCCGATGGTCACCGGGCTGCTTTTCGTCTGGAACTTTTTCACCAGCGGCTGGGCCATCGCGCCGCGCGCCGCCGCCAAATCTTCGCTGTGAAAGGCCGAATATGTCGATCCCGTCCGACCTCCTGACCGAATTCGTCGCGCGCTACCCCGCGCAGCCCGCGACCGCCTTTCTGCGCAGCATCGAGATCCAGCGCTTCGCCGACGCGATCGAGCCCGAAGGGCTCGGCCTCGACCTCGGCTGCGGCGACGGCATCCTGACCGACATCCTCTTCCGCGAGGCGGGGGTCACGCCGCGGCTCGTCGGCATCGACATCGACCCGCTCGAAACCGCGGCGGCGGCGAAATATGATTTCTACGAACGCATCCACACCGTGCCCGCGCAGGCGATCCCCGAACCCGACGCCAGCTTCGATTATGTGATCTCGAACTCGGTGCTCGAACATATCCCCGACCTCGAGGGCGTGATCGCCGAGGTCGGCCGGCTGCTCAAGCCCGGCGGGGTTTTCTGGTTCACCGTGCCGGGGCCGGGCTTTCGCGCCAATCTGTCGGGGAGCATCATCCCCGGCGCGTCGCGCGAAGCCTATCTGGCCGAACTCGATAAAAGGCTCGCGCATTTCCACTATCTGTCGGAAAGCGACTGGAACGACATTTGCGGGCGCCACGGCCTGACGGTCGACAGCGTCGACGGCTATCTCGACCGCGGCGAGACGCGGCGCTGGGAAAGCTTGTCGCGCATGACCGGCGGCCTGCTCCACAGCCTGACCGGCGGGCGCAGCCGCCCGATCGAGATCCAGCGCCGCTTGAAGCTGCGCGACCTGCAGAACAGCGCCGCGATGCCGCGCGTCGTCGCGTCGGCGCTGGCCAAGGCGATCGCCGCAGGGGTGCGCCCCGACGCGGTCGAGGCGCCGCCGTCGTGCCTGCTGGTGACCGGCCGGCGTCCGCTCGTGCAGGGCTGACGCCGACGCCGCGCAAACGATATCGGTAGAAGGAATAGGTGACCGGTCGCGGCTTGAGCCGCGGCCTGTCATTTCTTGCGCGCGATGATCCGGATCGCCGACGGGCGGCCGCTCAATTTTTCGCCCAGCCACTGCAGCGGATGCAGCGCGATCCCCGCGAGCAGGAAGGGCAGCGCATTGGGGCGCCCGAAGGCGTTGGCGAGGCTGCGGCCCATGGTGGGCACGCAGACGTCCAGGTCGTGCTCGATCGTCAGGCCGGCGCGTTCAACCAGCGCGCGGAGCGCCGGGCGCGAGAAATGCGTGCGGTGGAAGGGCAGGTACCAGGCGTCCCAGGCTTGGCCGAGCAGGCGCGTCCAGACGCAGTCGATATTGGGCACTTCGAGCACGATCGTGCCGCCGGGCGCGGCCAGCGCGGCGATGCGGCCGAGCAGCGCCTGCGGATCGTCGTCATGCTCGAGCACGTGGAACGCGCTCACGAGATCGAACTTGCCGGCATGGTCGCCGGCCTCGCCGATCGGGAAATAGCCGCGGCCCGCCAGTTCGGCGGGGGGCGCGGCGTGAAAATCGGCGCCGGTGACTGTCGATGCGGGCAGCATCTCGCCCAGGCAGCGCGTGAACTGGCCGCTGCCGCAGCCGAAATCGAGCGCGCCCTGCGGCGCGGTGCGCAGCTGGCGCAGCAGCGTGCGCGCCTGGCGGCGAAAGGCGATGTCCTTGATCCGGTGCGCCAGGCCGCGCGCGTCGGGCTGGAAATCCTGGCTCTCGCGCCCTTCGTAGAGGAAGGCGACGTCGGCGAGCGGCGGCATCGAGACGCCGATCCCGCAGCGCGTACAGCGCAGGATGCTGACCTCGCCGACCTTGCCGCTCTTGTCGGTGAAACGGCCCATCGATGCGAAGTCGCACGGCGCGCCTTCGCCCACGGCGCAGGGCCGGACGTCGGCGACGGGGTGACGGTGGATCATGCGAGGCCTTCCGCGAGATATGGCCCACGCTTGTGCCCCGATATGGTTAACAGCTGCCTAAGTTGTCGCCTCACGGGGCGTCCATATCGGCCAGAATCTGCGCGGTACTGCCGGCGATCGACAGGCGCGCGGCGTTGGCGGCGAACCAGGCGCGGGTGCGGGCGCGCAGCGCGTCGCCGCCGTCGATCGCCGCGGCCATCGCTTCCGCGAGCGCGGCGGGGGTGGCGTCGGCGGCGACGAAGCCATTCTCGCCCGGATCGACAAGTTCGGTTGCGGCATTGTCGGGGGCGGGGACGACGATGACCGGAACGCCGCGCGCCGCGGCCTCGACCACGACCATGCCATAGCCTTCGCGTTCGGACGGCTGCACGATCGCCGCGGCTTCGGCCATCGCGGCCTCGATCTCGGCCTCCGCGACAAAGCCCGGGCGGCGGATCGCCTCGCCGAGCCCCCGCCGCGCGATCTGCGTCTCGATCGCCGCCTGTTCGGGGCCGCGGCCGAAGATGGTGAGGCGCACCTCGGGACGCTGCGCCGCGAGCAGGGCAAAGGCGTCGACGAGCAGCGATACGCGTTTTTCGGGGATCAGGCGTCCGGCATAGACGAGCGTCGGCGGGACGGCGGCCGGGTGCGCGGAATAGGCGCTCCCGGCATATTCGCCGGGCAGGATCGTCACCGGTGTGGGACAGCCGATCGCTTCGGCGCGCGCGGCATGCAGGCGCGAGAAAGCATAGGCTTTTTGCGGCACCCGCGCGCAAAGACGCTGGACCGCGATGCCGAGCCATCCGAGCCAGCCGAGATAGGCGCGCCAATAATCGTCGGTCCACACCTCGTGCCAGTCGACCGCGATGCGGTAGCCCGAGAAGGGGCGCAGCAGGGCGGCCGCGAGCAGCGAGAAGAAGGGGAAGGAGGCGAGGTGCAGCCGGTCGTAGCGTCGGCCATGGCGCAGGAGGTGCCAGAACAGGCCGATGCCGAACCGCAGCGGCGGCCAGATGCGCCGCTTTCCGCCGGCGTAAAGTCCCATGCGCGGACCGACCGCGACGACCCGGACCCCGGGCAGATTGGGCGGATTGGACGCGTCCCACTGGCGCAGCGTCAGATAGGTCACCTCATGCCCCGCCGCCGCCAGCCGCTCGGCCAGATTGCGATACCAGCGCTCGGCGCCGCCGATCGTCCAGGGGAAAAGGCAGTCGTAGACGACCGCGACCCTCACAGCGGCACCTCGGCACAGCCGGCCGCCCGGAGCCGCGCCCGCGCCTCGGCCATGCGGGGACTTTCGGCCGGGGTCGCGCGGCCGAACAAGGCATTCACCGGCGCTAGCGTCGCCGCATCGACGATCGCGACGCGCTTGCCGTCGCACAGCCGCGGCGACCAGTTGCCGCGCGGTAGCTGATAGCCGTCGAGGCGGATCGGCCGACGATCGAGGAAAGGCGGGTTAGAGACGAGGTCGCTCGCCGCAAAGGCTGCGCGTTCGTCCACCAGCACATAATCGGCGTCGCTCGCGGCGATTCGCCGGTCGAGCGCGGCATAGGGCTCGGCGAAGCGATGCGCGTTCCAGCCGAGCCAGAGCAGCATGGCGAGCGTCGCCATGCTCGACATGGCGACGAGGCGCCGGTGGTCGAGCCCGCGCTCGCGCAGCGCGATCCAGCCATAGCCCGCGAGCAGGCAGAGATTGCCGATCGTCCCGTGCAGATAGCGATAGCCCCAGCCATGGCCCTGATAGGGCAGCAGTATGAGCAATGCGGCGGTGGTAAGGATCGGGCCGAGCGCGAGCGCCCGGACGACTCCGTCGCTGCGCCAGCGCAGGGCGATCGCGGCGAAGGCGAGCGGAAGCAGTAGGACATGCTGCCACGCCGCGAAGCGCAGCAGGTTGAGGGCCATCAGCCAGAAGCCGTTGGGGTCCCACTGTGCGAGCGTTTCGAACAGGCGCGTTAGATAATCAGCGCCGCCTGCGACCGCGGCCGGGGTCGCCGCCGGCCCCGCTGCCGCCACGACCATGCCCGGCCAGCCCAGCCAGAACAGGCCGATCGCCGCATAACCGCCGATGAGCAGCGCCAGCACCCGCCACTGCCGGCGTTCGGCCAGCAGCAGCAGGAAGGGCGCGACGAATAGCGGGTGGAAGATCGGCTGGTGCAATCCCGTCGCGAGGAAGCCGATGGGGAGCAGCAGCGCATAGGCCCACCAGCGATCGCGCAGGAAGAGCGCGAGCCAGAGGAGGTTGAGTGCGAGGTGCCCCGTCATCGCATAGCTGGTCGTCGCGGTGACGAACATCTGCGCCGACAGCAGCAGGCAGAGGAGGGCGATGGCCTGCGGCGCCGCATCGCCAGGCCACAGGCGGCGTGCGCAGGCCCAGAGGGCGAGCAGCGCGACGGCGGCGAGCAGCGGTGCGGTGGCATGGGCGTCGCCCAGCGCGGCGCCGACGGCATGCAGCGCGGCGTTGACCGGTAGATAGCCCGAGACCCACGCGTCCGCGGGCAGTCCCGGCAGGACGAAAGTCCGATTGAGCGCCTCGCCCGTCGCCGCCCAGTCGGCGGAGAGGCGCGCAAAAAGATCGCCGCGCGCCAATATGTCGGCGTCGAACAACACCATCTGCTCGTCGCGGCTGAGGTCATAGCCGTGCATCAACCAGCCATGCCCGCTCCACGCGAAGGCGAAGAGCAGGGCGGCTGCGAGCCACGGCCACCATGGCGCCAAGCGCGGCGTGAAGGCGGGGCCGCTCGTACCCCATCGCCGCATCGCGAGCAGCGCCGCAGCGAGCCCGACGAGCGCGGGCAGATCCTGCCGCCGCCAGAAATAGCCGCTGAGCCCCGGCGCGGTTTCGGTGTCGAACAGCAGCGGGCCGATGGCGACGAGCAGCAACAGCATGGCAAAGCCCGCAACTAGCGCGCGCTGCCCCGGCCACTCCGCTGTCGGCGCCCCCGTGCCGACCGGCGTCTCAGTCGCCAAGGTCGACCTGATGCGCCTTGGCCCAATCTTCATATTGGGCACGGGGATTGGCCGAAGGCTGCGCGAGGATCGACGGGCTGTCGCGGCGGAGGGCGGCGAGGTCGAGCGAGCGGATCATCGCCTTTACCGGGCCAACGCCAGCGGGGGTGATCGACAGGCGTTCGATGCCGATGCCGAGCAGCGCCATGGCTTCCAGCGGGCGCCCGCCCATCTCGCCGCAGACGCCGAGCGTCACCTTCGATCCCGCGACGGTCTTCACCACGCGCGACAGGAAACGCATCACCGTCGGTGACAGCCAGTCGTAGCGCTCGGCGAGCCGCGGGTGCGCGCGGTCGGCGGCGAACAGAAATTGCGTCAGATCGTTGGTGCCGATCGACAGGAAGTCGAGGTGCGGCAGCATCAGGTCGAGCGTCTCTGCCAGCCCCGGCACTTCGAGCATCGCGCCATAACGGATCGCCGCGGGCAATTTCTTGTTGTGGCTCGCGAGCCAAGCGCGCTGGCGGACGAAGATGTCGCGCGCGGCCTCATATTCCCACGGCTCCGAGACCATCGGGAACATCACGTTGAGCGTCCGCCCCGCCGCGGCTTCCATCAACGCGCGCGCCTGCACCTTGAGCAGTCCGTCGCGTTCGAGCGCGAGGCGCAGCGCACGCCAGCCCATCGCCGGATTTTCCTCCAGCATGGTGTCGGTGTTCATATAGGGCAGCGCCTTGTCGCCCCCGATGTCGACCGTGCGAAAGATCACCGGCCGGTCGCCCGCGGCGTCGAGCACGTCGCGATAGAGGCGCTGCTGGCGATCGCGCGACGGCAGCGTCGCCGACACCAGGAACTGGAATTCGGTGCGGAACAGTCCGATGCCGCGCGCGCCGGTCAGGTCGAGCGCGGCGATATCCTCGCGCAGCCCGGCATTGATCATCAGGTCGATCGGTACGCCGTCCTTCGTGACCGCGGGCAGGTCGCGCAGCGACGCGAGATTGGCGCGCCGCTTCTGCGAGATGACCAGCTTGCCGTCGAACGCGTCCTGCAGCGCCTGCGTCGGGCGAACTTGGACAGTACCCGCGCTGGTATCGAGCAGCAGCAGGTCGCCCTCGCGGATCGACGTGCGGACGTCGCGGACGCGGCCGAGCACGGGGACCCCCATCGCGCGCGCGACGATGATCACGTGCGCGGTCAATGACCCTTCCTCGAGCACCACACCCTTCAGCCGCCGCTTGTCATATTCGAGCAGTTCGGCTGGGCCCAGATTGCGCGCGATCAGGATCGAGTCCTGCCTGAGCCCCATCTGCGCGGCGGTGCCCATCTGTCCCGACACGATGCGCAGCAGCCGGTTCGACAGATCCTCGAGATCGTGCATGCGGTCGCGCAGCAGCGGGTCGTCGATCTGGCGCATGCGCATGCGGGTGCGCTGCTGGACGCGCTCGATCGCCGCCTCGGCGGTGAGGCCGCTGTCGATCGCCTCGTTGATGCGCCGCGACCAGCCCTCGTCATAGGCGAACATCTTGTAGGTCTCGATGACCTCGTCATGCTCGCCGCCGACGCCGAAATCGGCCTGGCTGGCCATGCGGTCGATCTGCTCGCGCATCTTGTCGAAGGCGGCATAGACGCGGTGGCGCTCGGCCTCGATATCCTCGGCGACCGTATGTTCGATGGTGATGCGCGGCTGGTGATAGACCGCAACCCCCGATCCCATGCCGTCGACCAGTTTCTGCCCCGTCAGCCGCTGCGCCGACTGGTCGGCGGCGGCGGCATCGGTGCGCGCGGCGGTATCGACCAGCTCGGCGTTCGCGATCAGTTCGGACAGCACCATCGCGACGGTCTGCAGCGTCTCGATCTCGATATCGTCGTAGCGGCGCGGCTCGGCGTGCTGGACGCAGAGCACGCCGACCGCGCGCTCGCGGCGGATGATGGGAACGCCGGCGAAACTGTGGAACAATTCCTCGCCCGTTTCAGGGCGATAGGAGAAGTCGGGGTGCGCCGCGGCCTCGTCGAGGTTCAGCGTCTCGATCTGCTCGGCGATCATGCCCACCAGGCCCTCGCCAAGCCCGAGCCGCGTGACGTGCACCGCCTCCTGCTTCAGCCCGCGCGTCGCGAAAAGCTCGAGCGCGCCCTCGCGCAGCAGATAGATCGAGCAGACCTCGCTATCGAGGCATTCGCCGATAATGCCGACGACCTGGTTGAGCTTGCCCTGCGCGTGCGTGCGCGCAGCCATCACCTCGTGCAGCCGCGTCAGGATCGTGCGCGCCGACTGGGCGGCGGTCGAGGGCGGGAGCGGGGCGTTGGTCATGTCCCGCCACTGCTAACAGATGCTGCACGCCCCCGCCAAGGGGAGCATGCAATATTTCCTGTCGGGTCAGCCTGCCGGGGCGGGCGAGGGCGTCGTCGTCGGCGTCGCGGGGCCATAGACCGTGGTCGGCGACGTCGTCGTCGTGGGGGCATAAAGGACGCCAGGGTTCGTCGTCAGCGGCGCCGGGGCGGTCATGATCGGCGGCGGCGGCGCATATTTTGCATCCCATGCCGCGGCCTCGACCTGGTAGCGGGCATAGGCCTCGTAGAAATCGAGGAAGGGCTGGTCGAGCCGCGCGAGATGACCGGGGGCCTGCGTCACCACCTCGGCCGCGGGGGTGGTTGAGACGAGCTGTGCCACTTCGTTGGCGCGGGCGCAAAAATCGCGCTGCGCGGGCGGCTGAGCGAAATAGTTGAACAGCTGGGTCGAGAGCTTGTCGCGCTCCTTGATGCCGCTGGTCTTGTTCTCCTTGCCGAGCTGCGTGATCACGCTTTTCTCGGTCGCCTTGATCGTCTTGCCGTGGTTCTTGATGATCGCGTTATAGGCCGAGACCAGCGTCGCTTCCTCGAGCCCGCGGCAGCCGATGGCGGCGACGTTGAGCGCGATCTTCATCTGCCAGAAGGCGCGGTCGCCGGTGATGGCGGTGTTGGCGGTATAGAAGCGTCCGTCGACCCCGCGACCGGGCAGGATCTGCGTCGTCGCAGCATTGCCCGGGGGCAGCGGCCGCGGCGGCACGATGATCACCACCGGCGCGGGCGGCGGCGGCGGGGGAGGCGGCGGAGGCGGCGGTGGGGGGGCGCAGGCGGCGACGCTCGCAAACAGCCCGACGACGATGATTTTACGCAACAAATTCATGGCTTCACTCCCCAGCCGCATAAGCATGCGGCGTCAACCCCGCGCGTGCAAGGCCGCTTCGGCCTGTTGCACCAGTGACGCGATAATATCCCCCACGGACTCTTCGGATGTTACCATACCCACCGATTGCCCTGCCATTAACGAGCCGTTCTCGACGTCGCCGTCGATCACCGCGCGGCGCAGCGCGCCGGCCCAATAATGTTCGATCTGCAACTGCGCCTCGATCATGTCGACGCTGCCGCCGTCGAGCAGGTTCGCGACCTCGCGCTGCTTGGCGGTGAATTCCTCCGTCCCGGCGTTCTTGAGCGCGCGGACGGGGATGACCGGCAGGCGCGGGTCGATCTGGACACTGGCGACCGCATCGCGCGCCGAGGCGCGGATGAAAGCTTTCTTGAAGTTGGGGTGCGCGATGCTCTCGGTCGCGCAGACGAAGCGCGTGCCGAGTTGGACGCCCGACGCGCCCATTTCGAGATAGCCGGCGATCGCCTCGCCGCGGCCGATGCCGCCGGCGACGAGCACCGGCACTTCGTCGGCAAGGGTCGGCAATATCTCCTGCGCGAGCACGCTGGTCGAAACCGGACCGATATGGCCGCCGGCCTCCATGCCCTCGATCACCAGCGCATCGACGCCCGAGCGGATCAGCTTCTTGCCCAGCGCCAGCGTCGGCGCGAAGCAGATCACCTTGGCGCCCGACGCCTTGATCGCCTCGAGGCTGCCCTTGGGCGGCAGGCCCCCGGCGAGCACGACATGGCCGACGCCATGTTTGGCACAGACGTCGATCAGATCGAACAATTGCGGGTGCATCGTGATCAGATTGACCCCGAAGGGCCGCGCCGCGAGCGCCTTGGTCGCGGCGATTTCGGCATCGAGCAATTCGGGCGTCATCGCGCCGCACGCGATCACCCCGAAGCCGCCCGCATTGCTGATCGCGCTGACCAGGTTCCGCTCCGAAACCCAGCTCATCGCACCGCATAAAATCGCGTAGTCGCTACCCAGAAGCGCGGTTCCGCGCGCCATCAGATCGTTAATTTTTGTCATCGCGCCTGCCTTTGCCAGCCCAGCGACTCGGGCGCAATCCCTAGCGTCCAGTGCCCTGCAAATGCTGCGGGACGGCAAAGTCTCGCTTGGGCGCACGAACCGAACCTTTCGGCGCAGAAAGCAAATCAATCATTGTCAACCAAATCACTTGGCATATGCTTGCGGCCGAATCGAACCAGGGAAAGGGAAACAATGTCCGCTTCATCCGATCAGGCCGGTGGCCAGCGC
This sequence comes from Sphingopyxis sp. QXT-31, assembly GCF_001984035.1. NCBI lineage: Bacteria > Pseudomonadati > Pseudomonadota > Alphaproteobacteria > Sphingomonadales > Sphingopyxidaceae > Sphingopyxis > Sphingopyxis sp. QXT-31. The sequence continues at coordinate 2,013,719 of NZ_CP019449.1, read as the reverse complement.
GAGGCTGTGCCGCGCGCGGTGCAGACGGTGCTGGACGCGCTTGAGAAACTGCGCTTCGGCGCGATCCAGCTGACCGTCCACGAGGGCAAGCTGGTGCAGGTCGATATCACCGAGCGCCACCGCTACCCCAACTGATTTTCAGGCTCCCAAGCCGGGGGAATGCCTCCCCCAGAATGCCGCAGACCGGACCTCCGGATGTGGCAATTTTCGTGCATCTTCGAAGCAACAGGAAATTGCCATGACCTCGAAATACCCATCGATACGCCGCCGTGCACAAGCCTCGGCCCTCACAATCTCCTTCCTTCTTGCGTTCGGCGCGACGTCGGCCGCGGCCGAAGAGACGACGGAAGACGCCACCGTTGCGGCGACGACGGCCGCAACGGCCGCCCAGGCCGAAGACGACGACGTCAGCCGCGGCGACATCATCATCGTCACCGCGCGCCGCCGTCAGGAAACGGCACAGGAAGTGCCGGTCGCGATCTCGGTCATCAGGGGCGATTCGATCGAGGCGACGGGCAATTTCAACGTCGTGAAGCTGCAGCAGCTCGCTCCCACGCTGCAGGTCTATACCACCAACCCGCGCAACACGTCGGTCAACATCCGCGGCCTGGGCGTGCCTTACGGCCTTACCAGCGACGGGTTCGAGCAGGGCGTCGGCATCTATGTCGACGACGTCTATAATTCGCGCGTCGCCGCCGCGACCTTCGACTTCCTCGACGTTGACCAGGTCGAGGTGCTGCGCGGGCCGCAGGGCACGCTCTATGGCAAGAATACCACCGCGGGCGCGATCAACATCACGACCAACCAGCCGACCTTCGATTTCGAGGGGCGGGCGGAGGTGACTGTCGGCAATCTCAATTTCAAGCAGGCCAAGGCCGCGGTCTCGGGCCCGCTCACCGACAAGATCGCGGCGCGCATCGCGGTTGCGGCGACCAGCCGCCGCGGCACGCTGTTCAATGTGCGGACCGATCGCTGGATCAACGAGCAGGACAATCTCGGCCTGCGCGGCCAATTGCTGTTCCAGCCGAACGAAGATCTCAGCATCACGCTGTCGGGCGATTACAGCAAGCAGGATCCGGAGTGTTGCGGCACCGCCTTCGTGCGTGTCGGCACGACGCAGCGCGCGCTCAACCGCCAATATGATGCGGTCATCGCCCGGCTGCAGGCGGCCAATCCCAATTACAATTATATAGTGCCAAGCCGGAATGTTTACGACCGCCTAACCGATATCGATGCCAGCCTCAACGCGGGCAACAAGATTGGCGGCGCGTCGCTGCGCGTGAAATGGGATGTCGGCCCCGGTACCCTCACCTCGATCACCGCCTGGCGCTTCTGGGACTGGAAGCCCGAGAACGACCGCGATTTCACCGGCGCCTCGGTAGTCGCCAAGTCGCAAAACCCGTCGCAGCAGGATCAATATAGCCAAGAATTCCGCTATAATTACGAAGGCGACAAGATCGATTTCGTCGCTGGACTCTTTGCGTTCCGGCAGCGCATCGACACGCAGGGGACCGAGCAGCAGGGGATCGACGCCACGCGCTACAGCCTGGCGCCGTCGACCGATCCGAACAATGTCTATAACCGGCCCGAGGTGCTGAACGGCCTCACGGCCACCAACACGCAGTTCCTGAAATCCGACAGCGCGGCGCTCTATGGACAGGTCAGTTACAAGCTGACCCCCGAGCTGACCATTCAACCTGGTATCCGCATCAATTACGACAAGAAAGAAGGCTTTTACCAGCGTGTGGTGACAACCGGCGCAGGGCAGGTCATCGCCAGCTGCGCACCCAGCGCGACCGCGGGCAATGCCGTGCTGACGGCGCAATGCGGCGTCTATCAGCCGCAGCTGACGCAGCCGTCGGTCAGCGACTGGAATTTCAGCTACGACCTGAATATCAACTACAAGATCGCGCCGGACATTCTGGCTTATGCCACCTACGCCAAGAGCTTCAAGACGGTCGGGATCAATCAGAACGGCCTGCCGCTCGATACCAATAACCAGCCCGTGCTCAGCGCCAGCACGGTGAAGCCCGAATCGGTCAATCATTTCGAGATTGGTCTCAAGACGCAGTTCCTGAACCGGCTCGCGACGTTCAATCTTTCCGCTTATCGCACCGACATCAAGAATTTCCAGGTGACGGTGAACGGCGGCCAGTTCGGCACGGTTCGCGGCTATCTCGCCAATGCCGACAAGGTCCGGTCGCAGGGCATCGAGGCAGATTTCAAAATCCGTCCGAGCGATCGGTTCACGGCCTATGTCAACGGCGCCTATACCGACGCCAAATATGTCAAATTCTGCAACGCGCCGCCGCCTCCGGAATTGAGCGGCGGTTCGAGCACCGGCATCGTCGTGACAGGCCCCTGCACCTTCACGGGCACGCCGGGGCCAGCGGCAACACCCGGTTCCGTGAGCCCTCCCTTCGTCGACGTTTCCGGCGCCACTCTTCCCGGCGTTTCGAAATGGGCTTTTTCTTATGGTGCAGAGGCAAATCTGCCAGTCAATCTGTTGGCCAAAGAAGGCCAAATCTATTTCGGGGTCGACGGCAATTATCGGTCGCACTGGAATTCGAACGCCTCGCCCTCGATCTACACCGATGTGAAGGGTTATGCCCTGACCAACTTCCGCGTCGGTTTCCGCGGCGACGGGATCGACATCTTCGGCTGGGTTCGCAACGCCTTCGACGTGAATTACATCGAAACGCTGCAGGTCGCACCGGGCAACGTGGGCCTGATCGCCGGGCAGCCGGGCGATCCCAGGACCTGGGGCGGGACGGTCAAGGTCAGCTTCTAGTCTCCGTCTTTTGAGGGCAAAGAAAAGGGGCCGCTCCAGCCGGAGCGGCCCCTTTCTCGTGCAGCCTGTGCGTCAGCGCTGCTGCTTGTTTTCGTCGTCGCGATCCTGATCGGACCGCTGGCCGCCCTGCTGGCGGTCCTGGCCACCCTGCTGTTCCTGCTGCTGCTTGCGGCGTTCTTCCTCGTCGCGCTGCTGCTGCTCGTTGGGGTTCTGGTTAGCCACTTTCTCTCTCCTCGCGTCACGTCGGGGGCGCGTGACGAAAGGCCAACCCCTTGGAAGGGCAGGGCGTTGCCCCGTGAGGGCAGGCTTTCGCCGGGGCGTGGCGTCGCCGCGACCAACGTCATTTCATTGCGGCAACCGCTGAGCCTGTAATCGGTTCGTTCAATGACTGAGTTCAGCTTATTCGGTTATGGCGATGGAGGGGCGCGGCCTATCCTTTCCATCCCAAGGCGAAAGGATGACCCCATCGACTCGCGGCCTGCCCCTGTCGACGTACCTGCTGTGGCCACGCGCCACCGCGTCACGCGCCCGTCATCGCTCCGCGCCACATTCATCCTACAAAAAGCCCAACGAGGAGAGACTGCATGAACGACCAGACCCCCATCGACGCCGCCGGCGGCTGCCCGGTCAACCATGGCGGCGTACGCGCGCTGCTCGGCCGGACCAACAAGGATTGGTGGCCCGATATGCTGGCGACCGAAATCCTCAATCCCAACGGGTCGTCGAACCCGCTCGGCGACGATTTCGACTATGCCGCGGCGTTCAAGTCGCTTGATTATCAGGCGCTGAAGGATGACCTTACCGCGCTGATGACCGACAGCCAGCCTTGGTGGCCGGCCGACTATGGCCATTACGGCCCCTTCTTCATCCGCATGGCTTGGCACGCCGCGGGCACCTATCGCACCGCCGACGGCCGCGGCGGCGCCAACAGCGGGCAACAGCGCTTCGCGCCGCTCGACAGCTGGCCCGATAACGGCAACCTCGACAAGGCGCGCCGCCTGCTGTGGCCGATCAAGCAGAAATACGGCAACAAGATCAGCTGGGCCGACCTGTTCATCCTGACCGGAAACGTCGCGATCGAGAGCATGGGCGGGCCCGTCTTCGGCTTCGGCGGCGGCCGCGCCGACGTGTTCGAGCCCGAGCGCGACATCTATTGGGGCTCGGAAGACAAATGGGTCAATGAGGGCGTGCAGACCCGCATCGATCCGGACAACGGCTTCGAGGCGATCGAAGGGCCGCTGGCCGCGATCCAGATGGGGCTGATCTACGTCAATCCGGAGGGTCCGGGCGGCAATCCCGATCCGCTGCTGTCGGCGCGCGATATGAAGGAAACCTTCGAGCGCATGGCGATGAACCATGAGGAAACCGTCGCGCTGACCGCGGGCGGCCACACCTTCGGCAAGGCGCATGGCAATGGCGATGCTTCGCTGCTCGGCGCCGCACCCTCGGGCGGCGACCTCGCGGCGCAAGGCTTCGGCTGGGTCAGCAGCCACGAGAGCGGCGGCATCGGCGAGCACAGCGTCACCAGCGGCATCGAAGGGTCGTGGGTCAATACGCCGACCGAATGGTCCGAGAATTATTTCCGCCTGCTGCTCGATTATGATTATGAGCTCGTGCACTCGCCCGCCGGGGCGCAGCAGTGGCAGCCGATCAACCAGAAGCCGGAGGATATGGCCCCGGCGGCGTGGGATCCGACCGTCAAGGTTCCGACGATGATGACGACCGCCGACATGGCGCTGAAGATGGATCCCGAATTCCGCGCGGTCAGCGAGAAGTTCCGGAGCGATCATGAAGCGTTCAAGGACGCCTTCGCCCGCGCCTGGTTCAAGCTCTGCCACCGCGACATGGGTCCCAAGGTCCGCTACCTCGGCCCCGAAGTGCCGGCCGAAGACCTGATCTGGCAGGACCCCGTTCCTGCCGGCACCATGCCGTCGGACGCCGATGTCGCGGCGGTGAAGGCCGCGATTGCGGGTAGCGGCCTGACCGTCAGCCAGCTGATCAAGACCGCGTGGGCCTCGGCGAGCACTTTCCGCAAGTCCGATTTCCGCGGCGGTGCCAACGGCGCGCGCGTCCGGCTCGCCCCGCAGAAGGATTGGGAGGTCAACGAGCCGGCGATGCTCGCCAAGGTGCTCGATTCGCTCGACGGCCTGCGCGGCAATCTGTCGATGGCCGACGCGATCGTCCTCGGCGGTGTCGTGGGTCTCGAGAAGGCGATCAAGGATGCCGGCTTCAGCGTCGCGGTGCCCTTTACCGGCGGCCGCGGCGACGCAACGGCAGAGCAGACCGACGCCGACAGCTTCGCCGTGATGGAGCCCGAAGCCGACGCCTTCCGCAACTATGTCGGAAGCAAGAAGCTGGCGGTGAAGGTCGAGGAAATGATGCTCGACCGCGCCTCGCTGCTCGGCCTGTCGGTGCCCGAGATGACGGTGCTGATCGGCGGGCTGCGCGTGCTCGGCGCCAATCATGGCGAGCGCGGACACGGCCATTTCACCAAGCGGTCGGGCCAACTGACGAACGATTTCTTCGTCAACCTCTACGACATGACCAATGTCTGGAAGGCCGCGGGCGAGGGCGACGACGAATATGTCGCCACCGACCGCAAGGACGGCGGCGAGAAGTGGCGGGCGACGCGCGCCGACCTGATCTTCGGCTCCAACGCCGAACTCCGCGCCGTCGGCGAGGTCTATGCGCAGTCCGACAATGGCGAAAAATTCGTGAAGGACTTCGTCAAGGCCTGGACCAAGGTGATGAACGCCGACCGTTTCGACCTCGCCTGATCGGCTGACGCCGACCGGGTCGCAAGGACCCGCCCCCGGGGACATGGGCCCGGGGGCGGGTTTTTTGTGGGGCCTAAAGCGACAAAAGATACGCATATGTGCGTTCAGAATGTCTCCTTTGTCGCTTTAGCGATGCCCTCTTCGCGGAGCGCAGCGTGGACGACGGCAATGTCGGGGCCGCCGCTGACGTCGATCGCGCCGCCGCGCAGCACGCGTACGGTGGTGACCCCGTTGAGCGCGCGGTCCATTGCGATGCTGAACTGGTGCGTGCGGCCCATCGATATGGCGCGGTCCCACGCGGCGGCGAAGCTTGCCGCCTCGGCGCGTTCGCGGAGGCGATAGGCGGACGCGCGGCCCATGCCGACGGCGCGAGCGGCTTTGCCGACCGATCCCATCGCTTCGAGCGCGCGGATGAAATTGGCCTGGGTTTCGGGTGTCCAGCCGTCGGCGCGGTGCCGCTGCGCGGGGACGGGGGCGAAGGCGAGGCAGGTGTCCGCGAGTTGCGGGGCGGGCGAGTCGGTATGTTCCATCTGCCAGTTTGGAACATAGCGGGATATTTTAGGAAAGAAGTTTTTTGGGGAGCTGTGAAGCGACGGGTTTGGGGTGGTTAGCGGACGGTCCTCTATTTCCGTTCGTGTCGAGCGAAGTCGAGACACGCTTGGAAAGCGCCGGCCTTCACGTGTCTCGACTTCGCTCGACACGAACGGGTTTTATAGCGCGGTTTGTCCGCTTCCGCCCGAAAGCGGCTGTGCCGCCGCTAATGCGCGTCCTTCGGCGCCGGGCCGCGGATCGGCGGGGGTTTGCAGAAGGGGACCATCACCAGCGCGGCGAGGAAGAGATAGGCCATCAGGCGGAAGACGTCGTCGAAGGCGAGGGTCAGCGCCTCGCGGCCGACGATGCGGCCAAGGGTGCCCTCGGCCATCTGCTGCGCGAGCGCGGGGTCGGAGACGGTGCGGCCGATGTGCTTCGCGAGCTGCGCCGCGGCTTCGTTCGCGGCCTCGGCCGAACGGCCGAGCGCTTCGGATAGGCGGAGCATGTGGAGGCGGAGATTGTCGCCGAGCCAGGTGTTGACCAGCGCGATGCCGATCGCGCCGCCCAAATTGCGCATCAGGTTGAACAGGCCCGAGGCGTAGCGGAGCTCGGGTCCCTCGAAATTGCCGAGCGCGAGCCCAACCGAGGGCACGATGCACAGCATGATCGCAAAGCTGCGCACGACCTGCGGCCAGAAGAGCGCGGCGAAGCCCCATTCAGGGGTCATGAAGCTGAACATCCAGAGGCCCGTCGCGAAGAGGGTGAGCCCGAAGGTAATCACAATGCGCTGGTCGACCTTTTGCGACAGCGCCGCGGCGATAGGGACGCCGAGCAGTTGCGCGAGGCCCGAGACGAAGACCGTCGTGCCGATCTCCGACGCATTATAGCCCTGCACGCGGCCGAGGTAGATCGGCACCAGATAGGTGCTGGCGTAGAGGCCGAAGCCGATTACGAGGTTGAAGATGCAGGCGAAGACGAAGGTCGGCTTGCGGAAGGGGGAGAGCCGGACGATCGGCCCGTCCGAGCGGAACGAGCGTTCGAGGAAGAGGCCGAAGGCGACGAACGACACCCACGCGCCGATCGCGATCTCGGGCTCGCTGAACCAGTCGTGCTTGGGCCCTTCCTCGAGCACGAATTCGAGCCCCGCGAGGAACACCGCCATCGAAGCAAGGTGGACCCAGTCGATGCGGCGAAGCATCGGCAGATTCGGCTTGTCGATGCGGACGAGCGCGAGGATCGCGAGCGTCACCATCGCGCCGGGCAGCACGTTGATGAAAAAGACCCAGCGCCAGCCCATCGCATCGGTGATCCAGCCGCCGACCGTCGGCCCCAAGGTGGGCGCGAGCACCGACACCATGCCGAGGATCGCGGGGATCATCGCGCGCTGCTTGCCCTCGAACAGCATATAGCCCGTCGCGAACACCGTCGGGATCATCGCGCCGCCGACGAAGCCCTGCACCGCGCGGAACAGGATCATCGATTCGATGCTCCACGCGAGTCCGCAGAGGATGCTCGCGATGGTGAACAGCCCTGCCGACGCCGCGAACAGCCAGCGCGTCGAGAGCGCCTGAGCCAGAAACGCGGAAAAGGGGATCATGACGAGTTCGGCCATCAGATAAGCGGTCTGGACCCAGCTGATCTCGTCGGGCCCGGCGCTGAGCCCCGCCTGTACCTCGTTCAAGGACGCGGCGACGATCTGGATGTCGATCAGCGCCATGAACTGGCCGAACGCCATCACCGCGAAGATCAGATATTTCCGCGCATTCGTGAGGCTGGCGGGGTCGAAGGGCGCGTCGGGCATGGATGCCGCCTGGCCGGGGGAGAGGGGAATCGATGCCATCGGGCTTGTGTCCTGCAGTCTTTATATTATATCCATCATATAAAGGAGACCGCAAGTGCGCTATTCGAGCGAGCATAAGGCCGCGACCCGCGAGCGGGTGCTGAAGGAAGCCGCGAAAGAGATCCGCGCCAAGGGCCCCGACAATGTCGCGGTCGCGGGGATCATGGCGCGCGCGGGGCTGACCCACGGCGGTTTCTACGCCCATTTCCAATCCAAGGACGCACTGGTCGGCGAGGCGATCGGGACGATGTTCGCCGATGCGCGCGCGCGGTCGGCGAAGATCGACGCGGCGGGCGATCCACGCAGCGTATTGCGCGCCTATGTCGATTTCTATTTGTCGCAGGCGCATCGCGACAGCCGCGACCGGGGCTGTCCGTTGCCCACGCTGTCGGGCGATTTCGCGCGCTCCGAGCCCGCGACGCGCGAGCGTTTCGGCGCGGGCGTTGTCGGTATTGCTTCGCGGCTTGCGGGGCCGCTGGCGGCGTTGGGTTACGCCGATGCCGCGGGGGAATCCCACGCCTTGCTCGCGCAGCTCGTCGGCGGGGTCGCATTGGCGCGCGCGGTGGGCGATGCGGCGCTGTCGGACGCGATGCTTGCCGACACGCACGCCAGCATCGTCGCGCGCTATGGGTTGGAGGCGGCACAATGACGCTCGCCAAGGTACAGGGGCTGATCGCATCGGGCGGGCGCCCGCCGATCGGCGAAACGCTGGGGTTCCAGCTGGTCGATGCCGGCGACGGCTGGGCGGCGTTCGAGGGCGTGCCGGGGCCGCAGCATTATAATCCGATGGGAATCGTGCATGGCGGCTATGCCGCGACTTTGCTCGATTCGGCGTGCGGGATCGCGGTGGTGACCAAGCTCGCCGACGACCAGGCGATGACGACGCTCGAGCTCAAGACCAGCTACCTCAAGGCGATGACCGGCGAGACGGGCAAGGTGCGTGCCGAGGGGCGGGTGATCTCGATCGGGCGCCGCGTCGCCTATGTCGAGGCGAAGCTCACCGACGCGGCGGGGCGGCTCTATGCGACCGCGACCTCGACCCTGTTGGTGATCCAGCAATGAACGCGCAGACGGCGATCGCCGCCGACGCTCCCGTCGAAGCGCCTGCGAAGCGCCGCTTCGCGCTGCCGAAGAAGGCGTGGAAGGTGGGCCTGATCGCGCTCGCCGTCGCGGCTGTCGGTGTGTGGTGGCTTACTTCGCCGCGCACCGCGGAATCGACCGACAACGCCTATCTGCAGGCGGACTCAAGCAACGTCGCGCCCAAGGTCGGCGGGCTCGTCGCCGCGGTGCTGGTACGCGACAATCAGGCGGTGAAGGCAGGCGATCCGCTCGTGCGCATCGACGCCGAGGATTATGATGCGCGGCTGCAGGCCGCCGAGGCGGCGGTCGCCGACGCCGATGCCGGGGTCGCGACCGCGCGGGCGGCGCTCGCCGCGCTCGGCGCCGACGAGCGGCTCGCCGCGGCACAGATCCGCGCGGTGGGGACGGAGATCGCCGCGGCCGATGCGGAGTCGGTGCGCGCGGCGGCCGACCTCAAGCGCTACGACACCTTGCTCGTCGATGGTTTCGTGACGCGGCGCGACGCCGACCAGGTGCGCGCGACTGCGGTCGGCGCGGCGTCGGCGGCGCGGCGCTCGCGCGCCGATTGGGGGGCGAGCTACGAACAGGCCGCGGTGACGCGCGCGCGGCGGCCGGTGCTGCTGGCTGAGGTGCAAGCGGCCGAGGCCGAGGCGTTGAAGGCGCGTGCGGCGCTGGCGCTCGCTAGGCAGGACCGCGGGCATACCGTCGTGCGGGCGCCGATCGCCGGGGTTGTCGGAAACCGGCAGGTGCAGGTCGGCGACTTCGTCCAGCCGGGCACGCGGCTGCTGTCGGTTGTGCCGGTGCGGGCGATCTATGTGGTCGCCAATTTCAAGGAAACGCAGACGCACGCGATGCGGCCGGGACAGAAGGCCGAAGTCTATGTCGATGCGCTTGGCGAGACGCTGGCGGGCACGGTCGACAGCCTCGCGCCGGGGTCGGGGAGCGAGTTCACCCTGCTGCCCTTCGAGCCCGGGTCGGGCAATTTCACCAAGATCGTCCAGCGCGTCGGCGTGCGAATCCGGCTCGATCCGGGGCAGGCGGCGCTGGCACAGCTGCGTCCCGGCCTGTCGGTGACCGCGAAGGTACGGCTGCGTAATTGAGGCTCGGTTCGCCGCGCGCCGGCTGCGGTTAATCCCCGCCAATGTTAACAATGTAAATTTCTGCTTGACCCGGGTGCGATTCGCATGCAATGTTTACGACGGTAACATTGAGTCCCTGAAAGGACGATCATGCGCACACTGCTCTATGCGCTCGGCCCGATGCTGTTCGATTCGCTCGGTATCATCACCTTCGCCGTCCTGCTCGCCGCGGGCGCAGGCATCGTTCCCGCGGTCGTTGCCGGTACGCTCGTCGCCGTCGCGGTGGTCGGATACGCGCTTGCGCGCGGGCACCAGGCCGCGGCGCTGCAGTGGATCAGCCTCGCCTCGGTGCTGTTCACGGCCGCGGCGACCTTGCTGACCGGCGACCCGCGCTTCGTGATGGCGAAGCCGACCGTGGTCTATCTGATCGTCGGCACGGTGATGCTGCGCAAGGGCTGGCTCAGCCGTTAAATCCTGCCCGAGCAGATGGCACTGGTCGGCGATGTCATGGACCGCTTCGGCCAGATCTGGGCGGCGCTGATGTTCGCGAGCGCGGGGCTCAACCTGGTGATCGCGCTCTTCTTCACCCAGTGGTGGCCGCTGTTCATCGGCGTGTTTCCGCTGGCTTCGAAATTCGGGCTGTTCGCGATCCATATCGCGGTGGTGCATTTCATCGGCCAGGCGCGGTTGCGCCGCCAAGAGACCGATATCGGCGCGGCGCCTGTGGTCACGCCGTCCTGATCGCTGCTACGGGTCGGGGATGGATTTCAGAGCGAAGATCGCGCTTAGAGGCATTAATCCCTATGTGCCGGTGAGCGGCGCGCGGGCGGAGCGGATCAAGGCTGGCTGGAAAAAGCCGATGCCCGTGCTGGTCCAAGTCAACGGCCAGCCCGACCAGGCGCGGCGCGTCAATATGATGCCGGCGGGCGACGGCAGCTTCTATCTCTATCTCGACGGCGTGGTGCGCAAGGCGTCGGGCACCGACGTGGGCGACATGGTCGCGGTGTCGGTCGTGTTCGATGCGGCGTATCGGGGCGGTCCGCAGCACGACATGCTGCCAGAATTCGCGGCGCGCCTTGACGCCGATCCGTCGATCAAAGCCCGATGGGACGGCCTATCGCCCAGCCTGCAGAAAGAGATATTGCGCTATCTCGCCAATCTGAAATCGGACGCGGCGCGGCAGCGCAATATCGAGCGCGCCGTCGCCGTGCTCGGCGGCGCGAAGGAACGGTTCCTGGCGCGCGACTGGAACTGAACGCCCGCGGAACCTTGGGCTTATTCGGCGTCGAGCCCGTAGGCCGTGTGCAGCACGCGCACCGCGAGTTCGGTCTCGTCCTCGTCGATCAGCACGCTGACCTTGATCTCGCTGGTCGAAATCGCCTGGATGTTGATGCCGCGGTCGGCGAGCGCGCGGAACATGGTGCTCGCAACGCCCGCATGGCTCTTCATGCCGACGCCGACGACGCTGATCTTGGCGATCTTGTCGTCGCTGATGATGCGGTTGAAGCCGATCTTGTCCTTCGCGCCTTCGAGCAGGTCGATCGAGCGGAGCAAGTCGGTGCCGGGGACGGTGAAGGTCACGTCGGTCTCGCCCTTTTCGCGGCCGACGTTCTGGATGATCATGTCGACGTTGATCCCGGCGGAGGCGAGCGGGCCGAAGATGTTCGCCACCGCGCCCGGCTTGTCGGGCACGCGGGTGACGATGATCTTCGCTTCATTCTTGTCGTGGGCGATGCCGGTGATCAGCTGCCGTTCCATCTGATGTTCCTCTATTTCCTCGTCGCTGACGATCATCGTGCCTTTTTTGGGCGCTTCGTCGCCCTCGACGAAGCTGGAGAGCACCTGCACGCGCACACCCTCTTTCATCGCGAGGCCGACCGAGCGCGTCTGGAGCACCTTGGCGCCGACGCTCGCGAGTTCGAGCATTTCCTCATAGGTGACATAGTCGAGCTTGCGCGCGCGCGCGACGATGCGCGGGTCGGTGGTGTAGACGCCGTCGACGTCGGTGTAGATGTCGCAGCGGTCGGCCTTGAGCGCCGCCGCCACGGCAACGGCGCTGGTGTCCGAGCCGCCGCGGCCCAATGTCGAGACGCGGCCGTCGTCCATCATGCCCTGGAAGCCGGGAATGACCGCGACCTCGCCCTTCGCCATCGCGGCGCCGAGCGCGCCGGTGTCGATGTCGGCGATCCGCGCGCGCGCGTGGGCCTCCTCGGTGCGGATCGGGAGCTGCCAGCCGAGCCAGCTGCGCGCCGGGGTGCCCATGGCCTGCAGCGTGAGCGCGAGCAGGCCCGACGTCACCTGTTCGCCGGCCGCGACGACGACGTCATATTCGGCGGGATCGTAGCGCGGGTTCGCCTCGCGGCAGAAATTGACGAGGCGGTCGGTCTCGCCCGCCATCGCCGCGACGACCACCGCGACCTCGTTGCCCTGCGCGACTTCGCGTGCGACGAGCTTCGCCACGGTGCGAATTCGTTCGGTGCCCGCCATCGACGTGCCCCCGAATTTCATCACGATCCGCGCCATCTCGCCCCGCTTTCAAGAAACTGGTTTCTGCCGCAACATTCGTGCAATTCCGCGGCGCTCGGCTGTTACGGAAGGGGGCGGGGGAAGGCAAGACCGGCATCGTATGCGGCGGATAGAATTTCTTGCACCTATGATGCCGCAGTGCCACATCGCGGGGCATGAGCACAGCGACGATCAACCCCAACGAAGCCGCGCATTTCGGCGCGCTCGCCGCCGACTGGTGGGATCCGCACGGCTCCTCGGCGATGCTGCACAAGCTCAATCCGGTGCGGCTGGCCTATATCCGCGGGCAGATCGATGCGCATTGGCATAGCGATACGCGCGAACGCCGCCCGCTCACCGGCAAAAGCGCGCTCGACGTCGGCTGCGGCGCGGGGCTGCTCGCCGAGCCGCTGGCGCGGATGGGCGCGGCGGTGACCGGGGTTGATGCGGCGCCCGAGAATATCGCGGCGGCGCGTGAGCATGCGGCGGGGCAGGGGCTGGCGATTTATTACTTCGCTGGAGAGTTGGCCGACCTCCCAAATCCGTTCGTGTCGAGCGAAGTCGAGACACGCCTGGCGAGCGCCGGCCTTCCGGGTGTCTCGACTGCGCTCGACACGAGCGGGGAAGGGAAGGGGCAATTCGATCTCGTTACCTCGATGGAAGTGGTCGAGCATGTCACCGACCCCGCAGCCTTTATTGGCGAACTTGCGGCGCGGCTCGCGCCCGGCGGGCTGATGATCCTGTCGACGCCGAACCGCACGGCCTTGTCGAAGCTGTTGCTCGTCGAGGCGGCCGAGCGTGTCGGGGCGGTGCCGCGGGGCACGCACGACTGGGACCAGTTTCTGAAGCCCGAGGAATTGACGAAGCTGATCGAGGAGGCGGGACTTGAGGTTTTCGATCGCACGGGCCTGTCGCCGTCGGCCGCCAAGGGATTCAAGCTCGGCGGCAGCGAGGCACTGAACTATCTGGTCGCCGCGCGGTGGCCGGGATGAGCCGCGATCCGCGCGTCGATGCCTATATCGCCGCGCGGCAGCCCTTTGCGCAGCCGATCCTGACCCATTTGCGCGAACTGGTGCACCAGCATGCGCCGGGGGCGGAAGAGACGCTGAAATGGGGCGTGCCGCATTTCGTGCTGCACGGCCAGAATCTCGCCGGCATGGCGGCGTTCAAGGAGCATGCCACCTTCGGCTTCTGGCGCGACGAGGAGGTCACCGGCTCGCCGCGTGACACCGGCGCGATGGGGAGCATGGGGCGGCTCGCGACGCTGGCCGATCTGCCCGGCGACAAGCAGATGGCGGCATGGATCGCCAAGGCAGCGGTGCTGTGCGACGAGGGCAAGCCCAAGCGGCCGAAAGCCGAGCCGAAGGCGGCGCTGGACTTGCCGGGCGATCTCGGCGCCGCGCTGAGCGCCCATGCCGCGGCGCAGGGGTATTGGGATGCCTTCTCGCCCGGCAAGCGCCGCGACTATATCGAATGGGTGCTTGAGGCGAAGCGCGAGCAAACGCGCGCCAAGCGCATCGAGACGATCGTCGCGCAGGTTGCCGAGGGCAAAGATCGCAACTGGAAATATAAGGGCTGCTGAGCCCCCAAACCCGTTCGCCCTGAGCTTGTCGAAGGGCCGTACTTTCTTTCAACGCCACAAGAAGAACGATGCTTCGACAAGCTCAGCACGAACGGAGTGGGGGATTGGTCCGCTCCGCTAAAAATCCACGTCCTCATAATATTTCGGCGGGGTCACGATTTCCATCCGTTCGGCCAGCAGCGGTCGAAAGCTCGGCCGCGACTTGAGCCCCGAATACCATCCTTTCGTCTGCTCGTGCCCGGTCCAGTCGATGCCGCCGAGATAGTCGGCGACCGAGATATGCGCCGCGGCGGCGAGGTCGGCGAGGCTCATCGTCGCGCCGGCGAGCCAGGTGCGGTGGTCGATGAGGTAGTCGATATAGTCGAGATGCTGGTTCGCGGCCTTCATCGCCTCGCGCAGCGCGCCGCCGTCGGGGGGCTGGCGGTGGACGATGCGTTTCTGCATCCGCTCGAACAGCAGGGGCCCGGTGACTTCATAATAGAAGTCGTGGTCGAACCAGGCGGTGAGACGGCGGATTTCGGCGCGATTGGCGGCGGTGCCGTTGATCATCGCCTTGCCCTCGACCGTCTCCTCGAAATATTCGCAGATCGCGGCGCTGTCGATCAGCACCTGGCCGCGCGCGCTGTCGACCATCACCGGGGTGCGCCCGGCGGGGTTCAGGTCGACGAATTCGTCGCGGCGCTCCCACGGCGATTCGCGCACCAGTTCGTAACCGACGCCCTTTTCACCGAGCAGCAGGCGGACCTTGCGCGAGAAGGGGCAGAGCGGAAATTGGTAAAGTTGCCACATATGGCGGGCATAGCGGCAGCGGGGCGCCGCGCGCAACGCCTATGGCGCGATGCGGCGGAGAGACTGTGGATCAGCGGCGCGCGGCGTCGCGTTCGCGCTCCCACTGCGCCGCCATGTCGCGCGCCATCTCCTTGAGCACGGGCGCATAAGCCGCCGCGGCGGTCGCAAGATGGCCCGCCATGCGAGAGGTCGCGCGCACGTCGCCGCCGAGGCGGCGGCCATAGTCGGGATCGGTGCCGGTGACTTCGCCCAAGGTGGCGTCGGGCGGAATATAAGCGGCATCGGATTCGGGATCGACGCGCGCGATCGCCTCGGCGAGCGGGCCGATATTGGTGCGCATCAGCGCGTCGACGAGCGCGGTGACGGTGCTCGCCATGCGGTCGCTTTCGACCGGGTCGGTCAGCGCCTCGGCGGCGTCGCGCACGTCGGCGGCCTGCGCCGGAATCGGCGCGGCGATGGCGAGGAGGGGGAGCATTGCGAGGGTCCAGCGGCGCATGGCATCTTCCTTGTTGCGGCGATGACACGGGGTCGATCAAGCTGGCTTGTCTAGGGGACGCGGGCTTTCGCTGGGCTGAACGTGAGGGTGGGATGCGGCGGGGCGACGCGCTGGCGGGGCGAGACGATCCTCCCCTTGGCGTAGCCATGGGGAGGTGGCAGCGCGAAGCGCTGACGGAGGGGTAACAACGCCGACGTAAAACCCCTCCACCACCGCCTGCGGCGGCGGTCCCCCTCCCCAAGGCTGCGCGATGGGAAGGATCTTTAGGGTCTATTCCGCCGCCACCTCTGCGATTTCGGCATCGGTCAGCGGGTATTCCAGCCGCGACAGCATTTCCTTCGGGCACACCTGCCAGAACTCGCCGACGCGGCGGTCCCAGTCGGCGAGGATTTCGGCCGACCATTTGCTGCCCGTCGCGCGCGCATGATCCTCGACCAGCGCTTTCAGCACGGCTTCCCAGTGGGCGCTCTCGATGCGCTGCCAGACGATCGATTCGCCATTGGCGCGGCGTTCGAAGCTGGCGTCGCCGTCGAGCACGAAGGCCATGCCGCCGGTCATGCCCGCGCCGAAGTTCGAGCCGACCGCGCCGAGGATCACCGCGATGCCGCCGGTCATATACTCGAGGCCGTTGGCGCCGCAGCCCTCGACCACGACCTGGGCGCCCGAGTTGCGCACCGCGAAGCGCTCGCCCGCCTGGCCCGCGGCGAGCAAGGTGCCCGCGGTCGCGCCGTAGAGAACGGTGTTACCGACGATCGTGTTGTGCTGGCTGACCAGCGGGCTCGACACCGTCGGGCGCACGACGATGCGGCCGCCCGACAGGCCCTTGCCGACATAGTCGTTGGCGTCGCCGAAGACTTCGAGCGTGATGCCCTGACAGAGGAAGGCGCCCAAGGACTGGCCCGCGGTGCCGCGGAGGCGGACCTGGACATGGTCGTCGGCGAGGCCCTTCATGCCGAAGCGCGCGGTGACCTCGGCCGACAGGCGGGTGCCGACGGCGCGGTGGGTGTTGCGGACGTTGTAGGTGAGTTGCATGCGCTCGCCGCGCTCGAATAGGGGCTTGGCGTCGTTCAGGATCTGCGCGTCGAGGCTGTCGGGCACGGGGTTGCGGAAATGCGGACCCTGCGAACGACGCTGCTCGTCGGGGGCATCGACTTTGGCGAGGATCGGGTTCAAATCGAGGTCGTCGAGATGCTCGGCGCCGCGGCTGACCTGGCGGAGCAGCTCGGTGCGGCCGATCACCTCGTCGAGGCTGCGGCAGCCGAGCTTGGCGAGGATTTCGCGCACTTCCTCGGCGATGAAGGTCATCAGGTTGATGACCTTCTCCGGCGAGCCCGTGAACTTGGCGCGCATCTTCTCGTCCTGCGTGCAGACGCCGACGGGGCAGGTGTTGCTGTGGCACTGGCGCACCATGATGCAGCCCATCGCGACGAGGCTGAGTGTGCCGATACCATATTCCTCTGCGCCGAGGATCGCGGCGATCACGATGTCGCGCCCGGTCTTGAGCCCGCCGTCGGTGCGCAGACGAATACGGTGGCGGAGGCCGTTGAGGGTAAGGACCTGATTGACTTCGGACAGGCCCATTTCCCACGGCGTGCCAGCATATTTGACGCTGGTCTGGGGCGAGGCGCCGGTGCCGCCGGTGTTGCCCGAGACGAGGATGACGTCGGCGTGCGCCTTGGCCACCCCCGCAGCGACGGTGCCGATGCCCGCCGAGCTCACGAGCTTGACGCAGACGCGCGCCTTGGGATTGATCTGCTTGAGATCGTAGATCAGCTGCGCCAGATCCTCGATCGAATAGATGTCGTGGTGCGGCGGCGGCGAGATCAGCATCACGCCGGGGGTCGAGTGGCGCAGCCGCGCGATGAAATCGGTGACTTTAAATCCGGGCAATTGGCCGCCTTCGCCGGGCTTGGCGCCCTGCGCGACCTTGATCTCGATCTCGTCGCAGGCGCCGAGATATTCGGCGGTGACGCCGAAGCGGCCCGACGCGATCTGCTTGATGTTGCTGTTGGCGTTGTCGCCATTGGCGTAGGGCTGATAGCGTTCGCTCGCTTCGCCGCCTTCGCCGGAGACGGCCTTGGCGCCGATGCGGTTCATCGCGATCGCCAGCGTTTCGTGCGCCTCGGGCGAGAGCGCGCCGAGCGACATACCCGGGGTGACGAAGCGCTTGCGGATCTCGGTGATCGCCTCGACGCTGTCGAGCGCGACGCCGGTCGCAGGATAGTTGAACTCCATCAGGTCGCGCAGATAGACTGGCGGCAGGTCGGCGACGCCGCGCGCGAACTGCAGATAGGTCGAATAGCTGTCGGTCGCGACCGCGGTCTGCAACAGGTGCATCAGCTGCGCCGAATAGGCGTGCGTCTCGCCCCCCGCGCGCTGGCGATAGAAGCCGCCGATGGGGAGGGTGGTGACGCGCCTGTCGAACGCCGCTTCGTGCTTCTCGGTCGCGTTGATGAAGAGCGACTGATAACCCTCGCCCGAGATCTTCGCGGGCATGCCGGGAAAGAGGTCGTTGACGAGCGCGCGGCTCAACCCCACCGCCTCGAAATTATAGCCGCCGCGATAGGAGGAGATCACCGCGATCCCCATCTTGGCGAGGATCTTCAAGAGCCCGTCGTCGATCGCCTTGCGGAAGCGCTGGAGGCAGTCGGCCAGCGACAGCTCGCCGCCGAACAGCCCGCGCGTCCAGCGGTCGGCGATCGCCGCCTCGGAGAGGTAAGCGTGGACGGTGGTCGCGCCGACGCCGATCAGCACCGCGAAGGCATGGGTGTCGAGCACCTCGGCCGAGCGGACGTTAATCGAGGCATAGCTGCGCAGCCCCTTGCGCACGAGATGCGTGTGCACCGCGGCGGCGGCGAGCACCATCGCCATGCCGACGCGGCCTTCGCCGATACTCTGGTCGGTGAGGAACAATTCGCTGCGCCCGGCGCGCACCGCATCCTCGGCTTCCTTGCGCACGCGCGCGATCGCCTCGCGCAGCGTCGATGCGTCGCCGCC
The DNA here is from genome assembly GCF_001984035.1 of Sphingopyxis sp. QXT-31. Lineage (NCBI taxonomy): Bacteria > Pseudomonadati > Pseudomonadota > Alphaproteobacteria > Sphingomonadales > Sphingopyxidaceae > Sphingopyxis > Sphingopyxis sp. QXT-31. The sequence goes on along the minus strand of NZ_CP019449.1, from coordinate 1,995,252 downwards.
GGTGGGGAAGGTGCAGTCGATGTCGGCGACGGCATCTCCGAAATAGGCGCGCAGGCGGTCCCAGTCGTCGCCCACCAGCACCGGTGAATCGATCACCAGAACATGGTCGCTCTGCCCCTTTTCGTCGAGGATGTTCGCGAGGTTCGCGAAGCGCGTCTTGAGGCTCATCACATGCCGTTCGCGCAAGCTGTCGATCGGCGGGTTGGTGACCTGGCTGAAATTCTGACGGAAGAATTGCGCGACGTGGCGCGGCTTGTCCGAGATGACCGCGAGCGGGGTGTCATCGCCCATCGAGCCGACGGCTTCCTTGGCATCTTCGACCATCGGCGAGAGGATGAGTTCCATATCCTCCATCGTCAGGCCCGCGGCGACCTGGCGGCGGAGCAGCTCGCTACGCTCCCATTGCGGCAGGCTCGACTTCCCGCCCTTGGGCAGGTCGGCCATGGTGCGAAAGCCCTTCACCCGCGCCGAATAATCATGCGCGCCCGCGATCTTGTCCTTGATCGCGCGGTCGTCGTAGAGCTGGCCCTCGTCGAGATCGACCGCGATCATCTGGCCGGGGCCAAGGCGGCCCTTCTTGCGGATGCTCGCCTCGGGCAGCAGAACCATGCCGCTTTCGGAGCCGACGACGAGCAGATTGTCGGCGGTGAGCGTGTAGCGGAGCGGGCGGAGTGCGTTGCGGTCCATGCCCGCGACCGCCCAGCGGCCGTCGGTCATCGCGAGCGCGGCGGGGCCGTCCCACGGCTCCATGACGCTGGCGAGGTAGGAGTACATCGCCTTATGCGCCGGGGGCATGTCGTCGTCGGTGACCCACGCCTCGGGCACCAGGATCAGCTTCGCGGTCGGCGCGTCGCGGCCGGCGCGGCAGAGCGTCTCGAACACCGCGTCGAGCGCGGCGGTGTCCGACGCGCCCGCGGGGATCACCGGCTTGATGTCTTCCGAATGCTCGCCAAAGGCGAGGCCCGCCATCTTGATCTCGTGGCTCTTCATCCAGTTCTTGTTGCCGCGGATCGTGTTGATCTCGCCGTTGTGTGCGAGGGTGCGGAACGGCTGCGCCAGCCACCATTGCGGAAAGGTATTGGTCGAATAGCGCTGGTGGAAGATCGCGACGCGGCTCTCGAACAATTTGTTCGTAAGGTCGGGATAGAAATCGGCAAGGCTCTCCGCGAGGAACAGCCCCTTGTAGATGATCGAGCGCGCCGACAGGCTGCACACGTAAAAGTCAGCGATCTGCGCCGCGATCACCTTTTTCTCGATCCGGCGGCGGACGAGATAGAGGCGCTTTTCGAACTCGGCGAGCGACTGTTCGTCGGGCATCGGCCCGGCGATCATGATCTGCTCGATCTCGGGGCGCGTGCGCTGCGCCTTGTCGCCGACCACCGAGACGTCGACGGGAACCTGGCGCCAGCCATAGATGGTATAGCCCGCGTCGATGATCTCGGACTCGACGATCGTGCGGCAATGTTCCTGCGCGTCGAGGTCGGTGCGCGGCAGGAAGACCATGCCGACCGCGAGGCGGTTCGGGCGCACCTTGTGCCCCGATGCCGCGATCGCATCGTCGAAGAAGCGGACGGGCAGGTCGACATGGATGCCCGCCCCGTCGCCGGTCTTGCCGTCGGCATCGACCGCGCCGCGGTGCCAGACCGCGCGCAGCGCCTCGATCGCCGCCTCGACGACGCGGCGCGAGGCCTTGCCGTCGGTCGCGGCGACCATGCCGACGCCGCAGGCATCCGATTCCATGTCGGGGCGGTACATGCCCTCGGATTCGAGGCGCGCGTGATCGGGGGTGGGATAATGGGTCATTTTTGGAGTCCTGGCCGTGTGGCTTGTTTTGATTATTCGGAGGGCGAGGCGCCCTCTTTTGCGAGACGCTTGCGCGCATTGTCGATCGCGGCCTGCTGGGCCTCCATCGAGCGCCCGAAAATCTCGTTCGATTCCGCCTCGATCGCCTCGACCTTGGCGAGGTCCTCGGCGCTCCAATTCTCGCGCTCGTACCAAGGGCCATAATCGCCCTCGGCCATCGCGGCATCGCTCGCCTCGCCGGCCGCGATCGCAGCTTCGGCGGCATCGGTTGCCTCCATCGCCGCATCGTCGACCGACTTGTAGAGGTCGCGCTGGTCCTTAAGCGTCTGGACGTCGACCTGGAGCAGCCCTGCAAGCTTGGTCAGCTCGGCGTCGCTGAGGTCGGTCAGCTGCTTTTCCTTCGGCAGGTCCTTGAACTTGCCTTCCAGTTCGGGGGCGCGGTCGACCCATTTGTCGATCATCGGCGGCACCGAGCGGATGATCGCCAGCATCACCTCGGGATCGGCCTGCAGCGCCATCCATTCATTGGCATAGGCGCTGCCCGCCGGGGTCGCGAAAAAGGCGTTCATCTGCGTGAGCTGGTCGGCGCTGAACTTGCGCGCGAAGGCGGCGGCCATGCCGTCGCGCATCGGCACCTCGAGGTCGCGGAGCACCTCGCTCATGATCGGTTTGACGTTCGCCATGATCTGCTCTTCGCGCGCCTTGCGCTGCGGGTCGAAGATGTCGGCGATCTTTTCGCGGGTCGCGTCGTCGAGCGCGGCGATCTTCTCGCTCTCGACCCCGGTCTTGTACGACAGCATCAGGTCGGATACGCCGCCAAACTCACCCAGAAAGCCGCGGAACAGCTTGCCGTAGAGGTTGTCCATCATCTTTTCGAGACTGCCCGTCGGGACCAGCGCGCCGGTGGTCTTTTTCGCCAGCGTCAGCTGCGCGGGCGGGATCGCGGGAAGTTGGTCGACGCCATAGATTTTCTCGATCAACTTGATCGCTTCGTCGATCTCCTTCTGCATCTTGGCCTTGGCCTGCGCCGCCATCTGCTCGCTCGACAGTTCGGCGGGCGCGTCGGTCGCGAGGATCTCGGCCTGCGGGGCTTCCTTTTGCATCGCGAGCGCGGGCGGCGCTGCGACAACGGCGGCGCCGGCGAGCAGGAGCAACTTCATCTTGGTCATGGTCATTCGCCTTTCGTGGCGCTGTCGAACAGCAGCGTGGGTTCAAGCTTGAGATAGGAATCATGGCCGATCAGCGCGGCATAACGGGGCTTCGCGCGGTCGCAGGCGACGGGCTTTTCCGCGCTGAGGAGCGAGACGGTCATCGAATATTTTCGCGTCATTTCGTCGGTCGAGACGCGGTCGCTGAAACGATCGAGCGTGTGGCACATGATGCCGATCACGGCCGAATTGAGGTCGGGGTGGTTCACCACGTCATTGATGGTCGCGAGGGCTTCGGTCGCCAGCACCTGTTCGGCTGCCGTGAACGCGCGTCCGCCGTTTGCGGAGCAAGCGGCCCATTCGGACGCAGCGCGGCTCGTCCTGCGGGCGACGCACTCGATCGACTTGAGCGCCGCGGGATCGGCGGCGAGATCGGTTGCCGCCTTGGCCCGCGCCGGATCGATCGCGGCGCGCAGCCGGGCGGCGAGGCGCAGCTTGTAGGGCGCGCGCGCGGGCGTACCGAATTCGGTGATGGCATCGGCCGTGTCGGCGGCTGCCCAGCCCTTGAGCTCGGGATCATCTTTCAGGATCGAGCCGATGTGATCGATCAGCAGGAGGCGGGCCTGGAACTCCGGCAGCGTGTCCATCGCCTGGCCGTCGTAATAGGCTTGGAAAAGGGCGTCATGGACGTCCGGCCCGCCCTGTTGTGCCGCGGCGGACACAGGCAGGGCGAAGGGCAAAAGCGCGAGGGAGAGGATTCGCGCAACAAGGGAGGGGGCAGCCATCATGGGGTCGTCTTTCGGTCCGTCGGGACGATCGTCCCGGTCAGGCGCGACCCCGCGCCGACGCTAAAAGATCGCGCCCCGATTGCAACGACTTTGCGGCCGCGGGACATCATGCCGCCTGGCGTTCGCCCGCGGCCTTGGCCTTCAGCCATTTCGCCATCTGCTCGCTGACGTCGCGGCCGTCGCGGATGCCCCAGACGACCAGGCTGGCGCCGCGCACGATGTCGCCCGCGGCGAAGACGCCGGGCAGGCTGGTCATCATCGTCTGGTGATCGACGCGCAATGTGCCCCAGCGCGTGACGCTGAGGTCGGGGGCGCCGAACAGGTGCGGCAGTTCCTCGGGGTCGAAGCCCAGCGCCTTGATCACCATGTCGGCGGGCAGGTCGAACTTGCGCGCGGGGTCGGCTTCGGGGCTGCGGCGGCCGCTGGCGTCGGGCGCGCCGAGGCGCATGCCGGCGACCGCGACTTCCTTGACGCGGCGCGTCGCGGTGAAGCCTTCGGGCGCGGCGAGCCAGACGAATTCGACGCCTTCCTCCTCGGCATTGGCGACCTCGCGCTGCGAGCCCGGCATATTGTCGCGGTCGCGGCGATAGAGGCATTTGACCGAGCGCGCGCCCTGGCGCACCGCGGTGCGCACGCAGTCCATCGCGGTGTCGCCGCCGCCGACGACGACGACATGCTTGCCCATCGCGTTGAGGCGGCCGTCCTCGAATGCGGCGACCTCGTCGCCGAAGCCCTTGCGGTTCGAGGCGATCAGATAGTCGAGCGCGGCAACGACGCCCTCGGCTTCGTTGCCGGGGACGTTGATCTCGCGCGGCTTGTAGACGCCCGTCGCGATCAGCAGCGCGTCATGCTTCTGGCGGAGTTCGTCGAGCGTCGCGTCGGCGCCGACCTCGAAACCCAGATGGAAATGGATACCGGCGTCGGCGAGCCGCTCGATGCGGCGCATCACGACATCCTTTTCGAGCTTGAAGCCGGGGATGCCATAAGTGAGCAGCCCGCCCGCGCGGTCGTGGCGGTCGTAGACATGGACCTCGTGCCCCGCGACGCGGAGATATTCGGCCGCGGTCAGGCCCGCGGGGCCGGCGCCGACGATGCCGACCGACTGGCCCGTCGGCTTGCCGACATGGACGGGCTCGACCCAGCCCTCGGCCCAGGCCGTGTCGGTGATATATTTCTCGACGCTGCCGATCGTCACCGCGCCATGGCCCGAAAATTCGATCACGCAATTGCCTTCGCAGAGGCGATCCTGCGGGCAGATGCGGCCGCAGATCTCGGGCATGGTCGAGGTCGCGTTGCTCAGTTCATAGGCTTCGCGGAGGCGGCCTTCCGCCGTCAGCCGCAGCCAGTCTGGGATATGGTTGTGCAGCGGACAATGCACCGAGCAATAGGGCACGCCGCATTGCGAGCAGCGCGCGGCCTGTTCGTCGGCGTCGGGCGCGGCGTAGCGCTCGGCGATTTCGCGAAAATCCTGCGCGCGCTCTTCGGCCGAGCGCTTGTCGGGATAATTCTGGTCACGCTCCACGAAGCGGAGCATGCGATCTGCAGCCATGAGTTTTTCCCCTTCTCGCGAAGGCGAATGGCGGGCCAAAACCCCGTTGTCACGGACGAAATCGCGATTAGGTCAGCATATCTGACCTTAAATCACGGGTGATTCGGAAGGGAATCGTCTCTCGCGCAACTATGTTTCGCAATTGGTAAAATATCGGCCCTATCTCATGCCCTGCCACACGAGCGCGGCGGCACCGAGAATGATTCGGTACCAAGCAAAAGGCGCGAAACCGAAACGGCCGACGATCGCGACAAAAGCCTTCACGACCGCCAAAGCGACGACGAAGGCGACCGCCAGTCCGATGCCGATCGCCTGCATGTCGTCGAGGCTCAGCAGGTCGCGATCCTTGAACAGCGAATAGGCGGTGGCGCCCATCATCGTCGGTACCGCGAGGAAGAAGCTGAACTCGGCCGCGGTCTTGCGTTCGACCCCCATCAGCAGCGCGCCCATGATCGTCGCGCCCGACCGGCTGACCCCCGGGATCATTGCGATGCATTGCATCACACCGATCGCCACGGCGGTGCCCAGCGGCATGGCCTCGACGGTTTCGACCTTCACGACCTTGACCATCCGTTCGATGGCGAGGATCACGACCCCGCCGACAATCAGCGCGACCGCGACGGTGGTCGGGGACTGGAGCAGCGCGCGGATCCCTTCATAAGCGACGGCGCCGATCAGCATGGCCGGCAAGAAGCCGATCAGGATATTGCGCGTGAACGCGATCGCGTCGCGGTCGCGGCGCAAAAGGCCCATGGCGACGTTCCAGAAGCGCTGGCGATAGGCGACCAGAACCGCAAGGATCGCGCCGAGTTGGATGGCGATCTTGAACGCCGCCGACCCTTCGCCGGTGAAGCCCAGCAGTTCGGCGGCGAGGATCAGATGGCCGGTCGACGAGACCGGCAGGAATTCGGTCAGCCCCTCGATGATGCCGAGGATGAGGGCGTGCAGCAAATGGGTGGCGGTCATGAAAATCCTGTACTGGAGCGGGGACCGGAAACGAAAGGGCGCCCGACATCAGCCGGGCGCCCCTGTCCTGTCACCGACTACGCAGCCGGATGCGTTTTTTCCAGCGGCTATTTGAACCGCGCGTCGCAGGCTTTCAGCACATTGGCCGGCGGGCCGAGGTCGAGCGCCTGCTGGATCAGCTTGTCGGGGCTGGTTGCCAGCGCGATGTCGGGCATCTTGCTGCCATCCTGCATCCGCTTCGCGACCGCCTTGGCCATCGTGCCTTCGTCGCCGTCGAGGCCGCCCATCAGCCCGGCGTTGAAGCTGCATGCGGCGACCGCCTGGCCCTCGTCCGTCGGCAGGGTCACCGCGCCGTTCGCCGCGGCCTTGGGATATTCCTTGACGCAGGCGTCGGTTAGGGGCCCCACCGCGCCCGAGGTCACCGCCCATTCGATATGCTTGAGCATATTGTTCTGCGCCCCCGCAATGCCGCCGTCCTTCGCCGCGACGAGCAGGAAATAGGAGGATTGCGGGTTCTTCATCACCAGCTTCTGCACGTCGGCGGGCGTCTTGGCGCCCTCGCCGAGCGATGCCGCCACCGCGACCGCGGCGCAGGCCGCGGGGCGTTCCGCCGCCTCGGGCAATTTGGGCAGCGGCTCGGGATCGCCGAGCGCATAGGCGGCCTTGCACTGGTTCAGCGTCCCGATCCAGTTGCCGCCGGCCAGCGTCGCCTCGATATCGCCGAGCAACGCCTTGCCCTTGGCATCGTCGAGCCCCGTCGCGGCAAAGAAGCCGGTTTCGTCGACGATCTTCTGGAGCAGGTCCTGGCGCCGCTTTTCCTCGGCGGGGTTGGCGCTGCCGCCCGCGGCGGTATAGGCGACCGCGGCGCGCCCGCACAAGGTCGCGCGCTCGGCGGCGTCCTTCGGCAATCCATGCAAATCCGCCGGCGTATTGTCGCAGCCGGCCAAAATCAGTGCCACGCTGACCAGCGCGGTCGTTCCCCCGAATTTCATCATGCATTCCCCGCATCGAAAAGATGCGACCCCCGCGCGGGAGGTTAGCAGCTTTTCGGCAGGGCGCCAGTGGGCGCGATCAGCGCGCGGTCAGCTCGGCGAAGCGGCCGTGGCGGCGATATTGCACCAGCCAGCCGTCGGCGACCGCGGCGAGCGAGGTCGGCACGATGCCGAGGTCGGCGAGCGACGCCGCGTCCGGCGCGACGATGTTGTCGCGCTGGAGCATCAGCCATTGGTCCTTGGTGATCGGCGCGCCCGGCGCCCAGCCCAGGCCGGAGGCGAGCGCCGAACCGACGACGTCGGGGATTTCGACGAACAGCGGGCTGCGGCCGGTCGCATCGGCGATCCAGCGCTGGAGTTCGAGCATCGTCAGCACCTGCGGCCCGCCGAGTTCGAAAATCCTGCCCGCGGCGGCATCGCCCAGCGCGGCGAGCACCGCATCGGCGACGTCGCCGACATAGACCGGCTGGAACTTCGCCGCGGGCGCGATCACCGGGACGACCGGCGCCATGCGGATCATGCCGGCGAAACGGTTGATGAACTGGTCCTCGCGCCCGAAGACGATCGAGGGGCGGGCGATCGCGGCTTGCGGAAAGGCGGTGCGGACCGCAGCCTCGCCGTCGCCCTTGCTGCGGCCATATTTGGATTCGGAGGCGCTGTCGGCGCCGATCGCCGAGATGTGGACGAGTGCGCTCACGCCCGCCGCTGCAGCCGCGGCGGCGACATGGCCCGCGCCATCGGCCTGCACCGCGGCCATGTCGTCGAAGCTGCCGACGAGGTTGATCACCGCGTCGCTGCCCTGGAGCGCGCGCGCGACGTTGGCGGCGTCGCGGACGTCGGCAGCGACGAACTGCGTTTGGCCGAGCCCCCCGAGGGGCTTCAGGAACAGGGCCTTGCGCGGTTCGCGCTCGGCGACGCGGACGCGCGCGCCGCGTGCGAGCAGGCGCTGCACGACATAGCGGCCGATAAAACCGCCGCCGCCGAAGACCGTGATCAATTGTCCGTCGAGAGTTTGCATGGCGCCCATCTTTGTCCGATTCCGTCGCGGCGCGGCGCCGCCTGTCGCCCCCATGCCGCGAAGCGCCGCGCCGGGCAAGGGGGCAGGGCAGCGATCGGGCGCGTAAATGCGTGGCCGGGACAGAAAAATCGCCGCGGGGCCTCCGCCGCGGTTGACAAGCTCATCACGCCGCCGCTAAGCGCCCGCTCCTACCCCGTGCCCAGATGGCGGAATTGGTAGACGCACCAGCTTCAGGTGCTGGCGATCGCAAGGTCGTGGAGGTTCGAGTCCTCTTCTGGGCACCATTTCCTTATTCCCCGAAGCCCCCCAGTGCTTGAAAAAGCGGCAGAAATCTGCCATTAATCGTCCCTCTTTGCAGCGGGGTGTGTCATGGCGTTTCTGGATAATCCGTCGGAATTGGGGGCATGGTTGGGGGCATATCGGCCCAAAGGCCCCCAAATCGCAAAAAGTGATGCCCCCAAATGTCGCTGAAGGCCGCAGAAATCAGCGCCTTTCGGGCGAGCGATACCCCCTATAAAAAGGCCGATGCCAAGGGGCTGTATCTCGAGATATTCCCCAACGGCTCCAAGCTGTGGCGTTGGAAGTACCGCTTCGCGGGGAAGGAAAAGCGGCTGGCGCTGGGGGCATGGCCCGACGTGACGCTCGCCAAGGCGCGCCAGCTTTGCGAAGCCGCCCGCGCGACGCTTGCCGACGGCGCCGATCCGGGGCTGGAGCGCAAGCGCGCCAAGGCGACCGCGCGGATCAGCGCTGCCAATACCTTCGCGAGCGTTGCAGCCGAATATATCGACGGCAAAATGGTAGGCGAGGGTCGCGCCGAAACGACGCTCGCCAAGGCGCGCTGGTTTCTCGACCTGTTGCGTCCGGCGGTCGGCGACTTGCCGATCAGCGATGTCGATCCGCAAATGCTGCTCGCCCCGCTGAAACGGCTGGAGGCGCGCGGCAATAAAGAAACGGCAAAAAAGGTGCGATCCTTTGCCAGCCGCGTCTTTCGCTATGGGGTGGCAACCGGGCGCTGCAAGGCCGATCCGGCCGCGCTACTCCAAGGCGCGCTGGTCGCACCGAAGGCACGGCACTATGCCGCCATATTGGAACCGGGGAAGCTGGGCGAGTTGCTGCGCGCGGTGGATGCCTATAACGGCAACCCGATTACACGGCTGGCGCTGCAAATCACGCCGCATGTTTTCGTCCGGCCGGGCGAACTTCGCCATGCCGAATGGTCGGAATTCGATTTGGACGCGGCGGTCTGGCGCATCCCGGCTGGCAAGATGAAGGCGCGGCGCGCGCATAGCGTACCATTGTCGCCGCAGGTGGTCGCGTTGCTGGGCGAGCTGCGCGCCATGACGGGCGGCGGGGGTTACCTCTTTCCGGCGCTCTATAGCCCGCGCCGTCCAATGTCGGAAAACACCATCAACGTGGCCTTGCGCCGCATGGGGTTCGGCAAGGACGAAGCGACCGCGCATGGTTTCCGCGCGACCGCATCGACGCTGCTCAACGAAAGCGGTAAGTGGCAGCCCGACGCCATCGAACGGGCGCTGGCTCATGGCGACAGCGATGCGGTCCGGGGCACGTATTCGCGCGGGCAGTATTGGGAAGAGCGCGTGCGAATGGCAGCTTGGTGGAGCGATTATCTGGACCGGCTGCGCGAAGGCGGGGCGGTGATTCCGTTCGGGCGGGCCGAGTCGAACAAAAAGTGATCAGGCGACCGACCTCGATAAGCAGATTTTCGACCATTTTTTGGAGACCCGCGAAACCAATGCGCGGCTTGCAGAAGGAAGTGGACGAAGATCAAGCCAATGCGCCGATCCTCCAGCCGCTAAAGGACCGCGCCGAACGCATTTTGAAGGACATGGAAAGCCGGAACGTTACCGGGTTGGCCGCGATCGATCTGCTGGGAGCATTGGCGGCAGAAAAAGAGGCACTGATCGCAGAGGCCAAGGCGAGCGGCCTTTCTGCCGACGCATTCGGCGTCATGATCGCGCTGCGCGACGACCCCGCGCTGACTGGCGGCGACATCGACGTGCGGCAAGTCGCGGGACTAATCGATGAGCTTCGCGCGCGCTATCCCAACGCCTTGCTCAATGATGATGAACGCAGGCGATTGCGCGGCGCGCTTTATCTGCCGCTTCTCGACCTAAGTGACGAGGACCGGACGCGGATCGTGGACTTGATCATGCGGTCGCTGCTGTCGTGATGCAGGAAGGCGGCGCGATCGACCTCAAGATGCGCGTTATTCGATGGTCGGTAAAGTTGAAGGTCAATCCGCGAATAGTGCGGGTTTACCCCATGCGGCGCAAATGGGGATCATGTTCGTCGGCTGGTGTAATTACGCTGGCAATGGACCTGGCCGACCGAGAACCCGAGTTCAGAGACTTCGTGATTGCGCACGAATTGCTTCACCTACGCTACCCGCATCATAGCCGCCTTTTCAAAGCGATAATGACGATGCACATACCAAACTGGCGAAAGCGAGACGCCCAGCGCTAAGCGAGCGAGATTCGGGGATATGTTGGGACCGGGGTATAGCGTGGGTCGGGCCGTTCTTCCTGCCCAAAGCCACCCAAACAGGACCCAAAGAACGTCCCACGCGAAAGCCCCTTTGGCCTTACGTCCCGGATTTCTCTGCTGAAGGTAGTGGTGCTTACAGGACTAGACTTGTGAACTTAAGTAATTGACTTTGCGTGAATAGTTTTGACGCAGAGGTGCCCGTACCCCCAAATGTACCCCCACCGCTCGAAATTAATTTCGCTAGCCACCCCGAATGAGCGCCGGAAATTGGGCGTCCAGATCGTCGAACATGACGACGGCCGCGCCAAAGGTGAACGGCTCGGCCAAGTCCAGTTGCGCGCCGCCGCGCGCATCCCGGCCGAACGCGGCAGTCAGGGACGCGAGCAATGCCCGCTTATATTCGGTGTCGTGATTCCCGGCGAGCTGTTCGCCCTTGGTTTCCATCACAACGACGCGTTCGCTCTCCGCTTCGTCGCGCGCGGCCGCGATCAGGAAGTCGGGATAGACGTTGCCGCGCCGCCAGCCGCGCAAGCCATAGTTGCCGCGCGTTGATCCGTTCCGGTGCCACCAGCGCACCGCGTCATAGCGGTCGAGATAGACGGCGACGCTTTGTTCCGCGTCGTTCAGATCGGCCCGGTAGATCGGCAGGAACAGGCTGCGCTCCAGCGGCCCGCCATTCGATGCGGTCAATTGGGGGGCGCCCTCGGCCTGCGCCGTCGCGATCGTGGCGGGCGCGCGCCAGTCGCGGTCGTCGCCACGCAACGCAAATTGCACCGCGCCGCTTTCCAGCCCCGCCGCGAATAGCGCCGCCGACTGGTTATCGCGTTCGGTAGCCAGCAACTTGCGCAATTCTTCGATGATGAAGGAAGCGTGGCGCCCGATGGCGGCGTCGGTCCAGCCCAGCCCCCGCAGCTTACCGACAAGCGCGTCGATCAGTCCCCAAGCGGTAAAGCTGTTCGGCACAATGTCGGCGATCGAACGCACCGCATAAGCCGCGTCGAATGCGGCGTCGCCGATGATCGCAGAAGCCTGTTCCGATTCGACGCCCGCATCGCCTGCGCGCAACCGAACAAGTTGATGATCGCTAGCGGGTCGATCCTTGGGCAGCGTCGCCGCCAATGCGCCCAGATCGACCAGCCCCCAATCGACATACGGGAACAGATCGGTCTCAGCGTCCAGCGGGCGCGCCGCGCCCTCTCCCTCAAGAAACAGCACCTGCGGCAGGGCAATCGCGGCTGCCCTGAATTCCGGCCGCCGGTAGATTGTTCGCGCCGCGCCGCCTGTCGCACCGGCGCCCGATGCCAGCATCACGTCGATCGCCAGATCGCCCAGCCCGTCGCCCTGAAGCCCGCGCTTGATCGCGTCCACCGTCGCTCGCGTGTCGGCGCGGTGCGCGAACACATAGCATTCGTCGAGCGCGTCCACGCCGGTCTTGGTCGCGTGCGGCTGGCGAAGGATGCGCCCGACAAGCTGCGTCATCGCGCCTTCGTTGCCGTTCGCTGCGAGCGCGCAAAGCACATAGGCAAAGGGACAATCCCACCCTTCCGCCAGCGCCGCCTTGGTGATGATCGCGCGAACCCGGCATTGCGGGCTTAGCAGGTCGCGGTTCTCCGGCTTGTCCAGATCATTGGTTTCGGCGGTCTTAAACGCGATTTCGTCGTCGTCGAGCTGCGCCACCGCTTTCAGCCAGTCGCGCGCGTCGTTTGCATGAATGAAGCCCGCGTCAGCCTGTTCCGCGCCGGTGCGTTCGACCTGAATCAACAGGATCGGCCGGATATAGCGCCCGCCATCGCCCTGATAGGCGCGCGCGGTGCGGTCCAGCGCCTCCAGTTGCTCCCATGCCTTGGCCAGCGTCGCCTGCCATTCGGTGCCCGGCATAGGGGCGACATTCATGGGCATTTTGATCATGCCCTCGCGCTCCAGTTCGCGCCCGGTGATCTCGACAAGGATATTCGCGGCCCGGCCTTCGCGCGCGGGCGCCGTGCGGGTCGCGGCACGCGCCGCAACGTCCTTGGGCGTCGCGGTCAGTTCCAGCACCAGCGAAGGGTTGAAACCATAAAGCGTGCGATAGGCCAGGTCACTGACCGCGCGCTGGCCTTCGTCCATGATGACAACCGGCCGGATGATCCGCATCGCGTTGCCCATGCTCGATTTGACCATCGGCCAAGCCGAGATGCCGTCGCCCAGATCATAGGTCGAAAGATTAGGCACTGCGTCTAGCAACGCCTTGTGCGCCGCTTGCTCGCCTTCGCCGGGGACGAAACCATGCACGTCGCCCCGGTCGCGGAACAGGCGAAGGCTGTCCTGATTTTCGCGGTTAGACGATTGCAGCATCAACACCATGACGCACAGGTTCGCCGCGACGTCCTGGCGGTTCAGCGTGTCACCCTTTTCCAAGATGACGACGCGCCCCGCCGCCGCGCGGTCGAGCGTCTGGCGATAGGCATGGTCGCGGTCGCGCAGCGCCTTCAGCGTCTGGCTATAGATCGCCTCATTGGGCACGATCCACAGCACCATGCCCGTATTCGCCGCCATATAGCGGCCAAAGATGCGCGACAGCGCAGCGCACGCCAGATAGGTCTTGCCGCCGCCCGTCGGCACTTTCAGCGTCGCATTGGGCACCGGCCGACCGTCGCCCGACTGGCGCGGCGCATAGGGGCGTCCACCCGGCACCCCCTTGTCCGCCGCCAGCCGCGCCCAAGCGTCGGCGGCAAAGTCGGGGATGATTTGCTTCAGGTTCGGTTTGCTTGCGAACAGGGCCGCTATTTCGTCGGCCTCGGCCTTTTCCTTCGCCAGCCGTTCCAGCCAGTCGTCGAGCGCTCGCAACGCCCGCGCCTGATAATCCAGTTCGCGAAATGCCATGTCAGGCGGTTTCCAGCCGATAGAGCGCAAACGGCAGCGGCGCATATTCGACGTCCAGCCCTTCGCGAGCGAGCAACTCGCGCGACACGAATTTGGCGGGCGCAAAGACAAGATGATTGCCCGGCGTCGTCGCGGCAATCGCCCGCGCCTTGCTCAGCGACAACGCCGCCTCGCCCGATTTCAGCCAGTCCAGATCGTCGCGATAGAACAGCCAATAGGTCCGCCCCGCGAATTCGCCCAGCCGCATCGCGCCCTCGCCGATATCGGGCGCGGGCGCCATCGCGGCCGGATCGAACGGCTGCGCGGTCGCGGTATGCCACAACAGCCCCGCCATCGCGTCGAGTGACGGCAAAGCTTCGCCCGAAAGGATCGCGTCCATTTCGATCGGGGCGCCCAGCGTGCAATAGGTGAAGGCGCCGCCCAACCCCGGCGTTGTTTCGGCAACGTCGCGTTCGCCGGTGACGATCAGTGCGCCATCCTTCACCGTCGATTTGATGCGATCATATTTGGGGCCGTCGAGGGTTTCGATGCCCTGCACCTTTTCCAGCAAGGCGTTAGCGTTGCGGAGCTTGGAAAAGGTCAGGGGCTCGCGCAGCAGTTCCTCCCGCTGCGTCCCCGTGAAACTGTAGCCGTTAATGACGCGGCGCACTCGTTCGGCGGTTAGCGTGTCGGCGTAATCTTCGCCCTCAACCAAAATGAAGTGCCGATTGCCGCCGTCGCGGGCGTTGGCGGCGAGGACCGCGTGGGCCGTTGTGCCGGACCCTGAAAAGGAATCTAGGACAACGGGATTTCCTTCTGCCCTCACCGCCAGCGCCAGCACTCGGTCGATCAAGCGGGTAGGCTTTGGAGTGATGAATACGTCATCCCTATCCGAGAATATTTGCAGCAATTCCCTCTTGGCTTCCTGAGTGTGACCAACCTCGCTCCAATGCCAAAGCGTCTGCGGCACCCGCCCTTCGCGGACCTCGCTAAGAAAGATTTTTGGAGCGGGAACATTGTTTCCGTCCTCGCCCCACCAAATTCGATTGTCTGCGTCTAAGGATCGTAACTTCTCTTCCGAGACGCGCCAATAGGACCCCTGCGGCGGACCCGGAATAACCCGTCCCGATGGGCACGTGATTGAATAAGTCCCTTTGCTGTAATAATTTCTCGCAGCAAGATTGTTTGGGCGCCACCGGCCGCGAGGATCGTTGTCAGGATTGCGATAAACCTCGTCTTGCGCCCCTGTTCGAGCTAATAAGTTAGGAAGCCAAAGGTCGATTTTTTTCGCGTAGACGAGTAGGTAATCGTGGTCAGATGAGAAATACTGCACTGTCGCCTTTGGGGCGTAGTTCTTGTGCCAAATGACGGTGTCAACAAAGTTAGATGCGCCAAAGATTTCATCGAGAATACAACGCGCGTGCTGAATCTCATTCTCGTCCAAAGTCATCCAGAAACTGCCATTCTCAGCCAGCAGTTCATGCAGCAACTTTAGGCGGGGCCACATCATGCACGCCCATTTGTCGTGCCGTAGCCCGTCTTCCAGGCCGATGGGATTGCCCGAAAGCCATTCGCGGATCATCGGCGAATTGACGTTATCGTTATACGCCCAGCCTTCGTTGCCGGTGTTGTAGGGCGGGTCGATAAAGATGCAGTCTACCTTGCCCGCGTGCGTCGGCAGCAACGCCTTCAGCGCGTGCAGATTGTCGCCGTGAATGATCAGATTGCCGTCGAGCGCGGGCGCTCCGATGCCCTTGGCCGCATCGATTTCCAGCGGCCGGAACGGCACCGTCAAATGGTGATTATGGACGAATTCCTTGCCCTTGAATTGCAGTTCCGGCACGCGCGCGCTCCCCTTTGGGGATGGCTTAGCGGCCCGCACCCTTGCCGGGCAAGCCGCCATTTCCCTTCGCCTGAATCGCCGCGATCAGCGCCCGCACATTGGGGTCGTTCAGCACGTCGCCTGCATCGGAGTTTTGGCCCATCGCCCGGATCAATTCCCCCTGCCGATGCACCGGAACGTTGCCATAGCTTGTAAACGTCGTCAGCACGTCGGCGTGGCCCAAGTTTTGAGCCAGCGATTTCATCGTTTCCGGCGACAGGTTTAACGTCATGGCATGGCGCACCAGCATGTCGCGGAACGAATGCGGGTTGTAATAGGGCAGGCCCGCCACCTCGAAAGCGCGGCGGAACACCGCGTTGATCGGCGGCGTCGTGCTCCAGCCGCTGCGCAACAGCCCGGCCGGACGAAAGCCGCCATCCTCGCCTAGCCCCATTTCCGTCGCCGGGAACAGCGGATCGTCGCTCCCCCAATGATGCTCACTCTCCAGCTCGCCAACCCATTCGGTAAACAGCGCCAGCGCGCCGTCATCGATCGGCATTAGGTAAGTACGAAAGGTCTTGGCGAATTTGGTGCGCACGACGCGCGCATCCTGTTCGACATAGCCATCCGCCAGATTGACATGGCCCAAGCGGAACGACGCGAGCGCGCCGACACGCGCCCCGGACAAGGCGGCAAAGGCGACCAGCGCCCGGTCGCGCCGCTCCAGCACCGTTGCCGACGGCATGGCGGACAAAACATGGCGGACCTGCGCCAACGTCGGTACGCGCTTTTCGCGTTTCGCCCGCGCCACGGCGACGTCCTTGTCGGACAGGTTGAAATAGTCGGCGTCGGCATAGGCGATATGCGATTTGTAGCCGGGCAGGTGAGCGAGCCAGAAAAAGAAGGCGCGCAGATCGCGCAGCGTCGAATTCATTGTCGCCTTGCTGATACGCTCGCCCGTGCGGACATTGACCGCCTTTGCCAGCGCCGCCTTGAACGCCTTGGCTTGTTCGCGGTGAAAGCGCTTGAACTCGCGCGCCTTGGTCGATTCCTCAAAGCGCGCCAGCGACTTTGCAACGCCGTCGATCGTCGCGTCGTCGCGGCCCTTCGCTTCCTTCAGATAGGCGAAATATTCCCGTTTGATCCGCTCGTTCGCGGCGCTGTATTTCGTCATTTGATCGTCTGCCTTTCCAAGTCACAATTTAAGGGGGGCGAGGAACAGCCCTTTAATCGTGTTGGTGCCTCCGCCATTTGGACGTCGCAGCCGGGCAGAATCGCCGCCAGCGACGCAAGGCGCGCGCCCCGGTGCATCACCGTTTCGCACGTCGCGCAGATCGCCCGCACGCTGCCCGACGTCGAATTCCTCGGCACATATTCGACCAGCCCCAACGCTGGCGGGCGCGGCTCGCGGCACCGGAAGCAATAAAGCGTTCCTGCCGGGCAGGGCCGCTTGCGACATGCGTTGCGCTTGGTGAGCCATTCGCGCACCGCGCCGCCCGGAAACAGCAGCGGCCGGGCGCGCTCGATCGGCGCCAAGCCCTCGTCCTGCCAATGGCGCACCGTGTTTTTATGCACGCCCAGACAAGCCGCCAGTTCGCCGACGCTGTAGCTCCGATGTAGCTTCACCAAGCGCGGATTGACCCGCTTACCCGACATGGTGCGCTCAAAGGCCGGTGTCGGCGAGGCGCCGGATCGATTCCGTCGTGATGACGCGGCGGCGACCCATTTTTCGGGTCTCCAGCGTTCCCGCGTTGATCAATTGATAAATTGACGTGCGGCCCAGGTTCAAAATCTTGGCGGCGTCATTGACCGATACAAATAGGACGTCCATTTCATGCTCCAGCGATTGTCCGCCGGGATGCCAGCGGATGCGGGAGCGTGATTCGCAGAAAGTTGTACGGCGCGCGGCCTGTATGGCCTAAAAGGCCTCAATCGTCCTTTTTCGACTTTTCGACCATTTCGACCAACCGGCTGGCGCGTCCGCGAATTTGGCTGATAGTGGGAGCGTCGCCCGTTTGTTCGATGAACCATTCGGACATGGCAGCTTCAATCTTGGCTTGCGTGCCCGGCTCGCCTGTCAGCAGGCCGCGTTCCTTTGCGGACGCGCCGACAGCCGCCATCGCGCCTTCCCAATCCCATTTGGGCGGTCGCCCGATCGGTCGCCTCTCTGGCGACGGCCCTAAAGCCCGTTGATCCGACGGGATCAATCGGTGAGTCGGCAAAAGCAATTCGATCTTGTCAATGGGAAGGAACATGCCCCGAAACTCCGCAGTCGAAGTATTACGTTCATATTCCGTCCCAAGCATGTCCTCGATGCCATGAAAAAGATGATCAGGTCTTTCACCCCGTTCTGGAATATAGTCGCAAATAAGATCGCCCTTGTTCCAGTCTATTGTTCCGTAGTGGATAAAACCAAGTTCGGCGAACACAAAGCCCTCGACTGGTTCAATCTCCGTATCATATTCGACGAATGTGTCGGTCCAATTCTTATCTTTGATGGCGTCGGCAATTTCGGGGCTGAATTTTTCTCTGACCGCAGCGTCTCGCTTAGCAGAAGGGGGCTCCAGCATTTTGTCCGGTAAAGCGAGCAAAATCTCGCCTACGCTAACTTCCGACTTCACACGGCCGGACAGAAAATACGGCTGGAGTTCGTCGGTCAAGAACATGGCGTGCAGCATACGCTTCACCCAAGCGTGCGGTGCGCACTGGCTTAGGAAGTCAATTGCCTCGCTTAGCGGTATCATTCGGCGTGCCGACTATTGAGCGTTTCCATGGGCGGATCATCGCACCATTCTTCGCTATGTCCAGATGGGCCTCCGTCCGACCTGTGGCTACCGTCGTTGCTGCCAAACCGCCGAACGTCTGTAATGGGGTGGAAAGCGGACGGTTGCGGTCGGAATGATGTGGTTAGGATGAGCCTGTCAATAGGATGGTAAAGATGCAGGGGAAACAATTTCCCATCTCCTAGTTGTCTGGCTATTCTGGCCTCCATGCTGGTGGATGGAAAGGACGCAGGGGGGCGAAGGCTGTCTACTGCCGACGCAACACGCGCTCGCATTTTGACCTCCGCTCAACACGCGTTTTCCTCGCGGGGTTATGGGGACGTGGGCCTGAGAGCGATTGCCGCGATGGCTGGTTGCGATACGACCCTCATTCAACGCTACTTTGGACCCAAGGAGCGTCTATTCGAGCGTGCGCTGGCAGAGACACTCAATGTAGGGCCACTTCTCGACGGACCTCGCGAGACCTTCGGAGCACGAGCCGCCGCCTTTTTTGGGCGTGAACGCGGCACCGACGTTCAACCCGTCCAAATGCTGATCTTTGCAACGTCCGACCCCACTTCGCGCGCCATCGCACTTCGCCTCATGGAACAGCAGGTTGTGCAGCCAATCGCCGATTGGTTGGGCGGTTCTGATGCGAGGAAACTGGCAGTTCGCATATCAATGATCTGTAGTGGATATTTTTTGTACAGCCGCATACTCAACCTAGAGCCCGAAACCGCTGATGCTGGTGCCATGACAGATCAATGGTTAGCCGAACAACTGCAGATGGTTGTCGAAAGCTCCCACTAGCCACGCTCCCGACATGCGCTTATGTCCACACCTGTGGACACGATTCGTGTGGCGAACAAAGTTGGGGAGAATGCGAAAATGAGAGCCATCGAATTTAACATCGATGTGACGCCCGCTGTCGAACTTGGGGAGGACGCGCACATAGCCGTCACCGTGACGCTGCCCGATCCTTCAACCATGCCATCCCCACCTATCGTTTGCTTCGCCAAACCCGGCGGTGGTTATTCCCGCGGTTATTACACGGTTGATCTACCCGGTCCCGTTCGCGGCGCGCAGGCGGATTGGCACGCACAGCGCGGCTGGATTTTCGTCTCTGTCGATCATCTGGGCGTCGGTGACTCCAGCATCCACGACGCCGCAAAACTCGACTATACGACGACGGCCGCCGCCAATATGGCGGCAGAGACGGAAATATTGCGCCTTCTGGCCGAGGGCGCGTTAGTCGAGGAATTTCCAAAGATTATCGATCCGGTCAAAATCGGTATCGGCCAATCGATGGGAGGCTGTCTGACTATCATCCAGCAGGGACGCTACCACTGTTACGATGGCATTGCAGTGCTCGGCTATTCAGCGGTGCATACTCATCCACCCGTACGCCCTGGGACAGAACCGATTGTCGCGCCATGGCTGCCACGCGACACGCTGCTTCACGGCGCTGTTCCCGTTGTGGTGAACGCGGGGGCCGTCCAGCGCTTCAAAAGCAAGATGGCAATAGGGGGGGATGCCGCTTCAGCGGTAGCCGAGCACCCGATGCTATGGGGATTTCATTTCGCCGACGATTATGATGCCGAAATGAAATCAATCGCCCTGGTCGACCTTGCGCGGTTCTTTCACATCCATGACCCAGCCAGACAAGTGGGCGTCGTCTGCCAACCGTGGGGATCATTAACGACGCCAGGAGCGGTAGCTCAGAGTTGCCTAACGCCAGGAGCGGTTGCGCCTGAGGCTGCTGCAGTCACCGTGCCGGTGCTCGTCGGGATGGGTGAACGAGACACGACAGCGGATGTGCCAGGTGAGCCTCGCGCTTATCGATCATCACCCTCTGTCGACATCTTTGTCTGCCCACGGATGAGTCACATGCATAACTTTGCAGCCACGCGCGGCCTGTTTTGGGAGCGTATCGCTCGATTTGCCGATTGGGCCGCTTTCTACAAGATGAGCAGACAAGGCGCGTCCTAATGAGTGCCGGATATGATGAAGCGCCGCTTACGGTCCGCAATCGGTCGTTAGCGGTCATAGACCGTCGTGCATTCAGGCTCCCGCGCGCAAGGGGATTATCTCGGCGCCATTCCGCAGCGTTTCCAAATGATCGCTCCACCATTGCGCCATTTCAACGCGCTCCGCCCAATGCGCCCCGCGATGATAGGCGGCGCGCACTTGGTCGCGGTCCTTGTGCGCCAGCGCGCGTTCGATGGCGTCCGGCTGCCACTTGCCGCTTTCGTTCAGCAAGGTGCTGGCCATAGCGCGAAAGCCGTGCGCGGTCATTTCGTCGCCGGTGAAGCCCAAGCGGCGAAGCGCGCCGTTGATCGTGTTTTCGGACATTGGGCGGCGCGGCGTGCGAACCGACGGAAAGACAAACTGCCCGTCGCCGGTGAGCGCATGGGCTTCGCGAAGCAACGCCAGCGCCTGTTTCGACAGCGGCACGGCGTGTTCCTGCCGCCCCTTCATCTTGGCGGCGTCGATTTTCCAGACCGCCGCGTCGAAGTCTATTTCGCGCCATTCCGCCTTCCGCAACTCGCCCGGCCGGACAAATACGTGCGGCGACAGTCGCAGCGCGATATGGGTGATGCCCTGACCCTCGTAACCGTCGATCGCGCGCAGCAGCTCACCGACGCGCTTGGGGTCGAGTATTGCCGCCAGATGCTTGGGCTTACGCGACGCCAGCGCGCCTCGCAGATCGCGCGTGGGGTCGGCGGCGACCAACTGGTTTGCGACGCCATAGCGAAAGACGGCGCCGACGAATTCCAGTGTCCGCCGCGCCTTTTCGTGATTCTTCGCGGCCTCATAAGGGCGCACCGCGTCGAGAATATCGATCGGCTTGATTTCGGCGATCGGGCGATTGCCGATGGCACGCGCGACCAGTCCCAAGGTCCATTGCCGTTTCCGCAATGTCGTTTCCGCCAGCCCGTCACGGCGGCATTTCTCGATGAATTTCGTCGCCACGGCGTGAAAGGTGTTGGCGGCGCCAATCTTGGCAGCCCGCTTGTCGCGCTGTTTCTTTTCGGCCGGATCGATGCCGCTGGCGAGTTGCTGGCGCGCGGCGTCGCGCCGCTCGCGTGCCGCCTGTAAGCCGACGTCGGGATAAGCGCCCAGCGCCAGCATCTTTTCGATCCGCTTGGGCTGGCCATCGGCGCCGATGCCATCGACGCGATATTTCCAGCGCCACAACATACCCCCGGATGGCGACACGATAAGGGACAGCCCCTTTTCGTCGGCCAATTTATACGGTTTCGCCTTCGGTTTTGCTGCTTTTATCGCGGTTACCGTCAACGCCATTGGGGGTATCTCCCAATCCGTCACCGGCAATTTGGGGGTATTTTAAACGGCACATTTGCCAAATACCCCCACACATACCCCCTGCGGCATGCGATTGTCGGCGACCAGCCGCGCACATCGGCGACCGTTCCGACTTAATTTTTGGCAGATTTTCGGGGTTTTTGCAACCATTCCCGGCCGTTGGCGAACAGGAAAATGGTGCCGCTTACAGGACTCGAACCTGTGACCCCATCATTACGAATGATGTGCTCTACCAACTGAGCTAAAGCGGCAACGCCGGCGCCTCTAACAGCGAGGCCGGATGATGACAAGCGCCCTCTGGCATTTGTTTGGGCTGCCAGGGGCGAGGGCCATATGGGCCGGATCGGCGAATATGGCGAAAGCGGCCACTCAGGGCTCGAGTTGCCCGAGCGCGGCGACGAGCGCGAGGATCAGCGCCGCAGCGAGGGCTTCGAGCGCGAGGCTGGTGCGGATCGCGCGGGTCGATGCGCCGCCGACGAGCGCCGGGGCGGGCACCAGCCGCCAGCGGTTGAGCGCGGCGAAGCCGAGCATCGCAGCGAAGAGCAGTAATTTGGCGACGAGCAGCTGGCCATAGGCGGACTCGAGGAGTTGCCCGGCCCGGCCGATCCCGACGATCGCCTGCAGATTGACCAGCCCGGTCGCGGCCACGGTGAGCACGCAGAGCGTGCTGACGCGCGCGAACCGGTCGAGGCTGCGCGCGGCGAGGTCGAGCCGTGCTTGCCCGGCGTCGCCCGCCACCGGGCGCAGCAGGATCAGGAAAGCGGCGATCGCGCCGAGCCAGATTCCCGCGGCGATGAAGTGCAGCGCGTCGGCGAGGCGGTGGATCGTGCCGGCGAGGCCCTCGGTCGCGGCGGCGTGGCCCGACCAGACGAGGCTGGCGAGCGCAACCGCTCCCGCCAAGGCCAGAACGCGTATCGCCGCCACCGGGCTCTGGCCGAGCCGCGTCGCAGCGATCGCGGCGACCGCCAGCGCGAACGTGCGTACGATCCACGCCTTGCCGGCGTCGCTCTCGAAAGCCATCGCGGCCGGCATGTCGGAGCCGACATCGGTCACCGCGACGCCCAGCATGTTCGCTGTGAGCACCAGCATGCCGCCGAGCGAGACTAGCAGGGCGAGGCCGCAGAGCCAGGGCTGCGGCGCGGTCAGCCCGGCGACCAGCGCCGCATCTTCGCGCTCGTCGGCACGGAGCGCGTGGAGCAGGAAGGCCGCCAGCCCCATGACGAGCATCAGTCGGCGAAGAGCAGGAACCTGATGCCGGTCATGAGCGGGCCGGCCATGACCACCTATTTCACCGTGAAGGCGAAGTCGCTGCCCTTGCGGTGGGTGTCGGCGCCCGCCGCCGACCATGTCACCCTGTAGGTGCCGGGGGCGAGCGCGCGCTTCGGGATGAGCGTCATCGACTTGCCGTCCTTGCCCAGCGCCGAGCCGATCGCGATCTTCATCGGCGGGTGGTCGGTCATGCCTGGCATGCCGGTCATCACCAGATCGGCGCGTACGGTCGCGGCGATCAGCTTTTCGCTGAATTGGAGTTTGATCGTCGTGACCTTGCCCACCGTGGCGTTGGTGGCGGGGTGGAGGTCATCAGCCTTGCGTGCGCCAGCGCGGCGGTCGACGACGGGGCGAGCGCCGTGGCGGCAAGGACGGCGAGGGCGGGCTTCATCATATTGGGCTCCAATCGCAGGGTCGTGCTGCTAATACGCAGGGCGCGGCGGCGCCCCTCGCGCCCGGTTGGTGAAAAAGGGGATGAGGGGTCGTGCGCGCGGGCGCGTATGGGGCTGGTGAAAGGACCGGTGATCGGGCGATGGACGATGCGTTTCGAAAGTTGAATGCCGCGGCGCTGCCGCGGGCGCTGGACGCGCTCGACGACCGCGTGCTCGCCGGGCTGGCGGCGCGCAAGGCCGAGATGGCGGCGACGCGGCGGCTGATGGTGGTCGCAGCGTTGTTTTCGCTCGGCGGCGGGGTGGTGGCGGGCAGCGCGTTCGCGCCGCATGCGGTCGCTGCGAGCCCGCTCACCCCGCTAATTTCGGCGAGCCCGCTTGCGCCCTCGACTTTGCTGGACGCGCGCTGATGCGCCGGGTCGCGATTATCGGTTTCATGGCCTTCGTCGCGGCGCTTGCCGGCGTCTTCGCCGGCCGGCTGCTCGTCGATGCGCCGCGGCAGAGCGAGACCGAGCTCCACGCGCTGCTCCACCGCGAACTGACGCTGTCGGCGGATCAGGAAAAAAGGCTGGAGGCGATCGAGGCGCGCTTCGCGGGGCGCCGCGCGGCGCTGGAGGGCGAGATGCGCGCCGCGAACACCCGCCTTGCGCAGGCGATCGAGGCCGAGCATGGCTATGGCCCGCGCGTCACCGCGGCGATCGACGACACGCATATGGTGATGGGCGAATTGCAGAAGGAAACGCTGCGGCACCTGTTCGCGATGCGCAGCGTCCTCGATGCCGACCAGGCGGTGCTGTTCGACAAGCATGTGGTCAAGGCGCTGACCGCCGATGCGAGGTGACCGCCGCGCTGGCGCAGCTTGGCGACCGCGAGCTCGCGGCGCTCGCGCTTGCGGGCGGGCAGGACGCGTATCGCGAGTTGCTGGCACGCTACAAGGCGCCGGTCTTTCGCCTGATCCGCGCGCATGTCGGCGACGAGGGCGAGGCGATGGATCTGGTGCAGGAAAGCTTCGTTGCGGGTTTCGCCGCGCTCGCGCGCTACGACGGGGCGCGGCCGTTCCGCGTCTGGATCTCGCGCATCGCGCTCAACAAATGCCGCGACTGGGCGCGCCGCCGCAAGGTCCGCGCCTTTTTTGCGCGCGCGCTGCCGCTCGAAAGCGCCTATGACGTCGCGGGCGATGGCCCGGCGATCGACGTCGCGGCGAGCGACCGCGCCGAGCTGGCGCGGGTGCAACGCGCGATTTTGGACCTGCCGGCCAATCTGCGCGAAGTGATCATATTGCGCGGGGCCGAGGAGTTGAGCCAAGCCGAGACCTCGGAGATGCTGGGCGTCAGCGAAAAGACGGTCGAGACGCGCCTCTATCGTGCGCGCGCGAAACTCCGCGCGATTCTGGACGCGTAAGGGGTGCGCGCCGCGCGTGCGTATGCTCTTCGGATACAAGAGGAAGACGGGACTATCATGCGGATCGGTCGGCGGCACTTTATTGGCGCGGCAGCGGGCGGCGGCGCCGCGGCGGCGCTCGCCGCCTGGTTTCCCGCCTGGGCGCAGCCGGTGTCGGCCGGTCTCCGGTCGCAGCTGCCGACCGTGTCGGGCACGGACATCACGCTGCGCATCGCGCGCCAGACGATGCGCGTCGATGGCAAGGTCAGCCGCGCGATCGGGATCAACGGCACCGTCCCCGGGCCGCTCGTCCGGCTGAAGGAAGGCCAGCAGGCGCGGCTGACCGTGGTCAACGACCTCGACGAGGAAAGCTCGATCCACTGGCACGGGCTGATCCTGCCCTTTCACATGGACGGCGTGCCGGGGGTCAGCTTCCCGGGCATCAAGGCGCGCTCGACCTTCGTCTATGAATTTCCCGTCGTGCAGGCGGGGACCTATTGGTACCATAGCCATTCGGGGCTGCAGGAACAGATCGGCCATTATGGCCCGTTGATCATCGACCCCAGGGAAGCCGACCCCGTCGCCTACGACCGCGAGCATGTGATCGTGCTGTCGGACCACAGCCGCCTGTCGCCCGAGGCGATCTTTCGCAAGCTCAAGGTCAATCCGGGGCATTTCAACAGGCAGCGCCAGACGCTCCGCGGGCTGCTCGCGGGCGAGGACCAGGTGCTCAAGGAACGCGTGAAATGGGGCGAGATGCGGATGGACCCGACCGACGTCGCCGACGTCAACGGCTCGACCTACACCTTCCTGATCAACGGCCATGGCCCGCAAGACAATTGGACCGCGCTGTTCGCGCCGGGTGAGCGTGTGCGGCTGCGTATCGTCAACGCCTCGGCGATGTCGATCTTCAACGTCCGCATCCCGGGGCTCGGCATGACGATCGTGCAGGCCGACGGGCTCAACGTCGTGCCGCTGCCGGTCGACGAGTTCCAGATCGGGGTGGCCGAAACCTATGACGTGATCGTCACCCCCGCAGCGGACCGCGCGTACAGCTTCATTGCCGAGGTCAACGACCGCTCGGGCATGGCGCGCGCGACGCTGGCGCCGCGCGCGGGCATGACCGCCGAGGTTCCGCCGCTCCGCAAGCGCCCACTCGCGACGATGAAGGACATGGGCATGGGCGCCATGGCGGGCGGCGGCGACGCGGCCTGCGCGCCCGAGCATGCCGCAATGGGGCATTGCACGTCCGCCGCCGATGCGGGCGTCGACCATGCCGCGATGGGGCATGGTGCGGGCGGCATGGACCACAGCATGCGCGACTTCGACGTCGCGCCGCAGGTCAAGCGCGACCCCAGCGTCCAGACGATCTCGCCCATCCCCGTCGACCGCATGGGCGAGCCGGGGCAGGGGCTGGAGGATGTGGGGCACAAGGTGCTGACCTATCGCGACCTCGTCGCGCTCGAGCGCAACCCCGACGTCCGCGCGCCCGGCCGCTCGCTCGACATCCACCTGACGGGCAATATGGAGCGCTTCATGTGGTCGTTCGACGGCGTGAAGATGTCCGATCATCACGAGCCCATCCCCTTCATCGAGGGCGAGCGCGTGCGCGTGAACCTGATCAACGATTCGATGATGGTCCACCCGATCCACCTGCACGGCCATTTCTTCGAGCTGGTGACGGGCAAGGGCGACCGCGCGCCGCGCAAGCATACGGTGATCGTCCAGCCGGGCGGCATCGCGACCTTCGACTTCACCGCCGACGCGCTCGGCGACTGGGCGTTCCACTGCCACCTCCTCTATCACATGCACGCCGGCATGATGCGCGTCGTCAGCGTGCGGCCGAAGGGGGAGGCAGCATGATGCGCGCGGCATTGCTGTTCGCCGGGCTTTCGGCCTTCGCCTTCACGGTCCCCGCGGCGGCGCAGCATGGCGGGCATGGGGGGCATGGTGGCGCTCAGCCCGCGCCGATGCCCATGCCCGAAAAGTCGGCGCCCGACACGGCTTGCGCGCCCGAGCATGCCGCGATGGGGCATTGTACGCCCGCGCAGGAAAGTCCGGGAACCGCCACCGGCGCGGTCGGAACCGATCTCCCCGCCGGCGATGCCCCCGCGCCGCCGCCCCCGGCCGACTGGTACGCCGACCGTCTCTATCCCAAGGGCGAGATGGAGCATTCGCGCCACGCGATGATGCTGGAGAATGGCGCGCAGACCACCGCCGTCCTGAGCTTCAATCTCGCCGAATATCAGGCGCGCAAGGGGCGCGACGGCTATCGCTGGGACGCCGAGGGCTGGTACGGCGGCGACATCAACCGCGTGACTGTGAAGAGCGAGGGCGAGGGCAATTTCGGCGAAGCGATCGAAAGCGTCGAGACGCAATTGCTCTACAGCCGCGCGGTCGACGCCTATTTCAACCTGCAGGCGGGTGTCCGACAGGATCTGGGGCATGGGCCCGACCGGACCTATGCGACGATCGGCTTCGAGGGGCTCGCGCCATACTGGTTCGAGATCGAGGGTGCACTGTTCGTGTCAAACAAGGGCGATGTCAGCGCGCGGATCGAGGGATATTACGACCAGCGCATCACGCAGCAGTTGATCCTGCAGCCGATGGCCGAGTTCAATGTCGCGGCGCAGGATGTGCCTGCGCTCGGCGTCGGGTCGGGCCTCTCCGCCATGGAGCTCGGCCTTCGCCTCCGCTACGAGATCGTTAGGGAATTCGCGCCCTATGTCGGGGTCGAATGGGCGCGCAAATTCGGCGACACCGCACGCTTCGCGCGCGCCGTGGGCGAGGACAGGAGCAGCGTCAGCCTGGTGACGGGGGTGCGCGCCTGGTTCTGACGCGTGGTGCGGTTTCGGGCGGCCCAACAAAAAGGGGCGCGGCCCCCAGGCCACGCCCCATCTCTCCCGCAAGAAGCGGCGTATCTGCTTAGCGCGAAGCCAGCCGAACCGGCTTGGCGGCGGCGGCCCACTGGATGCTTTCGCTGCCGCCCATCTGGCGGACGAAGCACTGCTGGCCGTCGGCGCGCAATTCGCTGCACAGCCGCGCGGCGTCGGCCTGGCTCTTGATGCCGTTGACGGTCAGGCGATAGAAGGTGCGGCCCTTGACGTTCGCGGCGTGGCTCGACGCAGGCAGCGACGCGAGCTGGCCGTTCTTCTTCTTGAGCGAACCCCATTTTTCCTTGGCGATGCCCAGCGTGTCATAGGCACCGAGCTGAACCGCCCAGCCCGTGGGCTTCTTGGCGTCGAAGGCGGCGATCTGCGGTACGAATTTCGCCGCGAGGTCGCGCGCGGCTTCCGCGAAGGGCCGCGCGGCGGGTTCGGCGCGATAGGGCTTGGCCTCGGCCAGGATCACCGGCGCGGCGGCGGGCGAGGGCAGTTCGGTCACCGGGACGACGCCGTTCGCGTCGCGCTGCGGCATCGGCAGTTCGACCGTGCGGATCGCGGCTTCGCTCGCGACCGGCGGCGGCGGGGCGAAGGCATCGACCGGCGCCGGGTCGGCGCTGGCGAGTTGCACCGGTTCGGGTGCGGCGGCCATCTGGACGTCCGAGAAATTTGCGAGCGCGAGGCGCACCGGCATGCCGCCGTCGGCCTGCGCCTTGGCGCCGATCAGGCTGGCGACGCGCAGCGGCGCGCTCGGTTCCTGGGCGAGCTTCGACCATTCGGCC
Organism: Sphingopyxis sp. QXT-31; assembly: GCF_001984035.1. Taxonomy (NCBI): domain Bacteria; kingdom Pseudomonadati; phylum Pseudomonadota; class Alphaproteobacteria; order Sphingomonadales; family Sphingopyxidaceae; genus Sphingopyxis; species Sphingopyxis sp. QXT-31. The sequence goes on along the minus strand of NZ_CP019449.1, from coordinate 1,967,029 downwards.
ATGCGGCCTTCGAGCTTGGCGAGCGACAGGTCCTGCGAGGCCAGGATGCGCGCCTGGGCCCAGCGGCCCGACAGGGCATAGGCGAGCGCGAGATTCTGGCGCGTACGCGCGCTGGCGCCTTCGGCGCGCGCGGCTTCGGTCAGCACATAGATCGCCGATTCATGGTCGCCGGCGAGCGCCAGCGCCAGCCCGGTGTCGGAGGCGGGCAGCGTGTCGCGATATTGGTTGAGCAGCGCCATCGCGTCGCTCGTCTTGCCTTGCGCGATATTGGCGAGCGTCAGCGCGAGGACGGTGTTGCTGTCCTCGACGCCCAGCTCCATCGCCTCGCTCAGCGCGGCGCTCGCCGAAGCGAATCGGCCGTCGCCCAGATAGGCCTGGCCGAGCAGCGCGCGGTACGACCCGTCGCGCGGGCTGGCGGAGACCGCGGCTTCGGCGAGTGCGACGCCCTTGCTGGTCTTGCCGGCTTCGAGCGCGACGCGCGCCTTGTCGGCCGACTTGGCGGCGGTCTCGGGCTTGCCCAGCGCGTTCGACGGCGCGTTCGCCATCTTGCTCGTGCTGCAGCCGGTGGTGGTCAGGCCGAGCACGAAGCCCGACACGGCCAGTTTCATCAGCAGATTGCGGTTCATGGAAGGTCCCCCGTTCGGCTTCAGGATTGCATCGTCCGGCGCGCGGGCCGCGCCGCGGGCAGGCGGCTGGCCATCGCGTCGATCTCGGGCAGCGAAGCCAGGTAATCGTCGAGCAATTCGGTCAGGATCAGCTGCGACGAGCGGCCGGTCACCGCGCTCGCGAGGCGCAGGCGCAGATGGCGTTCGGCGTCGAGGCGCAGCGTGAAGGCGGCTTTCTCGCGAGCGCGGAGCGCGCGCGGAGCGCGCGGCGTCCTGGGCTCGGCGACCGTCTTTTCGGGGCGCGCCTCGACCTTTCGCGCGACCGCGGCGACGCGGTCGCTCAGCGATTCCTGCTGGCGCACGATCTCGGGAATCTCGACCGTTTCCGGTTCGAAATCGGCGGCGAGCGCGTCGGTCAGTTCGTGGCCGAAGCTGTCTTCGACCGCCTGTTCGGCCTCGACATTATGCTCGGGCACCGATCCCGCCAGCAGCGGTTTCAGGTCGACCATATGCGTCGGTTCGCTCGACTGCACCGGATCGACGTCATAGCCCATGTCGTTCCAGCCGAGGTCGTCGTAACCGACTTGGCCCACTGGCGCGGGGCCGCTGCCGAGCGGCTGGCGGCGCATGGCGGGGCGTGCGGCGCCCTTGCGGGCGAGCAAGCCGGCGCTCAGCGATGCGAGGGGTTTGGGTTCGCCCATGGCTTCCATCCCCCTTACTGGCCGGCGATGCGGCGGCCGAAGCCACCACCCATCGGGCGCACCGTGCCATAACCCGCCTGCGCCGGGATCGGCGACGAAAAGACGGTGCGGCGGAAATTCTTCTCGAGCCGGTCGTTCATATACGACCAGAGCTGGCGGATCTCTTCGGCCGAGCGGCCGTTGGGATCGACCTCCATCACCGTGCGGCCGTCGATCATCGACGCGGCATAATCGGTGCGGTGGTGGAGCGTGATCGGGGCGACGGTGCCGTGCTGCGACAGCGCGACCGCGGCTTCGCTGGTGATTTTCGCTTTGGGCGTTGCGCCGTTGACGACGAACACCAGCGGCTTGCCGGCGCGTTCGCACAGATCGACGGTGGCGCCGACGGCGCGAAGGTCGTGCGGCGAGGGGCGCGTCGGGACGACGATCAGCTCGGCGACCGAGATCACGCTCTGGATCGCCATGGTGATCGCCGGCGGCGTGTCGATGACTGCGAGCTTGAAGCCCTGCTGGCGCAGGATTTCGAGGTCGGATGCCAGACGCGCGACCGTGGTCTGCGCAAAGGCGGGAAGGTCGGTCTCGCGCTCGTTCCACCAATCGGCGAGCGAGCCTTGCGGGTCGATGTCGATCAATACGACCGGGCCGGCGCCGGCGAGCTGGGCCTGCACGGCGAGATGCCCCGACAGGGTGGTCTTCCCCGATCCGCCCTTTTGTGAAGCCAATGCCAAAACGCGCACAGCTGTCCCCCTGATGTGACTACAATCGGGTTCGAAATGCCATGCGGGCCCCTAAGATTGGGTTAACGATGCGAAAAAGAAGGTAAACGGATCGTGGGATTGCATGGTAAACGCGGGCTTAAGCAAAGTCTGTCCCGTTCCGGATCAAGATCGGCTTGGCGGCGGCGTCGCTAACGCGCTGTTAGCCAATTAGATTTAGAGCCGGGACGGGGACTGCTGCCGCACGCGGTCGGGTATCTGCGCGCGGCGCGCGTCAGTGGAGATTTTACATGCGTTTTTCCCGCACCATCATGGCCGTAGCCGCGCCTTTGCTGGCGGCACCCATGCTTGCCGCACCCGCGGTGGCGGCGCCCGCCGCGGCGACGCCGGCGCCCAGCGTCAAGGACGGCGTCGATGCCTGGGAAGGCGGCAATTACCAGCGCGCGGTCGCGATCTGGCGCCCGATTGCGCTCGCCGGCGACCCCGATGCGCAGTTCAACCTGGGCCAGGCCTACAAGCTCGGCCGCGGCGTTCCCGCCGACCTGGCGCAGGCCGAGGGCTGGTACCGCCGCGCCGCGAAGCAGGGGCATCTGCAGGCCGAGGATAATCTGGGGCTCGTGCTCTTCACCGCCAACCGCCGCGAAGAGTCGATGCCCTTCATCACTCGCTCGGCGGCGCGCGGCGAACCGCGCGCGCAATATGTGCTGGGCACCGCGCACTTCAACGGCGACCTCGCCGCGCAGGACTGGCCGCGCGCCTATGCGCTGACCAAGCGCGCAAGCGACGCCGGGCTCGGCATCGCCTCTGCGCGGCTCGTCCAGCTCGACAACCTCATCCCGCTCGACCAGCGCCAGGCGGGGCTCGCGATGATCCCCGAGATGGAAAAGAGCGAGCAGCGCGAACGCCTCGCCGCGGTCAACGCCGCCGCGCCGACCGCGCCGACGCCTGCGCCTTCGCCGGTGAAGACCGCAAGCCTGCCGGCTTCGGTCCCGGGTACCAGCTATACGCCACCGCCGGTGATCACCCCCGAGCGCGCGCCGCCGAAAGACCTCGTTGCTGCCAACGCGACCGCCGCCGCGACCGGGGCGATGACCGATGCCGCGAAGGCGATCGTGTCGCAGCCGCTGCGCGCGCCGTCGCAGCCGATCAAGCCGGTCGAACTTCCCGCCGCGACCCCGACGCCGAGCGCGCCGGGCACCAGCTACGCCGCGCCGCCTGAGAGCGGGGACATGCCGCCCGCTGCCGCTCCGCCGAAACCCGCGCCTGCGCCGGTCAAGGCCGCGCCGCAGCCCGCGCCGCCCGCCGCCGCCGCACCCGTGCGTACCGCGAGCGCCGACAAGTGGCGCGCGCAGCTCGGCGCCTTCTCGAACCAGGGCAATGCACGGAACTTGTGGGTGGCGCTCGAAAAGAAATATCCTGCGCTGGCCTCGAACCAGCCCTATCTGGTCCAGAGCGGCAAGCTCACGCGCCTGCAGGCGGGCGACTTCGCGACCAAGGGCGAGGCCGATAAATTCTGTGCGGCGGTCGGCTCGGCAAGCCAGCCGTGCGTGGTGATGAGCAACAAATAACCGCGCGGCGGGGCGAGTAAGCCCCGTTCAGGCCGGGAGCAGGTCGAAGGCCGTTTCGGCCATCGCCTCGCCGTTGACGATCAATTCGATGCGGTGGCGCCCCGGATGGTGGCGCCGCGTGCTGAAGTCGCGGATGGTCTGGCGGATCGACAGCGCGGCGGTCTCGCCTGCGGCCAGATCGAGCGCCTTCCATTTGAACACCTTGGCGGCGGTTTTGCCGCCCGCGCGGGCATAATGGATGCGATAGTCGATCACGAGCGGCTGCGTTGCCGCCGATGTCGAGGCGAGGTCGGCGGCGATCGCGATCTGCGCGCCCAGCCGCACCGTCGCCGGCTCGACAGCGAAGCGTCCGACCGCGACCTCGGCGCCATGGCCCACGCCGATAAGCGCCAGCGCGCGCGGGTCGCCCGCCTTGATCAGCGTGCGCAGCGCGTGGCGGACGATCCATTTGGTCGCCGGGTCGTCCTGCGGCCAGCCCGCCAGCCGATCGAGCAGCCAGTCGGGACGGTCCTTGGCGATGTCGTTAAGGTGGTTCGCGACCGATTTGCGGACATAGACGGCGGGGTCGGCCTTCAGCGCCTCGAGGATCGGCGCGCCGAGCGTCGGGTCGGCCTTGAGCGCGGGCACGCGCGCAGCCCAGGGTAGGCGCGGGCGACAGCCTTCGCTGGCGAGGCGGCGGACATGTTCGTCGTCGTTCGCGGTCCAGCGCTGCATCGCCGCCATCGTCCGTTCCGTGTCGGCGGCGAGGAAGGGCCGGATCGCGAATTCGGCGGTGCCATAGCGCGTGAGGTCGGCGAGCGCCGCCAATGATGCGTCGAAATCGGCCAGACCTTGCTGCGCGACATAGTCGGTGATCGCGACCGCCTGGAACCCGCCCGACAGCCGCGGCGCCATCGCGCGCAGGACATCGAGTGCGGCGGGATAGTCGGCGGGAAGCGCGGGGACGAGCGCGGCGGCGATATGGCGCACGCGCTCCATGATCGACAGCGTGTCGATCCCGTTGGAGGCCGCGGCGAGGAAGGTGGTGCGGTCGAAGCGTGGCGACGCCGACGTGCCGGCATCGGCAATCGCCGTCAGCGCTGCCGGTCCGAGCAGGTCTTTGAGCAGCGGCTGGGTGCCCGTATCGCTCACGGCGCCTTCGGCTTCAGCGCATCGGTCGCCCAATCGGCGCCGTCGATCGCGGCTTCGTAGGCGGCGAGATGCTTAGGGTCCGCTTCCAGCCAGGCAGTCAGCGCGTCCCAGTCGTCGAACGCGGGTTCGCCGACGCGGATCGCCCAATGCCGGGCGGCCTCGTTCAGCTCAGATGGATGCGTCGGCATTCCCCACTTCCCTGTTTCGACGGGATTTACCCCATGACGAAGCGGTGGGGCCTATTCCGCATCGAAACGCGCCTTTAGTTCGGCGAGCGCCCGATACGCCTTTTGCAGGTCCTTTTCGACCGAGCTCAGACTGATCCCCCATTCCGCCGCGATATCGGCCTGACCGACGCCGTCAAGCCGGTAGCGGCGAAAAATGGCATCGACGCGCGGGCCGAGCCCAGCAAGCGCCGCCTCGATCGCCGTCAGCTGCTCGCGCGCGACGAGCGCGCGCTCGCCGCCGGGGCGCTCGGCGGGGGCGTCGGCCAGGTCGTGCCAGTCCTGGTGCCTGCGGTCGCGGCTGGCGGCGGCGCGGCGTATGTCGCGGATCAGATTTTCGGCGGCGCGGAACAGATAGGACAAGGGCTCGCCGACGGGGCGGTCGGACAGCGTCCCCATCTTCTGCCACAGCTCGTGGAACAGATCCTCGGCCTCGTCGCCCGCGCCGCGTGCGGCGAGAAAGCGTATCAGCCGCCCGCGCTCTTGCTCCATCAGGGCCTGCAGGCCTGCCGAGGTGCCGCCGGACATTGCTCAGCGCGCCTGTGCGCCGCCGGGGAGGGCGGAGGTCGAGGGAATGGTCGCGGTGCGGCTGGCGAAGGCGGAGATGTGCGGCGCGGCGGGCGCCTGCACCGTCATGCTGCCTAGCGCGGGCGCGGGGATGCTGCCGCCGCCGAACCAGCCGAGCGGGTCGGTCGGGCGGCCGTTCAGCCGCACCTCGAAATGCAGGTGATTGCCCGTCGAGCGGCCGGTCGAGCCCATCAGCGCGATCGGCTGTTGCAGCGACACCGCCTGACCGCGCGCGACGAGGATTTGCGACAGATGCGCGTAGCGCGTCGCGAGCCCGCCGCCATGGTCGATCTCGACCATCCAGCCGTAACCGCCGGCCGGGCCCGCAAAGGCAACGCGGCCGGGGGCCGAGGCGAGGATCGGGGTGCCCGCGCCGCCGGGAATGTCGAGGCCGACGTGGGCGCGGCGCCCGCCGTGGATGGGGTCGGTGCGCATGCCGAAACCCGACGACAGGCGGATCAATCCCTTCAGGGCGGCCTGCTTGGCTCGCGGGTCGTGGATGACGATCGGGGGTGCGGGGACGGGCTCGGGCGCGGTCCATCCGGTCATAAGCTGCCCGCTGGTTTCGCCCGAGGGGAGAGCGGTTCCTTCGCCATAGGAGGCGCCGCCCAAGAGCGGGAGCAGCATCAGCGCGAGGGTCGGGCGAAGGGCCGGGGGCACGGGCATTTCCTGTAATGACGGAGCCGTCCGCGGCCACCCTTGGATCGGCAGGAGGAAATATTTTTCTGTCGAAATCGTTGCGGGAACGGCCCCCCTCATTCGTCTTTACCGATGACATCAGCCTTTTCATCGAAGGGAGACGCCCACATGAATGCCACCGAGAAGCGCATGCTCGACATGCTGAAGAAAGGCCGCGACCATTATGGGGTCGTCGCCGTCAAGGCCGAGTTCGAGGCCGAGGGCACACGCCCCGACGAGCTGCTCCGCCTGCTCGAACTGACCTGGCGCGCCGACCTGAAACTCGCGCTCAAGATCGGCGGCTGCGAGGCGGTGACCGACCTGCACGCGTCGAAGCTCTATGGTGCCGATTACATCATCGCGCCGATGGTCGAGACGCCTTATGCGCTGTCGAAATTCGTCGATGCCGGCCGCAAGGTCTATGGCGCCGACCGCGGCGACACCAACCTGCTGTTCAACCTCGAGACCGAGACCACGCTGCAGAATCTGGATGCGATGCTGCCGCTGGCGCGCGAGATCGACGGCATCGTCTTCGGGCGCGTCGATTTCACCTTGTCGCGCGGGATGGCGCGCGATGCGATCAACGACCGTGCGATCACCGATGCGGTGCTGGTCGCCGCGCAGGCCTGCGCAAGCCATGACCTCGAACTGGTCGTCGGCGGGTCGGTCGCGGTGGCGGCGGCCGATGCGCTCCGCGAAATCCGCAGCGTGCGGCTCGACCGCTTCGAGACGCGCAAGGTGGTGTTCGACGGCGCCGCGGTCGAGAGCGCGGGCTTTGAGGCCGGCGTGGCGAACGCTGTGGCCTTTGAGCTCGCCTGGCTGCAGAACAAGCGCGAATATTACAGCATCATCGCCGACGAGGACCTGACGCGCATCCGCATGATGGAAGAGCGCAGCAATGCCGCCAAGCGTCCGCGCCTGACGGTCGCGGCCTGACGCCGGTGCCGCTTCGCGAGCAGGTTTCGCTCCTCTTGCGCGAGGTCGCGGGCGATGTGGTGATGCCGCGTTTCCGCCTGCTCGCGCCCGAGGAGATCGACGAGAAGAGCCCCGGCGAGATCGTCACGATCGTCGACCGCGAAAGCGAAGCGCGATTGGCCGATGGTCTCGCCGCGCTCGGGCTCGGCGCGCGCATCGTCGGCGAGGAAGCGGCGGCGCGCGATCCGGGCCTGCTCGCGGATATCGGCAAAGGACTGGTGTGGCTGATCGACCCGCTCGACGGCACCGCCAATTTTGCCGAGGGACGCGCGCCCTTCGGGATGATGGTGGCGCTGGTCGAGGATGGCGAACCGCTGGGCGCGTGGATCTACGATCCGCTCGCGGGGCGGCTATGCCATACCGAGCGCGGCAAGGGCGCGACCTGCGACGGCGCCCCCGTCCGCGCCCGCACCGCGTCGCGCGAGCCCCCACGCGCGGCGCTCGGCACGCATTTCATGAGCGCGGAACGGCGCGCGCGCGTCCATGCCGCCGCGGGGTCGCTCGACGTTCACCCGGTGCCGCGCTGCGCCGCCGAAAGCTATCCGCGGCTGGTGCTGGGGCAGGACGATATCGCTTTGTTTCAGCGCATCCTGCCGTGGGACCATGCCGCGGGCGCTTTGTTCCTTACCGAGGCCGGGGGCAAGGCGACGCATTGGGACGGCCGCCCGTATCGCGTCGGCGGCAGCGGGCAGGGCATGCTCGCCGCCGCGACTCCCGATCTGTGGCAAGCCGCCGCCGACTTGTTGCTCGGCGCCGAGGCCGGGCTGGCCGAAATGGAAATATTGGACCGATGATGCCGAAGTGGAAGCCGTTTGCGGCGGGCGCCCTGGCGCTGCTCATGCTCACCCCCGTGTCGGCGCAGCTCGCCCCGCCCGTCGGCGGCGGCGCGATCGACAATGCCGCGAACCGCGGCGCGGCCGAGCAGATCGCGGTGCCGCCGGTCGAGATCGCGCCGGTCGAACCTGCGGTGATCGAGGCGCCCGCGCTCACGGACGCGCCCGTCGAGGCTTCGCGCCGTCCCGCGGCTCCTGTGGCTGCGGCCCCCAACGAATTCGAAACCTGGGTCTCGCGCATCGCGGGCAAGCCGCTGCGCCGCTTCGGCTCCGAATTGCTGACCCCGGCTTCGCGCGATTTCACCGCGCCGCCGACCACTGCGATCCCGCCCGATTATCGCCTCAACCCGGGCGACGAACTGCTGCTCGGCCTCACCGGGTCGGTGCAGGCGTCGGGCCTGCGCCTCGTCGTCGATGGCGAAGGGCGGATCTTCGTGCCGCGCGTCGGCGCGATCCGCGTCGGCGGCGTGCGCTACGGCGACCTCCATGGCGTGATCGAGCGCGAAGTGTCGCGCCAGTATCGCGGCTTCCATCTCGAGGTCGGCGTCGCGAAGCTGCACGGCATCACCGTCTACGTCACCGGCTTCGCGGCCCGCCCCGGCTCCTACACCGCGAGCAGCCTGTCGACTTTGGTCAATGTCGTGCTCGCGGCGGGTGGCCCCGCTTCGGGCGGCAGCTATCGCTCGATCCAGCTGCGCCGCAGCGGGCAGATCGTCTCCGACTTCGATCTCTATGATTTGCTGCTGAAGGGCGACAAGCGCGGCGACGCGATGCTGCAGAATGGCGACGTCATCCATGTCGCGCCGGTCGGCGCCGAGGTCGCGGTGATCGGCAGCGCCAACCGCGAGGCGATCTTCGAGCTCGCTCCGCAAGAGACGCTGACCGACGCAATCGTCTATGCCGGCGGCGTCAACAGCGTCGCCGACGACGGGCGGCTGATGCTGCTCAACGCGATCGCCCCCGACAGCGCGGGCTGGCGCGAGATTTCGGCGGCCGAGGCGGGCAGCCGCCAGGCGAAGCGCGGCGACGTCATCCGCCTGCTGTCGAACATCGGCATCGCGCGGCCGCTGCGCCAGCAGCCGGTGCTCGTCACGCTGAGCGGCGAGGTGCTCAAGCCCGGCCATTATTATGTCCAGCCCGGCACGCGCATGGCCGACGTCGTAGCGCAGGCGGGCGGGCTCACGAGCGAAGCTTTCCCCTATGCCAGCGTGATCACGCGCGAAAGCGTCAAGCACCAGCAGCGCCTGAGCTACGACCGCGCGATCGACGATGTCGAGCTGCTGCTCGCCGCGCAGCCGGTAACCTCGGTCCAGCGCGCGCAGCTCGTCCAGCCGGGCAATCTGGCGCTGATCGAGAATATCGTCGATCAGCTGCGCCGCCGCGAGCCCGACGGGCGGCTGGTCTTCGACCTGCCGGTCGACGCCGCGGCGTTGCCCGCCGACCTGATCCTCGAGAATAACGATGTCGTCCATGTGCCCGCGCGGCCGGTGACGGTCGGCGTGTTCGGCGCGGTGCCGAGCCCGGCGTCCTTTGCCTATCGCCCCGGCGCCACGGTCGGCGACTTCGTCACCTCGGCAGGCGGCATCCAGACGATCGGCGACAAGAGCGAGGTGTTCGTCGTGCGCGCCAACGGCACGGTGCTGGCGGGCGGCAAGAAGGCGCTGCGCGCGCCCGCGCTGCCCGGCGACCTGGTCTATGTCCCGATCGACGCCAATCGCGGCGAGTTCTGGGCGCGGCTGCGCGACATCACCGGGACGCTGTTCAGCGGGCTGGTCGGCGCGGCCTCGGTCGCGGCGCTCGCGAAATGAGCCGTGTCCTCGTTCTGGTCGCCGATCCGCGGTGGCGCCGCCGCGCCTATGCGATCGCCGCGCTGGTGCTCACGGTGCTCACCGTCTTTCCGCAGCCCTATGTCGCGCGCGCCAAGATCCTGCCGCAGGACAGCAACAGCATCGGACTGGGTTCGATGATGAACGCGCTCGGCGGGCAGCTCCAAGGCTTCGCCTCGCTGTTCGGCGGCGCCAAACAGCAGATCGACATGTATCTGGCGGTCGGGCGCAGCGATGAGGTCACCGGCGCGGTGATCAAGAAGCTGAAGCTCGCCGGGCCGGGCGCTTATGGCTCCGAACGGAGCGCGCGCGTCGCGCTGGCGAACAAGGTCGATGTTCATTCGCTGACCGGCGGGATGATCGAGATCGAGGTGCGCACGCGCGACGCCGACGAGGCCGAAAAACTCACCGGCGCCTATGTCGAGGCGATCAGCAACCGCATCGTCGCGCTGGGCAAGGACCGCGTCGAGCGCAAGCGCGCGGTGGTGATGCAGCGCTTCCGCGAGGCCGCCGACCGCGTCACCGCGACCGAAAATGCGCTGAACGAGTTCCGCCGCCGCAACCGGCTCGCGGAGCCGCAGGCCGAGCTCGGCTCGGCGCTGTCGGTGCGCGCGGGGCTGGAGGCGCAATTGCAGGCGAAGCAGGTCGAGCTTACGACGCTGCAGAAATTCCAGGGTCCCGAAAATCCGCAGCTGATGGCGGTGCAGTCGCAGGTCGCCTCGCTCCGTGCGCAGATCGCGCGCAGCGCGACCCCGGCGGCGGGCGCGGCGGGCCCCAATGTCGCGGGCCTCAGCGAAGTGTCGGGCGAATATCTCGACCGCTACCGCGACTATCGGTTCGCGCAGGCGCTCTACGAGGTTTATGCGCGCTCGTCCGAAGAGGTCGCGGTCGAAACGCTGGCGGGCGAGACCGCGTCGAGCGTGCAGGTACTCGAAGCGCCGCGGCTCGATGCCGACCGCAAGTACAACATCGCCGCACTGGCCTTGCTCGCGCTGGTGATCCTGGGCGCGGTGTTCACCGAAATCTATGCGCCCGCGACGGGTATCAGGCTGTTCGGGAAGCGTGCGGCATGACCGCGGAGGAGCCCGCGCCCGAGCTCTCGATCGTCATTCCCTGCTTCAACGAGGCGGAGAATGTCGCCGCGATCGTCGCCGCGGTGAATGCCGAGGCCGAACGCCATGTCGCGCGGCACGAGGTGATCCTGATCGACAATGGCTCGACCGACGGGACGCGTGCGATCATGCGCGAGCTCTGCGCCGCCGACCCGCGCGTGCGGGCGATCCTCAACAACCGCAATTACGGCCAGATGCGCTCGCCGACCTATGGGTTGTACCAGGCCGAGGGGCGCGCGGTGATCGGCATGTGCGCCGATTTCCAGGACCCGCCCGAGCTGATCGGCGCCTTTGTCGCGCAGTGGCGCGCGGGAGCCGAGGTCGTGCTGGGGCAGCGGCGCTCCGAGAAGGCGTCGCCGGTGCTGCGGCTGGCGCGGCATCTGGGTTACGGCTTCCTCGGCCGCTTCGGCGACTATCCGGTGATCCCCGGCGCGACGGGTTTCGGGCTGTTCGACCGCGCGGTGATCGACACGCTGGCGGCGTGGAACGAGCCCGAGCCCTTCTTTCGCGGCATGGTGGTCGAAAGCGGTTTCCGGCTGGCGCTGGTGCCCTTCGACCGGCCCGAGCGCGCGGCGGGGGAGAGCAAGAACGATTTTGCCGCGCTCGCCTCTTTCGCGCTGTCGGGGCTGGCGGGGTCGGCGAAGTCGCTGCTGCGGCTGCCGCTGTTCCTGTCGGTCTATGCGGGGCTTCTGGCCTTCGTCCTGCTTGCCGGCGGGACGATCGCCTGGCCGCTCGGCGGCCCGGTGTGGGCGCTGCTCGGGCTTGCGCTCGGCTTTGCGCTTTTCGCGGTGCTGCTGCTCTTCCTCGGACTGATCGGCGAGCAGGTGCGGATGCTCGGTGAGCGCAGCCGCAACGTGCCGCTGGTGATCGAGGAAGAACGGCTGGGTTTCCCCGCCGACCGCGCGCAGCCCGCGGCGCGCACGCTGATCCGCCGCCCGTGAGCGCGCCGCGCGTCCATCTGCTTCCGCTGGTCCCGGAAGCGCTGCTCGCGCTCGCCGTCGTGGTAAGCGCGGGATGGACGCTGCATGTGTTTCTCGACGTCGGTTACCTGCCGCAGCCCTTCGTGTTCGACACCAACGACACGTTCATGGACTGGTTCAACACCGCCTATTGGGCGAACAACCGCGGCATCTATGACGTGTGGCGGAGCATCTATCCGCCCTTGTCCTTCGTCTTCCTCGACGCGACGAGCTTGCCGGGCTGTTATCTGCAATCCTCCTTTTACGCGCGCGATTGCGATTGGCTGGCGCGCTCGACCATCTATGCCTTCTACGTGATCGACGTGGTGCTGGCGTGGATATGCTTCCGCCGCCTCGACCGCCGCACCGCGCCGATGCGCACGGTGGCGATCGCGCTCGGGCTGCCGATGCTGTTTACGCTCGAGCGCGGCAATCTGATCCTCGTCGCCTTCGCCTTCTTCATGATCGCGCACGGGCCGGTCACGGCGTCGAAGCCGTGGCGCTGGTTCGCGGCGGCGGTGACGATCAATTTCAAGCCCTATCTGGTGCTGCCGATGTTCGCCCACGCATTGAAGCGCGACTGGCGTACGCTGGAGATGGCAGGGCTCGCGACGATCGCGCTCTATCTGGTCACGCTCGCGCTTGTCGGGTCGGGCACGCCGATGGAGCTGGCGTCGAACACCGCCAACTGGGTCGTCTTCCAGGGCGGGCAAGTGTGGAACGAGGTCAATTATTCAACGAGTTACGCACCGCTCCTGATGTTTCGTACGCTCGACATCCCGCTGCTGCAGTTCGTGCCGTCGCGGCTTATCGAAACGATCGAGTTTCTGGTGCCGATCGTCATCCGCGCGGGCCAGCTGCTCGCGCTCGCGGCGCTGGCGGCGGCATGGCTCCAGCCCAAGGCGCTGCCCGCGCATCGCATCGCGGCAATCCTGCTCGGCGCCTATCTGGTGACGCAGTCGCCGGGCGGCTACACCCAGCTTTTCCTGATCTTCCTCGTGCTGATGGAGAAGTGGAAGGGCGCGGGACCGATCACTGCCATCGTTTGCGCCTATCTACTCTGCCTCGTCGGCGACTGGCCGCTGGCGACGGTGCTCGACGTCACCGGCACGAGCTGGCTCGGCGAGCGCACGGTCACTGCGAGCTTTGGCCTCACCGCGGGGCATTTCATCCGGCCGGGGCTGATCGTGATCATGGTCGGCGCGCTGTCGCTCGACAGCATCGCGCGGGTTGTCCACGCGCATCGCAGCGAGCAGCCGTCGCTGGGGCTGGTGCCGGCATGACGCTCGCCGAAGACCTGCTCGCCGAAGACCTGGCCGCGATCGACCGTCAGCTCGCGCCTTATTGGGCGGGGCTCAAGGGCGCGCGGATATTCATGACCGGCGGCACCGGTTTCATCGGGCGCTGGATGCTCGAAGCCTTGGCGGTCTCGGACTGCGATGCCGAGGTCGTGATCCTGAGCCGCGATCCCGCCGCCTTCGTCGCCAAGGCGCCGCATCTAGGCGAGCGATTCCAGTTCGTTGCGGGCGATGTCTGCGACTTCGTCGCGCCATCGGGCCGATTCACCCATGTCATCCATGCCGCGACCGATGCCAGCGCTTATCTCAACGCCAATGACCCGCGGCGGATGTTCGACACGATCGTGACCGGCACGCGCAAGGTGCTCGATCTGGCGGTCGAGCGCGGGGCGGGGCGGATGCTCGTCCTGAGTTCGGGCGCGGTTTATGGCGCGCAGCCGTGGGACGTGTCGCATGTCGCGGAGGAGTGGCCCGGCGGCCCCGATCCGCGCGATCCGAAATCGGCCTATGGCGAGGGCAAGCGCGCTGCCGAATTGCTTTGCGCGATTTACGGCCAGCAGTTCGGGCTCGACGTCGTGACGTCGCGCATTTTCGCTTTGCTCGGCCCCTTGCTGTCGCTCGACATCCATTTCGCCGCGGGCAATTTCATCCGCGACGCGATGGCGGGACGGGCGATCCGCATCGAGAGCGCAGGGACCGCCGTGCGCTCCTATCTCTACGCCGCCGACCTCGCGGCCTGGCTGTGGATGATGCTGCTCCGTGCGCCGCGCGGCGCGACGTGGAACATGGGGTCGGAGGAAGCCGTGTCGATCGCCGACCTCGCGCGCCGCACCGCCGCCGTGCTCGGCGGGCCCGGGGTCGAGGTGCTGGGGCGCGAGGACGCGGGGTGGAACCCCGGCCGCTACGTCCCCTCGACCGCGCGCGTCCGCGACCAGCTCGGCGTCGCGCCGACAATTTCCCTCGATGCGGCGATCCGCCGCACTGCAATCTTCAATGGATGGAAAAGATGAGCCAGATCAAGCTCTCCGACTGGGTCGCCCAGTATCTCGCCGACCGCGGCATCGCCGACGTCTTTATGCTGACCGGCGGGGGCGCGATGCACCTGAACCATTCGCTCGGCACGCATCCCGCGCTGACGACCACCTTCACGCATCATGAGCAGGCGCTGTCGATGGCTGCCGAGGCCTATTACCGCCTCACCAACCGGGTCGCGGTGGTCAACGTCACTTCGGGGCCCGGCGGCACCAACGCGATCACCGGCGTCTATGGCGCCTATGTCGACTCGATCGGAATGCTGGTGATTTCGGGGCAGGTGAAAACCGAGACGACGGTGCGCCACACCGGCCTGCCGCTGCGCCAATATGGCGACCAGGAGCTCGACATCGAGGAACTGGTGCGGCCGATCACCAAATATGTCACGATGGTCACCGACCCGCGCTCGATCCGCTATCATCTGGAAAAGGCGCTGTATCTCGCCACGAACGGCCGGCCGGGGCCCGTGTGGCTCGACATTCCACTCGACGTGCAGGCGGCGAAGATCGATCCCGAGGATTTGCTGGCTGGTTTCGACCCCGCCGAGCTCGACGAGCCTTGGAAACGCGCCGACCTCGATGTGGTCGCGGCCGAGATATTGGAACGCATCGCGAAAGCCGAGCGCCCCGTGGTGTTCGCGGGCAGCGGCGTGCGGCTGAGTGGCGCGCATGCCGAGTTCCTGACGCTTATCGAACGGCTGGGCGTGCCCGTTGTCACCGGCTGGAACGCGCATGACGCGCTGCGGACCGACCATCCGCTCAATTGCGGCAAGCCCGGCACCGTCGGCGACCGTGGCGGCAATATGGTGACGCAGAGCGCCGACCTGCTGCTCGTGCTCGGCAGCCGGCTCAACATCCGGCAGGTGAGCTACAACTGGAAGAGCTTCGCGCGCGAAGCGTACAAGATCTGGGTCGATATCGATCCCGTCGAACTCGCGAAGCCGACGGTTGTCCCCGACATGCCGGTCACCGCGGACCTTGCTGATCTGATCCCGGCGCTGCTGGCGCAGCCCTATGCCGGGCCGAGCGACGCGCAGCGCGAATGGCTCGGCTGGGCGCGCGGGCGCGTTGCCGCTTTCCCGGCGGTGCTGCCCGAATATCGGGGTCATGATGTGCTGGTGCATCCCTATGTCGCGATGGACGAGCTGTTCGCACAGCTGGGGGAGGACGATATCGTCGTCACCGGCAACGGCAGCGCCTGCGTCGTCGGCTTCCAGGCGGCGCAGCTCAAGCATGGCCAGCGACTGTGGACCAATTCGGGCTGCGCGACGATGGGTTACGACCTGCCCGCCGCCATCGGCGTCTGCGCTGCGACCAGGGGCGAGCGCCGCGTGATCGCGATCGCGGGCGACGGCAGCATCATGATGAACCTGCAGGAAATGCAGACGATCGCGGGCTATAATCTCCCCGTGAAGGTCATCCTGATCAACAACAGCGGTTATGTCTCGATCTTCCAGACGCAGCGCAATTTCTTCAACGGGCAGGAAGTCGGCGGCGGGCCGAAGAGCAATGTCACCTTCCCCGATTTTTCGAAGATCGCGACCGCCTTCGGCTTCGCTTACACCCGCGCGACAAACCATGCCGAACTCGGCGATGCCATTGCGGCGACGCTCGCCGCCGACGGCCCGGCCTTCTGCGAGATCATGGTCGACGAGCATGTCGGCTTCGCGCCCAAGCTCGGCGCGAAGCAGCATGCCGACGGGCGTATCACCTCGCCCGCGCTCGAGGATCTGTCGCCTTTCCTGCCGCGGGAGGAACTCGCGGCGAATATGCGCATCGCGCTGATGGACGAGGCATGAGCCAGATCATGACGGTGCGTTTCCTCCGCCTGGGCAAGCCGCTGCGCTTCCTGGCGGCGGGCGCGCTCAACACCGCCTTCGGGCTCGCCTTCTATCCGCTGCTCTTGTGGGCTGTGCCCGAATTTCGCACCCATTATCTGGTCGCGCTGGGCGTGGCGCAGATCGTCTGCCTCTGCTTCGCCTTCACGACCTACAAGCTCGGCGTGTTCCGCACGCGCGGCGATCTGCTGCGCGAATTCGGGACCTTTTCCAGCTTCTATGCCGTGAATTACGCCGCCAACTGGGCGGCGCTGCCCCTGCTCGTCGAGCTGGGCGGGGTGCCGCCGGCGATCGCGCAGATCGGCTTCACGCTCGTGCTGATCGTCGGCAGCTGGTTCTGGCACAGCCGCGTCACCTTTCGGGGTCATGGCGTGCGATGAGCGCGCCGGCCCTTAGAGACCGCGCCTGTCCGCTGTGCGGGTCGCACGACGCGCGCGAGGAAGTTGCGAGCGCGCCGCGCGCAGAGGCCTGTTCGTTCCGCGACCTGCACCCCTATTGGTACGGGATCGACCAGGAACGGCGCTTCTTTACCTATCATCGCTGCGCGCATTGCGAGCAGCTCTACAACCGCGACTTCTTCGACCAGCGCCAGCTGAGCGAGCTCTATTCGGCGATGTTGCCGAACATGGCGGTCGTCCCCGAAAGCGCGATCGTCGCGACCCAGCGCGGCTATTATGACGATGCCGCGCCGTCGGTGATCGCGGGCGGCGCCTATCTGGAGATCGGCCCCGACGTCGGGCATCTGGCGCGCGAGGCGGCGCGGCGCGGGCGCTTCCGCCATTTCTGGCTGTTCGAGCCCAATCGGGCGGTGCATGCCGAACTGCGCCGCGCCGTCGGCGCGATGCCGACGACGATCCAGCCCGACATGACCGACCTGTCGGCGGTGCCCGACGCCTCGGTCAGCCTCGCAGCGATGGTGCATGTGCTGGACCATCTGCTCGACCCCGCACCGATGCTGCGCGCGGTGCGGGCGAAGCTGCGGCAGGGCGGGGTGCTGATGATCGTCACGCACAATGAGCGCTCGGTGATGCGCCGCCTGCTCGGGCGCCGCTGGCCGGTCTTCTGCCTCCAGCATCCGCAGCTCTACAATCCGCGCACGATCGGGCGCCAGCTGCGCCAGGCGGGTTATGGCACGGTGCGTGTCAAGCGCAGCCGCAACGTCTTTCCGGTCGACTTCCTGGGGCGGCAGGCGCTGCAGGCGGCGGGGCTGCGCGAGGTCCGGCTGCCGCTGCCGCGCTGGCCAGTCGGTCTGCGGCTCGGCAATATGCTCACGCTCGCCAGCGCCGACTGAGATGGCGCTCTCCGCTTCCCGGCAGCGCTGGCTCGAACGCGCGGCGCTGCTCGCGATCCTGCTCGCGGCGCTTGTGCTGCGCCTCGGCGGCGTCGGTTTCGGGCTGCCGGCGCTCAACGACCCCGATGAAGCGCTGTTCGTGACGACCGCGCTGGAGATGCTCGAAAAGCAGAGTCTGAACCCCGGCTGGTTCGGCCATCCGGGGACGACGACGCTTTATTCGCTGGCGCTGGTCATCGCAGGCGTGGCCGGGATCGGGATTGCGACGGGGCGCTACGCCGACGCCGATGCGCTGGCGGCGGCGGTCTACGCCGACCCGGGAATCCTGTTCCTGCCCGTGCGGTTGATGATCGTCGCTTGCGGATTGCTCTGCGTCTGGTTGACCTGGCGGCTGGGCAGAAGGCTGGGCGGGGCGCGGGTCGGGCTGGTCGCCGCCGCGGTGCTGGCGGTCAATCCGGTGCATATCGAATATTCGCAGATCATCCGCACCGACGTGCAGGCGAGCGTCTTCATCCTGCTCGGCGCGCTGGCGGCGCTGACGGCGGCCGAACGCGGGCGGCGGCGCGACTATGTTTTCGCGGGACTGTGCGCGGGGCTCGCCTGCGCGACCAAATGGCCCGCGGCGGCGGTCGGCGTGACCGCGCTCTGCGCCTGGGCCGGGCGCCGCGCCGAGGGCGACCGCGACTGGCTGGGGCCGTTTTGGTTGATGGTTTCGGCGGCGCTCACGCTGGTTGTGGTGTCGCCCTATCTGCTACTCGACCATGCGACGGTGGTGCAAAATCTGTCGGGCGAGGCGCGACCGCTGCATCCCGGCGCGACCGGGGAGGGGTTTTTCGGTAATCTCGGCTGGTATGTCGCGGGCCCGCTGCTGTCGTCGCTGGGCATCGCCGGGCTGTCGCTGGCCGCACTGGGGACGATCTGGGGCGCGGGCAATAGGCGGCGGTGGACCATCGTCATCCTGCCTTTTGTCCTGTTGTTCCTCGCGATGATCTGCGCGCAGTCGCTGCGCTGGGAGCGCTGGATCGTGCCGTTGCTGCCCTTTGTCGCCATCGCCGTGGCGCGCGCGCTGTGCGGACTGGCCGACTTTCTCCCCGCGCATCGGATGCGGGGAGCGGCTGTGCCGCTTGCGCTGGTGCTCCTGCTGCTGCCGATGATCGGCACCGCGCGCAGCGAGGCGACCGAGCGTCGCCACGATACGCGCCAGATCGCCTCGGCGTGGCTGCGCGCGCATGCGCCGCCGGGGAGCAGCATCTTGATCGAGCACGCCGCCTTCGACCTGCTCGCCGATCCCTTCGCGCTGCGCTTTCCGATGGGATCGGCGGGCTGCGTCAAGGTGCCCGACCTGCTCGCCGGGCGCGTGAGCAATTCGAAGGTCGACCGCACGCGCGGTGGCGGCGCGATCGTCGATGTCGGTCACGTCGCCATGGCGCGCATCGAAAGCTGCCGCGCCGATTATGCGGTCGTCACCAACCACCTGCGCTACCGCGCCGACCCCCTCGGTTATCGCGCCGAGGTCGCGCGCTACGACCATCTGCTCGCTCGTGGAAGGCTGCGCGCTGTCGTGAAACCCTCCGCAGGCGAACGGTCCGGGCCACAGGTGGAGATCATCGAGCTGGCGCCCGTATCGCAATAGATACCCGCCGCAACATCGTCTAGGTTGGCCCGATCATGGCGGACGGAACATCAAGATATAAGCCGTACAACCACCCGGCCGGCGGCTGGGGTGCCGCGGCAGCGACCGCTAAAGTGCTGATGGAGCAGAGCGTGGTCGGCAAGGGATCGCGCGCGCTCTTGTCGATGAACCAGCCCGGCGGGTTTAAATGCCCGAGCTGCGCTTTCCCCGACGCGACCTGCACCAAGAAGCTGGAATTCTGCGAAAATGGCGCCAAGGCGCTGGCGCATGAGGCGACGAAGTTCCGCGTGACGCGCGATTTTTTCGCCGAGCATAGCGTCACCGCGCTGATGGAACAGTCGGACTATTGGCTCGAGATGCAGGGGCGGCTGACCGAGCCGATGCGCTACGATGCCGCCACCGACCATTATGTGCCGGTCAGCTGGGAAGACGCGTTCGCGCTGATCGGGAAGCATCTGCGCGCGCTCGAAGACCCCAACCAGGCCGAATTCTATACCTCGGGCCGCACCGCGAACGAGACGGCGTTCCTCTATTCGATCTTCGTGCGCGAATATGGCACGAACAATTTCCCCGATTGTTCGAACATGTGCCACGAACCGACGAGCCGCGGGCTGCCGCATTCGATCGGCGTGGGCAAGGGCACGGTGATCCTCGACGATTTCGAGCATGCCGAGGCGATTTTCCTGATCGGTCACAACGCCGGGACCAATGCGCCGCGGATGATGACCCCGCTGGTCGAGGCGCGCAAACGTGGGGTGCCGATCGTGGCGGTCAACCCGATGCCCGAACGCGCGCTGATCCAGTTCACCGAGCCGCAGGATATCGTCCAGATGGCGACCTTCGGCTCGACCGAAATCACCAGCGAGTTCGTGCATATCAAAATCGGCGGCGACCTGGCGCTGCTCAAGGGCATGATGAAAGTCTTGTTCGAGCGCGAGGCGGCAGGCGAGGCGGTGCTCGATCATGACTTCATCGATGAGCATACCGACGGGTTCGCAGCGCTGAAGGTCGATATCGAGGCGCAGGCCTGGCCCGATCTGGTCGCCGCGGCGGGGATCGACGAGGCGCAGATCCGGCGCTGCGCCGAAATCTATATCGCGTCGAAGGCGACGATCATCTGTTACGGCATGGGCATCACCCAGCACCAGCAGGGATCGCAGCTGGTCCAGCAGATCGCCAACCTGCTCCTCCTCAAGGGCAATTTCGGCAAGCCGGGCGCGGGTATCTCGCCGATTCGCGGCCATTCGAACGTGCAGGGCGACCGCACCGTCGGCATCGACGAGAAACCGGGGCAGGCCTATCTCGACAAGGTCCGCGACGTCTTCGGCTTCGAACCGCCGCGCGAGCATGGTCATCATACGGTCGAGTCGGTCGAGGCGATGCTCGCGGGGACGGCGAAGGTCTTCATCGGCCTTGGCGGAAACTTCGTGCGCGCGGTGCCCGACACCGAGCGCTCCTATGATGCGATGCGCAGGCTCGACCTGACCGTCGGCATCGCGACCAAGCTTAATCGCGGGCATCTGGTGCACGGCAAGGACGCGCTGATCCTGCCGGTGATCGCGCGCTCGGAGCGGATCGAGACCGCCAAGGGCGAGCAATTCGTGACGATCGAGGATTCGATGTCGAACGTCACGGCCTCGCGCGGGGTGCTCGACCCGGCGAGCGAAAATCTGCTGCCAGAGACCGAGATTGTGTGCCGCATGGCGATGGCGACGCTGCCCGAAAGCAAGGTCGACTGGGCGAGCTATATAGAGGATTATGGCCTGATCCGCGACAAGATCGCCGCGGTCTATCCGGCGCTCTACGAAGATTTTGCCGAGCGCATCAAGGCGCCGCATGGCTTCCACCTTGATATCCCGCCGCGGCGGCGCGTCTGGGCGACGCCGAACGGCAAGGCCAATTTCCTCATCCTGCCGGGGCTCGCGGTCAATGCGCCGGTCGACGATCCGGCGATGCTGCGGCTCGCGACGGTGCGCTCGCACGACCAGTTCAACACGACGATCTACAGCTATAACGATCGCTATCGCGGCGTGTATGGCGACCGGATGGTCCTGTTCATGAACGCCGACGACATCGCCGATCGCGGGCTGGCGGCAGGGGCGAAGGTGACGCTCGAAACGATCGGCAGCGACGGCATCGCGCGGCGCGTCGAGGGGCTGACGATCATCGACTATCCGATGTCGCGCGGGTCGGTCGCGGGCTATTATCCCGAACTCAACCCGCTGTTGCCGCTGGCTTTCTATGACAAGATCAGCGGTTGCCCGGCGGCGAAGTCGATCCCGGTGCGCGTGGTGGCGAGCGATGGCGCAGCCTAGGGCCTTTGCCCCGGGGCGGCATATCGCGCCGGTCCGTTTCCTGATCTTTGCCGCGGTGCTGATCGTCGCGACCGGCGCGGCGAGCGCGTGGGGTTACGATCCGCGCACGGCGTTGCTGCTCGGCTTCGATATCGCCGCCGCCGTGTTTCTCCTCGCCGTGGTGCCGCTGCTGTCGTCGGATGCCGACGCCATGCGGCGGCGCGCCCAAGAAAATGACGCCAATCGCGCCGGACTGCTCGCGATTTCGGCGCTGCTGTCGCTGGTGATCCTGTTCACCGTCGGCGCGCTGATCGCCGATCCGGGCAGCCTCGGGCGGAAGGACGTGATCCTGATCGTCGCGACGCTCGCGCTCGCCTGGCTGTTCGCGAACATGATGTTCACGCTCCACTATGCGCATCTTTTCTATCTGCAGGCGAAGGGACGCGACCGGGGCGGGCTCGAGGTCCCCGGCACGCATGAGCCCGATTATTGGGACTTCCTTTATTTCGCCTTCACGCTGGGCATGACCTTCCAGACCTCGGACGTCAGCGTCACGGGCGCGCATATGCGGCGCGTCGTGCTCGGCCATTGTCTGGCGGCGTTCGTCTTCAACATGGGAATCCTGGCGTTCACCGTGAACGCGCTCGGCGGGTTATAGGTCGGTTAGCCGGTCCAAATCGGCGACGCTATTGACGTTCGGCGGCACGAAGTCGCAGGCGACCGCGCGCGCGCCGACGCGGTTGCCGAAGCGGCGCACCGAGCGGTCGTCGCTCGTCGTCAGCTGTGCCTCGATTTCGGCGCGTAGCGACACCGGCCAGAGCCCGATCACCGGCTGGCTCGCGAGATAGGCGGGGCCCGGTTCGAGCAGGGTGCGCAGGTCCTCGGGCAGGCGGACGCAGTCGACCGAAATGCAGAGCAGTTGGTTGAAGCCTTGGCTTTCCGCATAGCGCAGCGCGCCCGCGATGCCGCCCATGGGGCCGAGGTCGGAGGCGGGCCAGTCGGCGATCATCGGCCGGCCGGGCATCGCGCGTCCCGCGACGACGACGGTATCGACATGCGGCGCGAGCGCGCGGATGGCGTGATCAAGCAGGCTCTGCCCTTCCAGCAGCGCTTCGGCCTTGTCCGATCCGAAGCGCGAGGAGCGGCCGCCGGCGAGCACGGCGCCGAGCGTGCTCATGCGATCATCCCGCGTGTGTCGTTCACGACCAGCGCCGAATCGGGACGCGCGAGGCTGACGAGGGTCAGCCCGGCGGCGGCGGCGCGTGCCGCGGCGAGGCTGGTCGGGGCCGAGATGGTGACCAGCATCGGGCATCCCGCGCGCGCGGTCTTTTCGACCAGTTCGTAGCTGCACCGCGCCGAGAGCAGGATGAAGCCCGTCGCGGGATCGACACCCGCCCGCGCCAGTGCGCCGACGAGCTTGTCGAGCGCATTGTGCCGCCCGACATCTTCGCGGACGAGGCGGATCCTGCCGTCGGGGTCGCAGAAGGCGGCGGCGTGCGCTGCGCCGGTCGCGTGGCCCAGTGGCTGGTGATCGGCCAGACCCGCCAGCGCCGCCGCGATCGCGTCGCGCGTCGTCGCGATCCGGGCGGTGACGGGGGGCAGGGGACGAAGCACCTCCTCGATATTCTCGATACCGCAGAGCCCGCAACTGCTCTCGCTCACGCGCTTGCGCGCGCGTTCGAGAGCCCTTTCGCTGTGCTCGGGGGGCAACCAGAGGCGCAGCGCGATGCCGCCCTCGATCGGGTGGGCGTCGATGCTGCGGATCTGCGCGGCACTTTGCACCAGCCCCTCGCCGAGCGCGAAGCCGGCGGCATAATCCTCGAGGTCGGCGGGGGTCGCCATCATCACGGCATAGCCGATTCCGTTCACCTCGACCGAGATCGGTGCTTCGACCGCGATGTCGCGGACGATTGGGCCGTCGGTGGTGCCGGCGAAGCCGAGCCGGCGCATCGCCATCGGGACGGACGGGGCCTCAGTCATGCATCCGCCTTAGGGGGTTGCGGCGGGGGCGCAAGCATCGCTGGTCAGTCGTCGGTCGAATCCGTCGTCAGGCCGTCCTGCATTGCGCGATAGCGGTCGATCGATTTTTCCATATGGCGCCGCGCCGCGCGCCGCGCCGCTGCCGGGTCGCCCGCCTCGATCGCATCGAAGATCGCCTGATGGTCGCGGTTGATCGTGCGCGCATATTGCTGGTGCCGCTGGCGGTCGCTGCCCTGCAGATAGAGCTTGCGCGAGGGGACGAGGCGCACGCCGAGGAACTGGGTGAAGCGCAGGAAATAATCGTTGCGCGTCGCGGCGGCGATCGCCGCATGAAACGCCGCGTCGGCGACGACCGATTCGTCGACGTTGGCGCTGTTTTCCATCGCCTCGAGCGCGGCGCGGATCGCGTCCAGATCCGCTTCGGTCCGGCGGCGCGCCGCGAGGTCGGCCATTTCCGCCTCGAAGCCCATGCGCATTTCGAGCAGGCGGAGCACATCCTCGATCGCGCCGAATTCGTCGGCGGCGATCTGGAAGGCGCGATAGCGCGCGCCGTCGGCGACATAGGCGCCCGACCCGCGGCGCGACACCAGCAGCCCGCGCGCCGCGAGCCGCGAATAGGCCTCGCGCACCACCGTGCGGCTGACGCCGAACGCCTCGGTGATCGCCTTCTCGGTCGGGAAGCGCGCGCCGGGGGCCATCTCGCCCGATTCGATCTGTTGTTCGAAACGCTGGACCAGATCATCGGCCAGCGACGCCGCCTTCGTCACCCTCATGGCCGACAGCGTTATCATCGCGGCGAGGGACTGGCTAGGGGCGGAAGTCGGGGCGCTGCGCCGCGACATGCGCCATCCAGTCGGCCTGCGTGGCGAAGTCGCCGCCGCGGTCCCACGCCGCGCCGCTGTAATAGACGAAGGGTCGACCGGGTGTGACGCGGACGAGGACGAGGTAATTGTCGGCGTCTTCGGCGAAGCCCGCGAAAGCGGTGGGATCGACGATGACGGCGGCGGCCATGCGGCCCTTGTCGCCGTCGGCGGGTCCCCACCAGCTTATCCGGGCGCGCGCTTCGTCCTTCCGGATTTCGCCGAGCCGGGCGCCGTTGATCGGGCGTTTGGAGATGCCGATGCCGACGACCATTTCCTCGGCGCTGCTCGAGGAAATGGTCGAGGTCAGGCGGGTGAAGTTGGTGCCGGCGGGAAGGGTGAAGCGCCGCGTCTCGCGGACGGTGCGCAGCGTGTCGACCGGCCAGGGTTCATAGTCGACGGTGAAGTCGGCGACATCGGGTCCTGCGCGCAGGATCTGCGGACGGACATAGTTGCGCGAGGTCCAGAGCTTGTTGTCGTACCAGATGCCGAGCCCGCCGGTGCCGCGCCCGGTGCCGACGTTATAGAAGTCGATGCCCTCGCCATGGTTCGCATGCTGGTCGCCGGTGCGCAGCTGGCGGTCCATGAACGGCCAGCGTATATTCTTGCCCCATGCGTCGATGCCTGAGGAGGAGGGCGGCTCGGCCTGTTCGAGCGCGCGCGCATAGATGCGGAACGCGATGCGGTCATTCTCCCAGAGCAGGTCGCCATAACGATAGTCGGCGATGACGACCGCGGCGCGCGCCATCTGCTCCTCAGCCGTCGCGGGACGCAGCGGCGCCTTTTCCTGCGCCCCGGCACCGGTGGCGATCAGTAGCAGGCCTAACACCGCGGCGCGCATCACCAGCTCCACATCGTCCCGTCCTCGAGCCGGTTCACCGGCAGATAGGCGCGGGCATAGGGGAAAGTTTCGGCGAGGCTCTCGTCGATGTCGATGCCCAGCCCCGGCGCATCGCCCGGATGCAGCATGCCGTCGGCGAAAGAATAGGCGTGCGGGAATACCGCGTCGGTGTCCGCCGTGTGACGCATATATTCCTGGATGCCGAAATTGGGAATGCTGATCCCCAAGTGCAGCGCCGCGGCCATCGTCACCGGCGACAGGTCGGTCGCGCCGTGGCAGCCGGTGCGCACCTGATGCAGTTCGGCGAGCGAGGCGATCTGGCGCATATGGGTGATGCCGCCGGCGTGGAGCACGGTCGCGCGGATATAGTCGATCAGCCGGTTCTCGATCAGCGCCTTGCAGTCCCAGACGCTGTTGAAGATCTCGCCGACCGCGAGCGGTGCGGTGGTGTGCTGGCGGATCAGGCGGAAGGCGTCCTGGTCCTCGGCGGGGGTCGCATCCTCGATCCAGAAGGGGCGCCAGGGTTCGAGGTCCTTGCCCAGCCGGCCGGCCTCGATCGGGGTCAGCCGGTGGTGGACGTCGTGGAGCAGGTGGACGTCCCAGCCCAGCGCCTCGCGCGCCGCGGCGAAGAGTTCGGGCACGACGCGAAGATATTTCTCGGTGGACCAGCGATTCTCGCTGGGCAGCGCGGCGTCCGCGGGTTCGTAGAAATAGCGGTCCTTGCTGACGCCATAGGTCGATGCCATGCCGGGGACCCCGCATTGCAGGCGGATCGCCTTGTAACCCTGGCGCTGGTATTCGAGCGCGGCCTCGATCGTGTCGGCGATCGTCTCGCCATTGGCGTGGCCATAGACCATGCAGCCGTCGCGTGCTGCGCCGCCGAGCAGCTGGTAGACGGGGAGCCCCGCGACCTTGCCCTTGATATCCCACAGCGCCATGTCGACCGCGGCGATCGCGGTCATCGTGACGGGCCCGCGCCGCCAATAGGCGCCCTTGTAAAGATAGTGCCAGTTGTCGTTGATCGCATGCGCATCGCGCCCGATCAGGCAGGGGACGACATGCTCGGAAAGATAGGCCGCGACCGCCAGTTCGCGCCCATTGAGCGTCGCGTCGCCGACGCCGGTGGTGCCGTCGTCGCACGCGATCTTCAGCGTGACGAAATTGCGGCTCGGGCTGGTAACGATCACCCGCGCTGACACGATCTTCGGCATTCCATTCCCTTTTTTGGCGTAGTTGTCTGACAACCTTATTGACACGCTCGCTGGAAAAGGAAAGATATTGTCACCGGTGTCAAGGCCAAAAAGTACGACAAATTTTGAGGGAGAGCGAAGTGGGGCGAGCCGTGAAGCGGGTGATGGCGGGGGCATTGATCCTCGTCGGCTGTGGCGGGGGGGCGGGCGCGCAGGCGCCGGGCGTCGCCGATCCGGCGCGCTGGCCCGCGCGTACGGCGGCTGCGCCCGAGGCTGCGATCGAGGCGCGGATCGGTACGATCCTCGCGGCGATGTCGCTCGAGCAGAAGGTCGGGCAGGTGATCCAGGGCGATATCGGCAGCACGACGCCTGAGGATGTCGCGGACTATCATCTCGGCTCGATCCTCAACGGCGGCAGTTCGTCGCCCGGTGGCGACGAATTCGGTCCGGCGTCGAACTGGGTAGTCGCGGCCGATGCCTATTATGACGCGTCGATGCGCCCGAACGGCGCCCTGCCGCGCATCCCGGTGATGTGGGGCGCCGATGCGGTGCACGGCCACAACAATATCGTCGGCGCGGCCTTGTTTCCGCACAATATCGGGCTCGGCGCGGCGCGCAATCCGGCGCTGATGGAGCGGATCGGGCAGGTCACCGCGATCGAGATGCGCGTTACCGGGCTCGACTGGACCTTCGCGCCGACGATCGCGGTCGCGCGCGACGACCGCTGGGGGCGGACCTATGAGAGCTTCGCCGAGGATCCCGCGATCGTGCGCGACTATGCGACCGCCTTCGTCCACGGGCTGCAGGGACGCCGCGGCGATGCCGACTGGCTGAAGGGCCCGCATATCGTCGCGACCGCCAAGCATTTCATCGCCGACGGCGGCACCGCGGGCGGGCGCGACCGCGGCGATGCGCAGGTCGATGAGGCCGATCTGATCCGCCTGCACGCGCCCGCCTATGTCGCCGCGCTCGATGCCGATGTGCAGAGCGTGATGGCGAGCTTTTCGGGCTGGAACGGCGTCAAGATGCACGGCAATGCCAGCTTGCTAACCGATATACTCAAGCGCCGCTGGGGTTTCGACGGGCTGGTCGTCGGCGACTGGGACGGGCATGCCAAGGTGCCCGGCTGCACCCCGACCGATTGCCCCGCGTCGCTCGCCGCCGGGCTCGACCTCTATATGGCACCCGCGAGCTGGAAGGGGCTCTACGGCTCGACGTTGGCTGCGGCGAAGTCGGGCGCGCTGCCGATGGCGCGGCTCGACGATGCCGTGCGCCGCATCCTTCGCGTCAAGCTGCGCGCCGGGCTGTTCGAGGCGGGGCGGCCGTCGGCGCGGGCCTATGCGGGGCGTTACGAACTGCTCGGCTCCGCGGTGCATCGCGCCGTGGCGCGGCAGGCGGTGCAAGAGTCGCTGGTGCTGCTCAAGAACGACGGCGTGCTGCCGCTGAAGGCCGGCGCGCATATCCTCGTCGCGGGCGACGGCGCCGACGATGTCGCGAAGCAATCAGGCGGCTGGACGCTGAGCTGGCAGGGCACGGGGACCAAGCCCGAGCATTTCCCCGGCGCGACCACGATCTTCGCGGGGGTGCGCGAGGCGGTGAAGGCCGGGGGCGGCACCGCGGCGCTGGCGGTCGACGGGCGCTATGGCGCCAAGCCCGACGCCGCGGTCATCGTGTTCGGCGAGGATCCCTATGCCGAATTCCAAGGCGACCGCGCCGACCTCTATTTCGACGACACGCGTGGCAATCTAGCGATCCTGCAGCGGCTGCGCGCCGAGGGGGTGCCGGTGGTCGCGGTGTTCCTGTCGGGGCGGCCCTTGTGGGTGAACCGCCATATCAACGCCGCCGATGCCTTCGTCGCGGCGTGGCTGCCGGGTTCGGAAGGCGGCGGGGTTGCCGATGTCCTCTTCGGCAAGGCCGACTTCAAGGGCAAGCTGCCCTTCTCTTGGCCCGCCGATGCCAAGGGCGCGCCGCTGAATGTCGGCGATAACGACTACCGGCCGCTCTATCCGTTCGGTTACGGGCTGACGCTCGCCGACCGCAAGGCGGACGTGCCGCTCTCGGAAGATCCCGGTATCGTCGTCGAGCAGGCGCTGACCGGCGCCCTGTTCGAACGCGGGCGCCCGACGGGCACGCGCCGCTTGCTCATCGACGCCGCCAACGACAGCCCGCAGGCGATCGACGGCGCCGCCGACAATGGCGCGATAGCGGTGCGCCCGGTCGACCGCGACGCGCAGGAGGATGCGCGCGAGATCATCTGGTCGGGCCGCGCACGCGGCACGCTGATCATCGCCAACGCGCATGCCGCCGACCTGTCGCAGGCGGGGCCGCTGGCAATCGTCTTCGATCTCAAGATCGACGAAGCGCCCAAGGGCGCGGCGATGCTGGAGCTGCGCTGCGGCCCCGGTTGCACCGCGCGGCTCGACATCGCGCCGCGGCTTGCCGCGCTCGCGGGGCAGGGGTGGCAAAGTCTGACCATCCCGCTCGCCTGCCTCCCGGGCGCACGCCTCGACCAGGTCACCGCGCCTGCGGTTCTCTCGACAAGCGGCGCGATGCGCCTCACCCTTTCCTCCGTCGCCCTTTTGCCCGCAAAGGAAGTGCCATGTCCCTGACCCTGCTTGCCCCGCTGATGCTCGCCTCGACGCCCGCCGTCGTCGCCGAGGCCGAACCGCAGATGCCGCGCGCTTCGGCGATCCTCGCCGACACGCGGCGCGTCGCCGACTGGCAGCTTGCCAACCGGACGAACTGGGCGACGATGCCCGCGGCGCGCAAGAGCGTGCAGAACCCGCGCGACTGGCAGCAGGCGACCTTCTGGGTCGCGCTGACCGAGCTTGCCAAGCGCGACAAGGCCTATGCGAAACCCTTGCTCGACCTCGGCCGCGAGCAGGCTTGGAAGCTCGGCGACAAGCCTTTCCACGCCGACGACCAGCTGATCGCGCAGGCGTGGATCTGGGCGTCGACGAATGGCGGCGGCAAGGCCGCGATCGCGCCCGCGCGCGCCTATTTCGACCATGTCCTCGCCAATCGCCCGACGATCGGGCTGGAGTTCATTCCGCACGCCCCCGGCAAGGGGACATCGGACTGCACCGATCGGTGGTGTTGGTGCGACGCGATCTTCATGGCGCCGCCGACCTTGCTGCAGATGAGCAAGGCAACCGGCGAGAAACGCTATGCAGATTTCGCGCATGAGGAGTTCAAGGCAACCACCGACTATCTCTACGATCCCGCGGCAAAGCTCTATTTTCGCGACAGCCGCTTTTTCGACATGCGCGACGCCAAGGGGCGGAAATTGTTCTGGAGCCGCGGCAACGGCTGGGTGATGGGGGGGCTCGTCCGCATGCTCCAGACGATGGACCGCAAGGACCCCAAGCGCGCCTATTATGAGGGGCTGTTCAAGGAGATGGCGGCGAAGCTGCTCACGCTGCAGAAGGCCGATGGCTATTGGCCGGCGTCGCTGCTCGACAGCGATCCGGGCACCCCGCCCGAGACGAGCGGGACCGCCTTTTTCACCTATGCATTCGCGTGGGGCGTCGATACCGGGCTGCTCGACGCCGCCGCCTATGAGCCTGCAGCGATCCGCGGCTGGAATGCGGTGGTGCGCGGGGTGCAGGGCGACGGCATGCTCGGCTGGGTGCAGCAGGTCGGCGACCGGCCCGACAGCGTCTCGGCGAAGGAGACACAATTCTACGGCAGCGGGGCGTATCTGCTGGCGGGGAGTGCGATGGTTGACCTGGCGCGGAAGCGCGGGCGGTATTGAGGGCGGTTTTAGGGTGGTTAGCTGCCATTCCCCTCCCTTTTAGGGAGGGGTTAGGGGTGGGTGGCGAGCGAAGCGAGCAAGAGGCAGAGCGCCGCCTTCGGCGGCCACCCACCCCCGGTCCCTCCCTTGCAGGGAGGGGAGATCGACGCCCGCAACCGCCCGCTTCCGGACATCTTTCTTCTTCACCCTCCCCATCTGCCTCCCGACATCCCCAGTTGACTCCAAGTTGTCCGACAACTAGTAAGTTGTCATACATTTGAGTTTGACACCGGTATCAACCGGGTCGCGCCGCCTCTGCGGCGGCATCACAAGGGGAGAGGAATATGAGGTCATCGTCGCTTTCGGTCGCGCGCGGCGCGCTTCTGGCATCCGCCGCATTGTTCGCTGCGATGCCGGCATCGGCGCAGGATGCGCCGGCTGCCGATGAAGCCGAGAGCCAGCCGGTCGATCCGGTCGCCGCGGCGGCGGCCGCGACCGACGACGATGCGATCATCGTCACCGGCGCGCGCGCGACGCAGCGCAGCTCGATCGAGTTCAAGCGCGCCGCCGACGTCGTCGTCGACGGGCTGGTCAGCGACGAGATCGGCGCGACCCCCGACAATTCGATCGGCGACACGCTCGAACGCATCGTCGGCGTCTCGGCCGACCGCTTCAAGGGCAATGCCAACGAGCTTTCGGTGCGCGGGCTCGGCCCGACGCTCAGTTTCTCGACCTTCAACGGGCGCGAGGTGTCGACCGCGGGGCCCGACCGCTCGGTCGCCTTCCAGCAATTCCCGTCCGAGCTGGTCAACGGCGTG
Organism: Sphingopyxis sp. QXT-31; assembly: GCF_001984035.1. NCBI lineage: Bacteria > Pseudomonadati > Pseudomonadota > Alphaproteobacteria > Sphingomonadales > Sphingopyxidaceae > Sphingopyxis > Sphingopyxis sp. QXT-31. The sequence goes on along the minus strand of NZ_CP019449.1, from coordinate 1,936,327 downwards.
CTCGTCTACAAGACCCAGCGCGCCGACTTCCTCGAAGGCGGGGTAGGCGGGGTGATCGAGCTGCGATCGATGCGCCCGCTCGATTACGGCAAGCGCCGGATCCAGTTCGAGGTTCGCGGCGATTTCCAGCCGCAGGACAATGACGTCTACCAGCACGACGGGCTCGGTTATCGCGCGAACTTCTCCTACACCGACCAGTTCGAGACCGGACTTGGCGATATCGGGGTGTCGATCGGTTATCAGCGGCAGGATACCACCGCGCCGGAGGATTATTATAACGCGAATGCCACTTTCCAGCTGTGCAATACAGCGGCGACCAATGGTCTGACCAACACCGTCAATTGCACCTTCGCCGCCGCGCCGCGCAACGCGAACGAGACGATCGTCGATCCCTATTTCGCGAACAGCTCGCGCAGCTTCCGCACCCAGACCACCTCCGAAGTGCGCGACGGGCTGATCAGCGCGATCCAGTGGCGCCCGTCGAGCGATTTCGAGATCGCGATCGACGGCCAATATTCGAAGCGCGCGAGCCTGGAAGATCGCAATGTGCTCCAGATCACCGAGGGGCTGCGCGGGGTCCAGCCCTTGCTTATCGGCAACGGCAGCAACGGCTATTCGGCCAATGCGCTGATGAGCTACCGCGGCAATTCGAACCTCGAGAACCAGCTCGAAACGCGCCAGCGAAACGAGGAATATATCGGCGGCGGGGTCAGCCTGATCTGGACGCCGGACCGCTGGAACATCGCCTTCGACGCCTCCTATTCGAACAGCCACCGCACCGAGACGCAGAAGCAGACGCGCATGCGCTCGACGCGGCGCGTCGGCTATACTTTGACCTATGTCGAGGACGATGTCGTGCCGGTGGTCGCGTTCGACAATTTCGACATCACCGACCATGGGCTGTTCCTCGCCAACGCCGCGAACGCGGTCTATGCGCGCAACCGCTTCGTCACCGACCGCAAGGACCGAATCTGGGCAGCCCGCCTCGACGCCGAGCGCGAACTCGACGGCTTCATCACCAGCGTGAAGATCGGCGGCCGCGTCTCCGACCACCACCGCACTAACGACAATGCGCGCAACAGCGACCTCAACACGCTCGTCGCGATCAACGGGGTGACCCCGGCGCAACTGATCGGGCAGGCGAACCAGAATTGCCGCGTCCCGTTCACCACCACCAGCTATATGCGCGGCATGGGGACGAACGTCACGCGCTGGGCGACGTTCGACAACGACTGCCTGTTCCGCACCTTCACCGGCAGCGATGACGCGCTGCCCTATCCCGCCGACGGCCGCGACCCGAGCGACATCGACGTCACCGAGCGGATTTACGCGGCTTATGCGATGGCCAATTTCGAAACCGACATGGGCAGCGTGCCGGTTAGCGGCAATGTCGGGCTGCGCTGGGTCAAGACCGACATCAGCTCGACGGGTTTTCGCCAGGCCTACCGCCTGACCATCGACACGGTCGGCGACGATTATTCGATCGCGATCGATCCGAGCCAGCCGCTGTCGACCAACACGTCGAAGGGCAGCTATAATTATTTCCTGCCGAGCGCGAATGTCGCCTTCGATCTGTCGCAGGAGGTCAAGCTGCGTCTCGCGGCCTATCGCGCGATCGCGCGCTCGGGCATCGAAAGCTTCGGCGCGGGGATCAGCCTGACCCCGACGGTCGATGCCATCGGCGTCGACAATATCATCTTCAACGCGACGACGGGCAATCCGAACCTCAAGCCGCTGCGCGCATGGAATATCGACGCCAGCCTCGAGCTTTATGCGTCCAAGGACACGCTCGTGTCGGTCGCGGGCTATTATAAATGGGCGAAGGGGACGGTGATCGGCCGCTCCGAGCCAATCCCGACCGATATTACAGTGACGACGATTCGCGACGGCGGCGCGCCGATGACCGAGACCTTCACGATCAACCCCGTCGCGCCGTCGAACGACCTTGAGACGCGCGACCTCTACGGGGTCGAGGCGACCGCGAGCCACGCCTTCACCTGGCTGCCCGATCCGCTCGACGGCTTCGGGGTGCAGGGGTCGGTCAATCGCGCCTTCGCCAATTTCGAATATCCCGACACTTCGCCGGTCGCCGCCTATGTCGATCCGGCCAATCTGATCGGGCTGTCGAAATGGACCGCGAGCGGTTCGGTGTGGTTCGAGAAATGGGGCCTCTCGCTGCGCGCGAACCTTCGCTACCGCTCGGGCTATTACAAGCCCAACGGCGGTACCAACCGCGAGATCCGCGGCGGCACCTATCTCAACCTGTCGGCGCAGTACGATCTGACGAAGAATGTCCAGCTCAAGCTGCAGGCGCTCAACGTCACCGGCACCCCCGACATCATGTACAAGGGCAGCTACGACAGCATCGCCGAGGTGTCGCGCGGCGGCACGCAATATTTCTTCGGGTTCCGGGTCCGCCTGTGATCCCAGCGCGTTTCAGGCCGGGCCGGCACATCCTCCCGCTGGTCCTGGCCGCCGCCGCCGCCGCCGCGATGCCATCCGCGGCGGCGGCTTTTTCCCCGGAGGACGGCGGCGCCACCTGCCGGGGTGAAGAAGGTTATGCTGCAGCGTTCGAGGGGCGGCGGGTCTTCGGGCTGCATCCCGACGAACTCACTGCGATCAAGGCGAGCCTGGCGAGCGATCCCGTCGTCGCGGCCGCCTATCGCGACTTGATCGTCCGCGCCGACAAGGCGCTGGCGGCGAAACCCGCGTCGGTGATGGACAAGCGGAGCATCCCTGTGTCGGGCGACCGCCACGACTATGTCAGCCTCGCGCGCTACTGGTGGCCCGACCCTGCCAACCCAAAGGGCCCCTATGTGCGCCGCGACGGCGACACTAATCCCGACGTCGAATCGAACCGCTTCGACCGCGTTGCATTGAGCCGCATGGCGCGCGACGCCGACACGCTGGCGCTCGCCTATTTCTACAGCGGCGAAGCGAATTATGCCGAAGGCGCGGCGCGCGTGGTGCGGACGTGGTTTCTCGATCCCGCGACCGCGATGAATCCCGGGCTCGATTATGCACAGGCGGTGCCGGGCGTTTCGAACGGCCGCCCCGAGGGCGTGCTCGACGGCGCGGCCTTCATCGGGGTGATCGACGCGGTCGGGCTGATCGCGCCGTCGGGGGCGCTGACGGCCGAGGAGAACGCGGCGCTCGAAGCCTGGTTCGGGCGGCATCTCGACTGGATGCTGAAAAGCGCGAACGGCAAGGCCGAGAGCGCCAAACGCAACAATCACGGCCTGTGGTACGACGCGCAGGTCGCGCGCTTCGCGCTGTTCGCGCGGCGGCCCGAGGTGGCGCAGCGCATCGTCTCGGCCTTCCCGAAGGTGCGGCTTGCGCGGCAAGTCGATGCGCAGGGCGCGCTGCCCGAGGAACTGACGCGCACGCGCAGCTTCCATTATTCGCTCTATGCCTTGGACGCGGCTTATGGCGTCGCCGACAGCGCCGCCTGCCTCGGCTTCGATCTCTACGATGCCGAGGAGAAGGGGCGCTCGCTGCGCCGCGCGACCGACTATGTCGCCGCCTATCGCGGGCGCGCCGCCGACTGGCCGTACAAGGAAGGGCGCTGGCCCGCCGAGGCGCTCGACGAACTGCTCGTGCGCGCCGATGCCGCTTGGGGGCCGGGCGCCTATCCGCGCACAGTCGCGGGCGACCTCGCGCTGCGTCACCGGGCGCGCTAGGGCAGCGCATGATCGCGCGTCGTTCCCTGCTTCTTGCAACGCTGCTTGCATGGCCGGCGGCGGCGATAGCGCGCGGGGACGGGGTCGATATCGCTGCGATCGAGCGCGCGCGCGTGTTGCCGCGGGCCTTGGCGCTGCTCCATGACGAACCGCGCACGATCGCTGCCATTCCGGCAACGCGCAGCCCGGCGGGGCCGCGGGATTATTATTCGGAGGGCGATTATTGGTGGCCCGACCCGGCCCATCCCGACGGTCCCTATATCCGCCGCGACGGGCGGTCGAACCCCGACAAGTTCGACGGGCATCGCGACGCGCTGATCGCCTTCGGGCGCACCGTGCCGATGCTTGCCGCGGCGTGGAAGCTGACGCGCGAGGATCGCTTCGCGACCGCCGCGATGCGACATCTGGCCGCGTGGTTCGTCGATCCAGCGACGCGGATGAGCCCCAATTTGAACCACGCGCAGGCGATCATCGGGGTGAACCAGGGCCGCGCCATCGGGGTGATCGACACGCTGCAGATTTCCGAGGTCGCGCGCGCCGCGCAATGCTTCGCCGAAGCCGGCGCGCCGGGCTATGCGGCGATCCGCGCGGGGGTCGAGGGCTGGTTCGCGGCCTATCTCGACTGGCTGTTGACGTCGCCCTTTGGGATCGAGGAGCGCGACCAGAAGAATAATCACGGGACGTGCTGGTTGCTGCAAGCCGCGTCTTTCGCAGCGTTGCTCGGCCGCGAGGATGTGCTGACCGATGCGCGGGCGCGGCTTCAGACGGTGATCATCCCGAACCAGATCGAGCCCGACGGGCGCCAGCCGCTCGAACTCGCGCGCACCAAGCCTTATGCCTATGCGCTCTTCAACCTCGACGTGCTCGCTGCGACCGCGTGGCTGCTCGGCGAAGGGAAGGGCGATCTCATCGCCTGGGCGACCCCCGACGGCGGTTCGATCGGGCAGGCGGCCGCATGGATGGCGCCTTATATCGAGGACAAGGCGCGGTGGCCGCTGCCGCCCGACATCGAGTATTGGGATGGCTTCCCGGTGCGCCAGCCGAGCCTGCTCTTCGCCGGCCTCGCGCTGGGCCGCGCCGACTGGCTGGCGCTCTGGCGCCGACTCGATGCCGATCCGGCGACCGGCGAGGTGGTGCGAAACTTCCCCGTTCGCCAGCCGATCCTGTGGCTGGCCGAAGCGAATAGCGGTCCCTTGTCAGCCGTTTAATTCGACTGCCGCAACTTCGAGGTTGTCATACAAGTTTTTTCTTGACAGGATGGATGCGAAATTCGATCATGCTGACACCGGTTACCAAGATCGGCGTATAAGAAACTGAAAATCAAAAGGCCGCCGCGCGTGATGCGGAATCGAGCGGCGAGGGTGGGAGAGACGACATGGCTATCGGACCGACGCGCGGCACATTTTTCCTGGCAAAGTTGGCGGGCGGGGTGTCCCTTGCGGCGCTCGCCATGGCGCCGGCCTTCGCGCAGGACGCGGCGCCGGCGCCCGAGGACGAGATCGTCGTCAGCGGCATCCGCGCCTCGCTCGAGCAGGCGGCCGAGATCAAGCGCGAGGCCGACCAGGTCGTCGACGTGATCACCGCCGAGGATGTCGGCAAGCTGCCCGACGCCAACGTCGCCGAAGCGCTGCAGCGCGTCACCGGCGTCCAGATCACCCGCGTGTTCGGCGAAGGCCAGTCGGTGTCGGTGCGCGGCCTGCAGCAGGTCCGCGTCGAGGTCGACGGGCGCACGCTCTTGGGCTGGTCGGCGCGCCTTTCGCCGCCCGAGAACGACCAGCTCGGCCGCTCGTCGGGTCTCGACTCGGTCCCGTCCAGCCTGTTCGGCCGCCTCGAAGTGCGCAAGTCGCCGCTCGCGAGCAATGCCGAGGGCGGGCTTGGCGGTACGGTGAACCTCGTCACGCCCAAGCCGCTCTCGTTCAAGGAGCCGACGATCTCGGTCCGCGCGCAGGGCGTCTATTCGGAGAATAGCGACAAGTTCGAGCCCGCGATCACCGGCTTCGCGACGACGAAATTCGCCGACGGCCGCATCGGCGTCATGCTCGCGGGCGAATATCAGAAGCGGACCTCGACGACGCAGACCTTCGAGCGCAACAATTTCCTGAATCGCACTTATACCGGAACGGGCGGCGGGGTGTTCCCGACTCCGGTGCTGCTGCAATATGAGCAGTTCACCGTCGATCGCTCGCGGCTCGGGCTCAACGGCGCGATCCAGTTTGAGGTGACCCCCGAGTTCACGATCACCGCCGACGCGCTCTATTCGAAGCTCAAGACCGGGCGGCGCCAGGACTTCTTCGCCTTCCGCCTGCCGACCGGCAGCAACCCCGTCACCAACCGCGTCGTCGAGGATGGCATGGTCGTCGCGGGCAATGCCAACGGCACCGTCACCACCGCGGGGCAGATCCGCAACGAGCCGACAGAAAGCTTCCTCTATGGCCTCAACGGCAAATATGAGGGCGACAACGGGCTGACGATCGAGGCCGACGGCTATTACAGCAAGGGCACGATCGACCAGACGATCCAGATTATCACCTTGCAGGCGACCGCGCCGGTGCCGGGCGCCTTCGATTTCCGCGGCGGCGGCATCCCGTCGCTGACGCTGGGCGGCACCTTCGACCCGACAAACTACGCGTCCTACAACCCCGCGAACAACGGCGTGCGCAGCAACCGGCTGATCGGCCTGCTCGAGGAATGGACCGGCAAGCTCGACGTCAGCTACGAGACCGCGGGCGGGGTCACCATCTCGGCAGGCGCACGCTACACCGACCTCCATGCGCGCTCGAACGCCTTCCGCAGTCAGGTCACCCCGACCCGCGCGGAGATCGAGCCTTTCCTGAAGCCGATCGACATGTCGAATTTCCTGCCCGATATCGCGGGTACCTTCCCGCGCAGCTTCCTCAGCACCGCGCCGACCTTCGACTATGTCTTCACCCGCGCGCAGGCCGCCGAGCCCAATCCGAACGCAAATGGGCTGTCGACCCTGCTGCCCAACCTCCAGCGCGACTATGATTTCAGCGAGAAGACGCTCGCCGCCTACCTGATGGTGGCGGGCGAGGGCGAGATCGTCGGCATTCCTTACAAAGCGAACGCCGGGGTGCGTATCGCGAGCACGCGTCTGTCGGTCGACAGCTATGTCAATGTCGGCACCGTCAGCACGCTGCGCAACGACAAGAACCGCTATACCAATATCCTGCCCAGCGCGAATATCGCCTTCAACGTCACCGACGATTTCCTCGTCCGCCTGTCGGCGTCGCAGACGATGCAGCGCGCGTCGATCGCCGACCTCGCGCCCTCGACCTTCTTCAACGCGACCAACCTGTCGGTGACCGGCGGTAACGTGAATCTCGAACCGCCGACCTCGACCCAGGCCGACATCAGCTTCGAATATTATAGGGGCAAGAGCTCGCTGATCTCGGGCGCCTTTTTCTACAAGGACGTCAAGAATTTCATCGCCAGCTTCGTGACCACGGGTATCGACACGACGCTCGACCCGCAGGGCCGCGAGCTCACTTTCTCGCGCCCCGAAAATCTGTCGAGCGCACGGATCAAGGGCTTCGAAGTCGGCGTACAGCAATTCTTCGATTTCCTGCCGTCGCCGCTCGATGGCTTCGGCATCATCGCCAACTATACCTATTCGGACTCGGAGGATGCCGCGGGCTTCCCGCTCGTCGCGGTGTCGAAAAACAGTTACAACCTCGTCGGGCTGTACGAGAAGGGGCCCTTCTCGGCGCGCGTCGCGTATAATTATCGCGACGAGGCGGTGTTCGAATTTTCCGAAGGGCGGCCGAGCTTCGTCGGCTCGCGCTCGCAGCTCGTCGCGCAGGTCGGCTCCGACACCACCGAGAATTTTGCCCTGTCGCTGCAGGCTCAGAATCTGATGCCCAGGAAGTCGGCGACGAGCGAATATAGCGTCAACGAGGTGGCGCTGAACAGCTATGCCTTGTCCGAGCGCCGCTTCTCGGTCGGGCTGCGCGCGAAATTCTGAAGACCCCGCGGCATGGCGGCGCCGGTCCACTGGGGCGCCTGCCATGCCGGGGGACCGAGAACATGAGGATATGATTTTGAACAAGCCGTTCCGGCGCGCCAGCTGCCTTGCCCTGTCGGCGTCGATGCTGGCCGCGCTGCCCGCCCACGCGGAGCCGCTGCCGAAGATCTTGGCTGACCGCGCCACGATGGCGGCGAACCCGCTGCCCGATTTCTCCTATGCCGGTTACGGCTTCGGGCTTGCGCCGATCCCGAGCGATGCGGGCACGGTCGTCGACGTCACCGCCTATGGCGCCATCCCCGACGACGGGCTCGACGACAGCCAGGCGGTGCTGCGCGCGCTCGATGCCGCGAACGAGGTCGCGGGCAAGGTCACCTTGCGCTTCCCCAAGGGACGCACGCAGATCACCGAAATCCTGCGCATCACGCGCAGCGACATCACCCTCGACGGCGCGGGCGCGGGGCAGGGCGGCAGCGAACTGTGGTTCCCGCGGCCGCTCAAGATCATCGACAAGACCGCCGATTATGACGAACTGCGCGACTATCTGGTGCGCGAGAAGAAGCAGCAGGTCGAGCCCGAGCATAATATCGACTATCTGTTCACCGAATATAGCTGGGCCGGCGGGATGATCTTCGTCGCCCCCGCGGGCAGCCGGCCGGTGTCCTACGACGGCAGCAAGGATGTCCGCGACCCCGTGCTGGCGAACGGCGCGGTCGGCAAGCAGTTCGCGCGCGAGCTGACCGTCGACGACGCGTCGAAGCTGCGCGTCGGCGATGTCGTCCAGCTGCAATGGTTCTCGGTCGACGGGCCGAAGAGTGCGATATTGAAATCGCTCTATGGCGACACCGACCTGCCGATCGGCTCGCACCACTGGACCTCGCCGAACCGGCCGGTGGTGGTGCAGGCGACGCGCATCGCGGCGATCAAGGGCAAGAAGGTGACGCTGGGCGATCCGCTGCTCCACGACGTGCGGTCCGATCAGCCCGCTGTCGTGGCGCAATGGCAGCATCTGACCAACGTCGGCGTCCAGAACCTCCGCCTGCAATTCCCCGAGGCGCCGTCCTTCGGCCATCATCTCGAGCAGGGTTATAACGGCATCTACATGACCGGGGTGTTCGACGGCTGGGTCCGCGACCTGATCATCGACCGCTCGGACAGCGGCATCCTCACCGACAACGCCGCGAGCCTGACGATCGCCAATGTCACCACGACCGGCGACCGCCGTGCGCATTATTCGGTGCATGTCGGCGCGGCGCATAATGTGCTGGTCAAGGATCTGAAGGTCGAGAACCCCGTGATCCACCCGCTCAGCGTCAACACGCGCTCGACGCGCGCGGTGTTCCTGCGCCCCGAGGTGATGAAAGACGCGATCATCGACCAGCATAGCGGGTCGAACCATCAGAATCTGTTCGACCGGATCGTGATGCATATCGCGCCCAAACAGGCGAAGGGCGGCTGGGGTTACCAGCTGTGGGTCGGCGGCGGCGCGCCTTACTGGAAGCCGGGACATGGGCTGTACAATACGCTGTGGAACGCGCGGCTGATGATGGCCGATACGGTGCCCGCCGATGCGACGGTGACGATCTCGAGCGGGCTCGAAGGGCCGGGCGAGCGCATCGTCGGACTGCACGCCAACCGCAAGATCGCGGTCAAGTACAACCCCGCGCCCTATCTCGAGGCGACCGGGCAGGCGATCGAGGCCGTGCCCTCGCTCTACGACTGGCAATTAGCGCGGCGCCGCCGATGATCGACATGGGGGCGGCCAGCGAACAGGAGAGCATCGCGCGTACCTTCGTCGCCGCGCGTGCGACGGGCGCGGCGCTCGCGGCCTATCCGGGCAAGATGCCCGAAACGCTCGCCGAGGCCTATCGCATCCAGGACGTCGCCATCGCGCGCGACGGGCGGCGGGTCGGCGGCTGGAAGGTCGGCCGGATCGCGCCCGAGCTGACCCAGGCCTATGGCGACAACCGCATCGCGGGTCCGATCTTCATCGACGAGATTGCCGAGGACGACGCGACCATGCCGGTCTTCGCCGGCGGTTTTGCAGCGGCAGAGGCCGAGGTGCTGCTGCGCTTCGGCGACGTCGGCGACGGGGACCATGATATCGAAACGGTGCGCGACTGCATCGAAGAGGTGCGCACCGGGATCGAGATCGCGAGCTCGCCCTTCGCCGAAATCAACGGACATGGACCCGCGGTCACCGCATCGGACTATGGCAACAACAAGGGGCTCGTGCTCGGGCCGCCGATCGCCAACTGGCGCGAGCGCGACTTGATCGCGATGCCGGTCGAATTCCGCATCGACGGCGTGCTGGTTGGCGCCGCATCGATGGCGGCGATGCTCGACGGTCCCTTTGGTTCGGCGCTGTTCCTGATCCGCATACTGCGCGCACGCGGCATCGCGATCGCGCCGGGGACATGCGTCTCGGCGGGCGCGATCACCGGGGTGCACGACATCCGTCCCGGCCAGCGCGCGGAGGCGCTGTTCGACGGGCAAATCCGCGTCGGCTGCACCATCGCCGCGGCCTGAGCCGGTCGACTACCTATTCTTGAATTGGGGGCGGCGCATTTCGGCGCGAACTCCTATAGGGGAGGGCAATGTCCGAGCTTCTTCCCCCCGTTCCCGCCACCTTGCCCGTCGGGGCGAGCGGCCTTTCCGTCTTCCCCGTCGCCTGGGGCATGTGGCGCTTCGCCGACAACGGCGTCGCGGCGGGCCGCGGGCGGATCGAGGCCGCGCTTGCTGCCGGCGTGACCTTGTTCGACACCGCCGATGTCTATGGCGCCGACACCGCAGGCCGCTTCGGCGCGGCCGAGGAATTGCTGGGGCAGGTCTTTGCCGACGCGTCCGGGCTGCGCGAGCGCATGGTGCTGGCAACCAAGGGCGGGATCATCCTCGGCACGCCCTATGATTCGAGCGCGACCTATCTCGCGAGGGCGATCGATGCATCGCTGGCGCGGCTCGGCGTCGAGCATGTCGACCTGTGGCAGGTGCACCGGCCCGACTTGCTCACCCACCCGCAGGAGGTCGCGCGCGTCATCGAGGATGCCCACGCCGCGGGCAAGATCGGAGCGCTCGGCGTGTCCAATTTCACCCCGGCGCAGACCGCGGCGCTTGGCGCGCATCTGTCGTTGCCGATCGTCAGCCATCAGAGCGAATTTTCGCCGCTGACGCTCGATCCGCTGTTCGACGGCATCTTCGACCAGGCGATGGAGCGCGGCATGGGGTTTCTCGCCTGGTCGCCGATGGGCGGCGGGCGGCTCGGCGATCCCGCCGACGAACGCGGCCGCGCGGTCGCGGCGCTGCTCGATGCCAAGGCGGCGGAGCATGGCGTGTCGCGCGCGGCGGCGACGTGCAGCTGGATCCTGGCGCATCCCGCACGTCCGATCCCGATCGTCGGCACGCGCCAGCCCGAGCGGATCGGTCAGATCGCCGACGCGCTCAAACCGCGCTGGGCGCGCGCCGAATGGTATGACGTGCTGCAGACGTCGATGGGCGAGAACCTGCCCTAGCCGTCCCAGACCTGCGCATAGAGCATCGCCATCTCCTCGGCGTTCGGCACACGCGGATTGTTGGCGGGCGAGCCTGAGGCGGCGGCTTGCGCGCACATCGTCGGCACCAGCGCCTCCCAGCGCGCGGGGTCGATGCCCCAGGCGGCGGGCCCGGGCACTTCGAGCTCGCGGTTCAGCGCCGCCAGTTCGTCGAGCAATCGCGCGACGGCGGACTGGTCGCCCTCGGCCTCATCGGCGATGCCCATCGCGCGCGCGCAGTCGCCGTAGCGATGGAGCGCCGCGGGCGCAGACCAGGCGGTGACGGCCGGCAGCAGCATCGCGTTCGACAACCCGTGCGGGACATGGAAATGCGCGCCGATCGGGCGGCTCATCCCGTGCACGAGGGCGACCGAGCTGTTCGAGAAGGCGATCCCGGCCTGCGTCGCGCCGAGCATCATCGCCTCGCGCGCGGCGGCGTCCATCGGGTCGGTGCAGACGCGGCGGAGGTTGGGCGCGAGCGCGCGCATCGCGAGCAGCGCCATGCCGTCGCTGAACGGATTGGCGCGTTTCGACACATAGGCCTCGATCGCATGGACGAGCGAGTCGATCCCGGTGTCGGCGGTCAGCCTTTTGGGTTTGGTGAAGGTCAGCTCGTAATCGACGAGCGCCGCGACCGGCAGATAGGCGAGGCCGGGGCAGAGCATCTTCTCGTCGGTCACTTCGTCGGTGATGATCGTGAAGCGCGTCGCCTCCGACCCCGTGCCGGCGGTGGTCGGGATCGCGATGATCGGCAGGCCGGGTTCGTCCTGGACATGCGGCGCCTTGTAATCGGCCATCGCGCCACCATGTTCGGCGAGCAACGCCAGCGCCTTGGCGCTGTCGAGAGGGCTGCCGCCGCCGAAACCGACGACGCAGTCATGCTCGGCTTCGCGGAGGAAGGCGAGGCCTGCGTCGATCGAGGCGACGGTGGGGTCGGGGACGGTGTCGGCGAAGATGCGCGCGGCGATGCCGGCCTTGGCCAGTTCGCCGGTCAGTTCGGCGACGCGCCCGCTGCCGACAAGGTAGCTGTCGGTGACGATGAGCGGTCGTGACAGGCCGAGCGACGTCAGCACCTCGGGCAGCTGCTTCGATGCGCCGCCGCCGATGCGCAGGATGCGCGGCAGGGCGATGCTGGCGATGCTCAATGGACCTCTCCTGGACGACCTTCACACGACCCTAGCTCGATCGGGGGGGGCGTGCAAATCGACGATCGTTGCGCATATCGCACATGTTGATCTTGACACCGGTTACCACGAACTTTAGCACGGCGCTCAACCAGCAACATCAGCGAGGATGCCCCCGATGTTTTCCAAGACCTATTACGCCACCCATCCGGTGATGATGGAGGAGGTATCGAACGCCGAACTGCGCGACCGCTACCTGATCCAAAACCTGTTCAGTGAGGGCGAGTGCGTGCTCAACTACACGCACGCCGATCGCTTCGTGATCGGCGGGGTCGCGGTGGGCGCGGCGCCGGTCAAGCTGCCCGCGCAGACCGAGCCGCCCTCGGCGGCGGGGCATCCGTTTCTCGAGCGCCGCGAGATGGCGATCGTCAACGTCTCTTCGGTCGAAGGCACCGTCACCGTCGACGGCGAGAGCTTCACGCTCGGCAAAAAGGATTGCCTCTATGTGACGATGGGCGCGACCGACATTTCGTTCGCGGGCGAGGGCGCGCGTTACTATCTGGCGTCGTGCCCGGCGCATAAGGCGTTCACGACGCGCAAGCTCGGCATCGCCGACGCCAACAAGCTCGACCGCGGCAGCCTGGCCGAATCGAACGAGCGCAGCATCTATCAGCTGGTCATTCCGGGCGTGTGCGACAGCGCGCAGCTCGTCATGGGCCTGACGGTGCTCAAGGAAGGCAGCGTCTGGAACACCATGCCGCCGCACATCCACGAGCGCCGCAGCGAGATTTATTTCTATTTCGAGCTCGACAATGTCGATAGCGACCGCGTGATGCATTTCATGGGCGAGGGCGAAGCGACGCGCCACATCGTGATGCAGAATGAGGAAGCGGTGATCTCGCCGCCCTGGTCGATCCATATGGGCGCGGGCACGAAATCCTACGCGTTCATCTGGGCGATGGCGGGCGAGAACCAGGATTATACCGACATGAACGTCCTTGACATCTGTCAGCTGTCGTAATGGCGGGGCCGTTCGACCTTTCGGGCAAGGTGGCGCTGGTCACCGGCGCCAACACCGGTATCGGGCAGGGCATCGCGCTCGCGCTCGCCGAGGCGGGGGCCGACATCGCCGCCGCGGGCCGCTCGCCCGCCGACGAGACCGTCGGCAAGGTGCGCGGGCTGGGCCGGCGCGGCGAGAATTTCGCCGCAGACCTTTCGAGCGTCGGCGCGGTGCAGCCGCTGGTCGATGCGGTGCTCGCCGAGTTCGGCCGCATCGACATCCTCGTCAACAATGCCGGCATCATCCGCCGCGCCGATGCGGTCGACTTTACCGAGGCCGACTGGGACGCGGTGATGGACACCAATCTCAAGACGCTCTTCTTTCTCTGCCAGGCGGTCGGCCGCCACATGATCGCGCGCGGCAGCGGCAAGATCGTCAACATCGCCTCGATGCTGACCTTTCAGGGCGGCATCCGCGTGCCGAGCTATACCGCGTCGAAATCGGGGGTCGGCGGGCTGACCAAATTGCTCGCCAACGAATGGGCGGCGAAAGGCGTGCAGGTCAACGCCATCGCTCCCGGCTATATCGCGACGAACAACACCGCCGCGCTCCAGGCGGACGAGACGCGCAACCGCCAGATCATGGAGCGCATCCCGGCGGGCCGCTGGGGCGATCCCAAGGATATCGGCGGGGCGGCGGTGTTTCTCGCTTCCTCGGCATCGGACTATGTGCAGGGCCATATCCTGGCGGTCGACGGCGGCTGGCTTGCGCGATAACAGAAGGCCCAAAGGCCGTTCGTGCTGAGCTTGTCGAAGCACCGTTCTTCCTTTTTGCGGCGTTGAAGAAGAAACAGCCCTTCGACAAGCTCAGGGCCAACGGAGTTGGGGATGGCGCAAGGCAGACTGGTCTTTTTCGGCGAATTGCTGATCCGCCTGACCGCGCCGGGGAACGAGCTGCTGATGCAGTCGCCGTCGCTCGCGCTCCACGTCGGCGGCGCCGAGGCGAATGTTGCGATCGGGCTCGCGCATCTCGGCCATGATTGCGCGATGGTCAGCAAAGCTCCTCCCAACGCTCTGGGTCGCGGAGCAGTGGCGGCGGTGCGCGGCGCGGGCGTCGATTGCACCGCCGTCACGTCGCATGCGGGACGGATGGGGCTCTATTTCCTGAGCGTCGGCGCGGGGCTGCGCGCGTCCGAGATCGTCTACGACCGCGCGGGGTCGAGCTTTGCGGCGACCGGGCCGGAGGATTATGATTTCGATGCGCTGCTGAGCGGCGCAAAGCTGCTCCACCTGTCGGGCATCACCCCCGCGCTCGGGCCGCGTTCGGCCGAGGTCGCGCTGGCGGCGGCGCGCGCGGCGAAACAGCTGGGCGTGCCGGTCAGTTTCGACGGCAATTATCGCGCAATGCTGTGGGAGGCGTGGGACAGCGATCCGCGCGCGGTCCTATCCGAACTGATCGGGCTGACCGACATCCTCTTCGGCAACCACCGCGACCTGTCGCTGGTGCTGGGCCAGGAGTTCAGCGGCGAGGGCGAGGACCGGCGCCGCGAAGCCGCCGAGGCGGGCTTCGCGGCTTTCCCCGGCCTCAAGCTGATCGCCTCGACCGCGCGGCACACCGTATCGGCCGACCATCACCGCATCGCGGCGCGGGTCGACCTGCGGACGAGTGCGCACCAGACCGACGAGGTCGACGTCACCGGCATCGTCGACCGCATCGGCGCGGGCGACGCCTTTGCCGCGGGGGTGCTCCACGCGCATCTCGGCGGCGGGGATGCGCGCGCGATGGCCGCCAGCGGCCTCGCGCTCACCTGCCTCAAACACAGCTTGCCCGGCGACGCGAGCCGCTTTAGCCAAGCGGATATCGACGCGTTTCATGGGGGAGGGCTCGATGTCCGGCGCTGAGCCGTTTGGTCGTCGCAGGCTGCTCGGAGGGGCGGCGGGATTGGTCATGACGGCTTATGCCGCGCCATCATGGGCGCAGGCGGTCGTCTCGACCGTGACCGCAACCGACGGCGTCTATCGAAGCCACGGCGCGTCCGGAAACAATATGATCATGGCGTCCGCCTATTCGGGTATTCGCTATGCACGAGCCGAAAGGTTTCGGGCGCCGGTCGCCGTGCTCAGCGCCGAACAGCCCTTTGCCGAGCAATTCGGCCCCGCCTGTCCACAAGCCGGCGACCGCTACCAGCCGCAGTCCGAGGACTGCCTGTTCCTCAACGTCTGGACCCCGACCGCCGCCGCGAAGAAGCCGCGCGCGGTGATGGTCTATTTCCACGGCGGCGCCTATTCGTCGGGGAGCGTCACCGATCCGCTCAACGACGGCGCGTTTCTGGCGTGGCGCGGCGATGTCGTGGTGGTCACGGTGAACCACCGGCTCAACGCGCTCGGCTATCTCTATCTGCCCGAGCGTTTCCCCGACAGCGGCAATGCCGGGCAGCTCGACCTGATCCTCGCCCTCAAATGGGTGCAGCGAAATATCGCGGCCTTCGGCGGCAATCCCGGCAATGTCACGGTCTTCGGCCAGTCGGGCGGCGGCGCGAAGATCGCGACGCTGATGGCGATGCCCGCGGCGGCGGGGCTGTTCCACAAGGCGATCACGATGAGCGGGCAGCAGGTCACCGCCTCGGGCCCGCTCAACGCGGCGAAGCGCGCCGCGGTATTCCTCGACAAGCTTGGCAAGGGCGTCGATCCCGCGACCGCGCCGGTCGGTGAGCTCGTCGCGGCGCTGTCGGCGACCGACCCGATCATCGGCGGCAATGTCTATATGGGGCCGGTGCTCGACATGAAAAATCTGACGCGTCACCCCTTCTGGCCAGATCCTGCGCCGCAGTCGCTGGGCATCCCGATGATGCTCGGCAATACGGTGATGGAGACGCGCGCCTTCTACGCCGCCGACGGCAAGCAGCTGGGCGGGCTCACTTCCGACAATCTCGCCGTCCGCATCGGTCCCGAGATGCGCGTCGATATCGATCCCGTCTGGGTCGTCGCGCAGTTTCGCGCGCGCTATCCGGGCGCGCAGCCGCTCGAACTGTTCCACCGCATCGTCACCGCCGCGCGCAGCTGGCGCGGGCAGGTCGAGGAAGCCGAGGCGCGCGCGCGCGCCGGGGCACCGGCCTATGTCTACCAGCTCGACTATATGGACGCGAAGCATGCCGACGATATCGCGCTGGTGTTCGGCACCGGGCCCGATCAGTCGACGTGCAAGCATCAGTTGAGCGCGGCGATGATGGCGGCCTTCGCGCGCTTCGCAAAGACGGGCGATCCGGGCTGGGCACCCTATGACCTCAAAAAGCGGCGGACGATGATCTTCGACGCCTATGCGCGCGTCGAGGACAATCCGCGCGCGTGGGAACGCGAGCTGTTTGCGCGGGTGCCCTATATCCAGCCTGGCAGCTGAAGCAGATCCCAACTCCCATGCGTCATCCCGGCGAAGGCCGGGATCTCGACGGTGGAACAGGATGCGAGGGCGAGATCCCGGCCTTCGCCGGGATGACGGAAATGGAGATCAGACGATTTTCCGCGCCGCCAGCCAGTTCCAGAGCAGTTCGGGCCAGATCGCGACGGGCAGCCCGGCGGTCTTCATCAGTCCGAAGCCGTGGCCGCCCTCGGCGAAATAATGGGCTTCGCAGGGGGCGCCGATTTTGCGCGCGGCGTCGTGGAGGCGGAGGCTGTTCTCGACCTTGACCGACTCATCGTCTTCGGCGTGGAGCAGGAACAGTGGCGGCATGTCCACGCGCACCTGCCGTTCGGGCGAGTGGAGCGCTTCGCTGGCGGCGTCGGGGGCCGGGCCGAGCAATTTCTCGCGGCTGACCGCGTGCGCGATGGCCGGGTCCATCGACACCACCGGATAGATGGCGGCGAGGACGTCGGGGCGCGGCGAGAGCGTGTCGGCGGCGTCAACGGGCGCATAGACCTGCGCATCGAAGCGCGTCAGCAGGCTCGTCGCGACATGGCCGCCCGCCGAAAAGCCCCCGAAAGCGACGCGCGCGGGGTCGATGCCGTCGAGGCTGGCGCGGCTGCGCACCAAGCGCACCGCGCGCTGCGCATCGGCGAGCGGGACGTTCGAACGGTCGGCCCAGCCGTCGCCGGGCAGGCGGTAGAAGAGGATATAGGCTGTGACGCCGCGGTCCTTGAGCCAGCGCGCGAGTTCGTAACCTTCCTTGTCGATCACGACGTAACGGTAGCCGCCGCCGGGGGCGAGGATCACCGCAGCGCCATTGGGCTTGGCCGGTCGAAAGATGTCGAGGCGCGGGCGGGTGATGCCCTGCAGCACGCGGTCGCTGGCCTGCGGGTCGTCGCTGCGCTGGACGATGCTCTCGGCGAGGCCGGGCGGGACGGTCGGATGGCCTTCGGGCCAGAGAGGGATGCTGGCGTCGGGTGCGATGCCGGCGGGGCGCGTCCAAGGCGTTTTCGCTTGCGCCGCGGCTGCACCTGCGAGCGGGAGCGTGAGGCCGGCGGCGAGCAGGGCGCGGCGGTCGAGTGTCATCCCGTCATTCCACCGGCTTGTTCGGATAGGCGATGATCAGCACCAGCGGCGCGTCGCCGGTCTGGCGGATGCCGACCTTCGCGCCCTTGTAGAGCCAGGCGGCGCTGCCCGGTTTCAGCGCTTTTTCGTCGCCGTCCGAATGGACGACGCCGGTGCCCGACAGGACGTAGTAAATCTCGTCATGGTCGATCGGGTGGATACCGATCGCCGCGCCCACATGCAGCGCGCGCTTGCGGAATTCGAAGCTGCGCGGGGCGGGGACGGCGTCGCTGATCCGGTATGCGGTCGACATCCCGATCGCGCCGTGCGGCGGGGCTTCCTCGCGCACCGTGGAGGCTTCGTCGATGACGAGCATCGCGGGGGCGCCCACGGCGAGCAGTGCGGCGAGGAGCATCGTCATTGGGCGGACCGCGACGCGCGGTCGCGCGGGGACAGCGCTTCTTGCGGCACCGGCGCGGTCTGGCCGGGATAGAGGCCCGACTTGGGCTCCATCGTCGCGAGGTCCCATTCGGCCTCGACGAAGGGGGCGCGCACCGCTGGCTGGACCGCGGGGTATCCGCTGACTTCTTTCTCGTCGTCGATCACCTCGCCGCGCCCTTCGGCGACGAAGAAAAGCACGCGGATTTCCTCGGCGTCGCGCGCCCAGGGCCGAGCGCCCGCGGTTGCGAGCACCGAGGTTTCGACATCGCGCACCGGCAGGATCTTGTACCCGCCCAGCGGCGCAAGCGGCGCCTTGGCGCGGATCAACTGCGCGCGCGTCTCGCCGTAACGGCCGAATTCGGGCAGCGCCTCGCCGTGGCGGTCGACCGCCAGATTGTCCTTGCCATAATATTCGAGGTCGCCGTCGCCGCCGAGCATCAGGAAGGGCAGCCGCGCGTCGGTGTCGTTGCCGCCGCGCATGACATTGCCGACCGCGGTGATCTGGCCGGTGACATAGTCATGGCCGACCCATTCGAGCGCCATGAGGTTGTAGTGCACCGCGCGGTGCTGCGGATTGTAGATCAGGTTGTTGATCATCAGCGCCTGGCCGCCGCCCTTGATCAGCGGGTTGCGCTCGACATTGTGGGCCCACAGGTTGCGGTAGAAGACGATGCCCGTCGCATTGTCGTGGATCAGCGATCCTTTGCTGTGTTCGCCCTTGGGATGGCTTGCATCGGCGAGTCCCTCGGCGGCGAGGTTGTTCGAGAAGGTGATGTTGCGGCTGGTTCCTGCGCGCCAATCCTCGACGCTCTTGCCGGTGAAGCGCGGCCCCGATGCCGACATATTCTCGTCGATGCCCCACATCAGCGTGCAATGGTCGACGATGACATTGTGCGCCGCGACGGTCGAGAAGGTATCGGCCTCCCACCCGCTGCGCTTGGGCTGGCCGTCGACCCCGGTGAAGATGCGGAGGTGCCGAATCACGACGTCGTGCGTCTTCACGTCGATGCCGGTGCGGATCAGCGTGATGCCGGGGCCGGGGGCGGTCTGGCCGGCGATGGTCAGGAAGGGATGTTTGATCTCCAGCCCCTGGCGGCCCATGTCGATCACGCCGCCGACCTCGAACACGATAATGCGCGGGCCGGGGGTCTCGATTGCCGCCTTGAGCGACCCCGGACCGTCGGGCGCGAGCGTCGTCACGCGCAGGATCTTGCCGCCGCGGCCGCCGACGGTATGCGCCGCGGGACCGACCGCGCCGGGGAAGGCGAGGGGGGCCGACTCGGCGGCGAGCGCGCCGCCCATGGGCAGGCCCGGGGCGATCAAAAGCGCCGCAAGCCACAGCTTTTTCAGCATCCGTCTCTCCTTTTCATTGGGGTATTGACAGCTCTGCCCATATCCTTCAATCTTCCTGACACCGGTTACCCCAACCGGTCAACGAGAAAATATCGACGGGGAGAGGTCAATGGATGGCCCGGCGCAGACATGCGGCGGCATTGCACCCCTCTCGAAAATCATTCGGCAAACAGGCGCAGCGTCTTTGTTTGTCAAGCAAAGTAACCGGTGTCATTTGCGGCAATGAACCCCGAATGGCGCTGGTCAAAGGGAGGAAATTGATGGCTATTCACGCAATGCAGGGCGTCCGCAATCTGGCGAGATTGGCGTGCGGGGTTTCGCTCGCGGTGCTGGCGGTGTCGCCGGCCCGGGCGCAGGACGCGGCCGACGCCGCGGCGCCGGCCGACGAGGTCGCCGCCGAGGACGAAATCGTCGTCACCGGCTTCCGCGCCTCGCTCGACAAGGCGCTCGACGTCAAGCGCGAATCGGTCTCGTCGGTCGACGCGATCGTCGCCGAGGACATCGCCAAATTCCCCGACCAGAATCTCGCCGAATCGCTGCAGCGCATCCCCGGCATCACGATCCAGCGCGACGGCGGCGAAGGGCGCGCGATCACCGTGCGCGGCCTGGGCTCGCAATTCACCCGCGTGCGCGTCAACGGCATGGAAACGGTCGCGACCTCGACCGACGGCGCTTCGGCGAACCGCGACCGCGCCTTCGACTTCAACGTCTTCGCCTCCGAACTGTTCAGCTCGATCGTCGTCCACAAGACCGCCGAAGCGTCGCTCGACGAAGGCTCGCTCGGCGCCGTGGTCGACCTCAACACCGGCAACCCGCTCGCGGGCAAGAGCGGCTTCACCGCCGCGCTGTCGGCGCAGGGCAGCTATAACGACCTGTCCGAAAAAGTCGGCCCGCGCGTCGCCGGCCTGCTCAGCTGGGTGAACGACGCCGGTACCCTCGGCTTCGCGGTGTCGGCCGCCTATTCGGACCAGAAGACGCTCGAACTCGGCAACAACAGCGTGCGCTGGGCGCAGGCGCGCTTCGACTCGGTCGACGGCACGCCCTGCTGGACCACCGCCAATTCGGGCGGCACCTATGTCCCGAGCGCCGCGTGCAACGAGGTCGCGCTCGCCTTCCACCCGCGCATCCCGCGCTACGGCGAAATCGCGCACGACAAGAAAAGGCTGGGTATCACCGGGTCGATCCAGTTCGCGCCGACCGACGCGACCAAGATCTCGCTCGACGGGCTCTATTCGAGCTTCAAGCACCAGCGCCGCGAGCGCTGGGCCGAAGTGCTGCTGCGCAGCAACGAGCGGTCTATCAACGTCAGCGATTATGAAATCGACGGCGACAACAACCTGATCTGGGCGACGCTCGACGACGCCTGGGTGCGCACCGAACATTATCTGCGCAAGGCGAAGACCGAATTCTATCAGTTCGGCGCGACCTGGGACCAGGACGTCAGCGACAGCTTCCGCTTCACCCTGCTGGGCGGCATGTCGAAGTCGACCGCGTCGATCCCGCTCGAAACGACGATCGTGTTCGACGACCGCGATGCGCAGGATTATCGCTACGACTATAGCGACATGGCGCGGCCGGTGCTGACCTTCGGCACCAGCGTCACCGACCCCGCGAACTTCCAGCTCGCCGAAATCCGCGACCGTCCGTCGGAGGTGGTGAACAAGTTCCGCACCGCGCAGCTGCGCACCGAATGGGACGTGACCGATGGCTTCACGGTCAAGGCGGGCGGGGTCTATCGCCGCTTCGATTTCAGCAGCATCGCCTTCACCCGCGACACGGTGGTGTGCGGCAACGGCGGCGTCGACCGCGTGCTCGGCACGCTCGCCTGCTCGCCGAGCTCGGCCTTCGGTCCGAACGCGGTCTATGGCTTCCCGGTCACCCCGGCGCTGGCGGAAATGTTCACGCTCGGCCGGGCGGGCCAGCCCGCGGGCACGACGACCGAATGGCTGGTCGCCAACCTGGACGCGACGACGGCCTTCACCAATCTTTACGGCCGTACCCCCGCACTCGACGCGGGCAACAACCGCGCGGTGCGCGAAGAGGTGAAGGGCGGCTATCTGCAGTTCGACGCCAAGGGCGAGCTCGTCGGGCTGCGTTATGCGCTCAACGCCGGCGTCCGCTATGTCCACACCG
The DNA here is from genome assembly GCF_001984035.1 of Sphingopyxis sp. QXT-31. NCBI lineage: Bacteria > Pseudomonadati > Pseudomonadota > Alphaproteobacteria > Sphingomonadales > Sphingopyxidaceae > Sphingopyxis > Sphingopyxis sp. QXT-31. Next base: position 1,914,623 of record NZ_CP019449.1, on the reverse strand, counting down.
ATCAGACGTCGGCGGGCCTCAACAGCGGCACCGCGGTGACGGTCGGACGCAAATATGAGGACTGGCTGCCCTCGATGAATCTCGCGCTTTTCCCGCACGACGACTTTATTATCCGTGCCGCGGTTGCCGATGTCGTGACGCGGCCGACGCTGGGCAATCTGACCCCGGGCGGCTCGGTCGACGGGTTTAACTATCGCATCAACTATGGCAATCCGTTCCTCGATCCGTTCCGCGCGACGTCGTACGACCTTGCTTTCGAATGGTATTTCGCGCCGCAGTCGATCTTCTCGGTCGCGCTGTTCAAGAAGGATATCGCAAGCTTCCCGGTCGCCACGACGACGAGCGGAACCTTTGCGTCGACCGGCCTGCCGCTGTCGGTGATCCCGCCGAGCAGCCCGGGTTCGATCAACCCCGAGGGCCAGCTGTGGACGATCACGTCGATCGGCAATGGCGAGGGTGCGAAGCTGAAGGGCATCGAAGTCTCGGTGGAGGCGCCGTTCAAATTCCTGCCGGGCTTCCTGTCGAACTTCGGCGGCATCGCCAACTTCACCTATGTCGACTCGAGCGCCGATTACAACGTCGCCGGGCCGGCGGTGGTGCCGGGCGGGCCGAACCCCGGACTGGTGCAAAGCAGCAGCCTGTACAACCTGTCGAAAAAGGCGCTCAACGGAACGCTCTATTATGAAGACAGCAAGTTCAGCGCACGCGTGTCGATGAGCTATCGCAGCGCCTATAACGATGCGAGCAGCGCGACGGGCAATATCTTCGAAGGCTATGGCTCGACGATCAACGTCGATGCGTCGCTGCGTTATTCGATCACCGAGAATATCGACATTTCGGTCGAGGGCATCAACCTGACCGACGAATATCGCTATCGCTTCACCGATGCCGCCACGCGGCGCAATTACGAGAACAACCATTTCGGCCGCACCATCCTGTTCGGTGCGCGCGTCAAGATCTGATATGACGAGCTAGTCCCGGTGAGGCCCGGCCTGCGCTTGCGGGGGCCGGGCCTTTCTTTTGGAGGAGAGACAAGTGACGGATCGGCGTGCGCTGCTGAAACTGGCGGGAACGGGGGTGCTAGGGGCGGGGCTGTCGGGGTTCTCGACACCCGCTGCGCTGGCTGCGGCGCCCGCGCCCGCGAAAGCCGCACCGCCCTGGGCGCGGGGTTTCGACGGGCAGCGCGTCCCCGACCTTGGCGACGCGCGCTTCCTCAACCCGATCATGGCGGGCGACCATCCCGATCCGTCGATCCTGAAGGACGGCGCCGATTATTACATGACCTTCTCGACCTTCGAGAGCTATCCGGGCCTGGTCATCTGGCATTCGCGCGACCTGGTGAACTGGCGCCCGATCGGGCCGGCGCTGCACCGCAATATCGGCTCGGTCTGGGCGCCCGAGCTTTGCAAGCATGACGGGCGCTATTTCCTCTACATTCCCACGAAAGCGCCGAACACCAGCTGGGTGATCTGGGCCGACAAGATCGAGGGGCCGTGGAGCGACCCCGTCGATCTGAAGCTGCCCAATCATATCGACCCGGGTCATGCGGTGGGCGAGGACGGGTCGCGCTGGCTGTTCCTGTCGGGCGGCGACCGCGTGCGGCTGTCCGACGACGGGCTGTCGCGGATCGGCGAGCCCGAGCATGTCTATGACCCCTGGCGCTATCCGGCGGACTGGGTGGTCGAGGGTTTCGCGCCCGAGGGGCCGAAGATCACGCGCCATGGCGACTATTATTACATGATCACCGCGGTCGGCGGCACCGCGGGGCCGCCGACGGGGCATATGGTGATCGCGGCGCGCTCGAAATCGATCCACGGGCCGTGGGAAAATTGCCCCTCGAACCCGCTCGTCCACACCAAGTCGGCGGGCGAAAAATGGTGGTCGCGCGGCCATGCGACCTTGGTCGAAGGCCCGGCGGGCGACTGGTGGAGCGTCTATCACGGCTATGAGAATGGCTATTGGACGCTGGGGCGGCAGGCCTTGCTCGACCCGATCGAATGGACCGCCGATGGCTGGTTCCGGATGAAGGGCGGCGATCTGTCGTTGCCAATCGCCAAGCCGAAGGGCGGCACGGTAGCCGGGCCGCACGGCATGGCGCTATCCGACGATTTCGGGACGCTGGCGCTCGGCGCCAAATGGAATTTCTTCAAGCCCGCACCCGACGAGACGGCGCGCGCGCGCGTCGAGGGCGGGGCGCTGGTGCTGAAGGCGCGCGGCAAGGCGCCGTCGGATTCCTCGCCCTTGCTGCTGATTGCGGGCGACCAAGCGTACCGCTTCGAATGCGATATCGAGATCGCACCGGGCGGCACCGCGGGGCTGATCCTCTTCTACGACGACAGGCTTTATTGCGGGCTCGGCTTCGACGGCGAGCGCTTCGTCACCCACCAATATGGCATCGAGCGCGCTCGGCCGACCAATCCGCACGGGCAGCGGATGCGCATGCGCGTGACCAACGACCGGCATATCATCTCCTACGACACCAGCGGCGACGGCGGGAAGACCTGGCATCGCTTCGACCGCGGCATGGAGGTGTCGGGATATCACCATAATGTGCGCGGCGGTTTCCTGATGCTGCGGCCGGGGCTCTATTCGGCGGGGGAGGGCGAGGCGCGCTTCCGCGACTTCCGGTTCGAGGCTTTGCCCTAAAGCGTCACGCCCGACTTCCAGATCGCGATCTCGCGTTCCTCATTCGCCTCGGCGCGCGTTTCGGCGCCCGAAGCGGTCGCGGCGATCAGGTCGAGCAGCGCGGCCGACGCGGCGTCGAAGCCTTCGTTCAGCACTTGGCCCGCGTCGAAGTCGATCCACCCCGACTTGCGCGAAGCGAGCCCGCTGTTCGACGCGATCTTCAGCGTGGGTGCGGGAAAGCCGAGCGGGGTTCCGCGGCCGGTGGTGAACAGGATCACCGTTGCGCCCGCGGCGGTCAGCGCGGTCGACGACACCGCGTCATTGCCCGGCGCCTCGAGCAGGGTGAGGCCGGGCAGCGCCGCCTCGCCTCCGTAGCGCTGGACGTCGACGAGCGGCGCCTGGCCGCCCTTTTGCACCGCGCCGAGCGACTTTTCCTCGAGCGTGGTGATGCCGCCGGCGATGTTGCCGGGGGAGGGGTTTTCGCTGACGGGTTCGCCGTTGCGGATAAAATATTGCTTGAAGTCGTTCACCAGCCGGACCGTCTCGTCGAACACTGCGCGCGACACGGCGCGGTCCATCAGCATCTGCTCGGCGCCGAAAATCTCGGGGATTTCGGTGAGGATCGCCTTGCCGCCCGCCGCGGCGACCGCATCGGCCATGCGCCCGACGAGCGGATTGGCGGTGAGCCCCGAGAGGCCGTCCGAGCCGCCGCATTTGACGCCCAGCGTCAGTTCGGAGAGCGGCACCGGCGTGCGTTCGATCCCGGCGCAAGCCTCGACCAGCTCGTCGACGAGCGCCAGGCAGGCCTCGACATCGTCCTCGACCGCCTGCGCCGACACCGTGCGGATATGGCTGCGGCGTTCGGGCGCGATGGTTTCGAGCAGCGGCGCGAGCTGGTTGCTTTCGCAGCCGAGCCCGACGATCAGCACGCCCCCGGCGTTGGGGTGCTGCGCGAGCGCGGCGAGCAGCCCGCGTGTGTGGCCGAGGTCGTCGCCGAGCTGCGAGCAGCCGAAGGGGTGCTTGAAGGCATGGACGCCGTCGATGCGTCCGGCGTGGCGCTCGCCCGCGATCCGCGCGACGCGCGCGGCGAGATTGCCGACGCAGCCGACGGTCGGCAGGATCCAGATCTCGTTGCGCGTGCCGACGCGGCCGTCGGCGCGGCGATAGCCCGCGAAGCTGCGCGGGGCGGGGGCGGGCGCGGTATCGACCGCCTCATACTCCGTGTAGCGATAGTCGCCTCCGCCGCTGAGCGCGGTCGCGAGATTGTGGCTGTGGACGTGCGCGCCGACCGCGATGTCGGCGGTCGCGCGGCCGATCTCGAAGCCATATTTGATCACGCGCTCGCCGCGCGCGATCGGGGCGAGGGCGAATTTATGGCCGCGCGCGACGGCCTCGATCAGGCGGGCGCCACGGCCTTCCACGTCGATATATTCGCCCGCCGCGATGTCGGCGAGGCAGGTCGCGACATTGTCCGCGGGATGGATGCGCAGCGCCGTCACCGGTGTCATGGCCTCGGCGAGGGCCGCCGTTTCGCTCATGGCTTGGCGGCTGCGACCGACTGGCGTTCGACGAAGGTGGAGGGCAGCACGTGCGACTCCTCGTCGGTGGCGCGCGTGTTGATGTCGAGGAAGTCGGGCACCAGCGCGCGCGCGGCGTGCACGCCCATCTCGCGGATCGGCCAGCGCACCGTGCTGAGCGCGGGCCAGATGTGCGTCGCGGTCGGGCTGTCGTCGAAGCCGATGATCGAGAGTTCGGTCGGCACTGCGATGCCCTTGCCATGCGCGACGCTCATCACGCCCGCGGCCATTTCGTCGTTCGAACAGAAGATCGCGGTCGGCGGCTTGGCGAGCGAAAGCAGCGCCTCGCCCGCGTCGACCCCCGCGGTGTAACGATAATTGCCGGGCGCGAAGAGTTCGTCGGGCAGCGCCAGCCCGGCGGTCGCCAACGCCTCATGGAAGCCCTTTTCGCGCTCGGCGGCCGAACGGAAGCCGACCGGGCCGCGCACGAAACCGATGCGGCGATGGCCGAGTTCGACGAGCTTGCTGACCGCTTCGGCGACGACTTCGCGGTCGTTCGACGAGACGCAGTGGCGGACGTCGTCGAGCGGCGCCGAACCGACGCGGACGTAGCGCACACCAAGTTCCTCGCAGAGCGCGGCGAGCTCGTCATTCTCCGAAATTGGCGGCAGCAGCAGCGCGCCGATCGGCCGCTGCTTTTCGAGGAAGGTGCGCACATCGTCGAGCAGCCGGTCCGAGCCGCGATCGACCGGACGGACGAGCAGCGCGAGGTCGCTGTCCTTGATCGCGTCGAGCACGCCCTGCTGGAAATTGAGCACCGTCTGCGCGTTGGGATTGTCGTGGAGCAGCGCGATCAGGAAGTTGCGGCGAAATGCCAACGCGCGCGCCTGGGGGTTGGGAACGAAGCCGAGCATCTTGATCGCCTGCTCGACCGCCTGGCGCGTCTTGTCGGTAATGAATTCGGAGCGGTTGATGACCCGGCTGACCGTTTTTTTCGACACACCGGCCAGCGCCGCGACGTCGTTGATCGTCGGTTGCTTGCCGCTCTTTTCCCGGGTGCGTGGCGCCATGCGTGTTTCACTTTTCCTGTGCGTGCCCGGTTGGTCCGGCACGCCTGTTTCCTACTGCGCGCCCGCTGTAACAAAATCAACCGCGCTGATGGCTATTCGCTTGCTTTTGACACCGGTGTCTCTTACAGGAATTTCCGGATGAGGGAAATGACAAAGATGCTGGCAACGAGCGAACAACAAGCCATAGCCAAGGCGTTTCTGGCGGCACGGTCTGCAAAGACACCGCTTACCGACTATCCCGGCGCGATGCCGCAGGCGCTGGACGAGGCCTATGCGATCCAGGACAGCGCGATCGCGCTCGACGGGCGATCGATCGGCGGCTGGAAGGTCGGGCGCATCGCCGACGACCTCGTCGCACGCTATGGCGGCAACCGCATCGCCGGCCCGATCTTCACCGACGAGATCATCGACGCCGCCGATGGCGACGTGCCCGCGATGCCCGTCTATGGCGCCGGTTTCGCCGCCGCCGAGGCCGAGGTGCTGCTGCGCTTCGGCGACGTCGACACGCGCGACTATGACATCGTCTCGATCCGCGATGCAATCGCCGAGGTGCGCACCGGGATAGAGATCGCGAGTTCGCCCTTTCCGGGCATCAACCAGCACGGTCCTGCGGTCACCGCGTCGGATTATGGCAACAACAAGGGGCTGGTGCTCGGCCCACCGATCGCCGGCTGGCGCGACGCCGACCTGATCGCGATGCCGGTCGAGTTCCGTATCGACGGCGAACGGATCGGCGCGGCGACGATGGAGGCGATGCTCGACGGCCCCTTCGGGTCGGCGCTGTTCCTGACCCGCGTGTTGCGTGCGCGGGGTATCGCGATCGCGCCCGGGACCTGGGTTTCGGCGGGCGCGATCACCGGGGTTCACGAAATTCGCCCCGGCCAGAGTGCCGAGGCGCTGTTCGACGGAAAAATCCGCGTCAGCTGTACAATTACAGGCTAATCAGGCCAAAACGGGAGAGATACATGGCACAGGCAATCGCGGACGGAGGTGCGGCGTCGCCGGTGCCCCGGGCGGGACGGTATCGCTGGCTGATCGTCGCGCTGCTCTTCGCCGCGACCACGGTCAATTACATCGACCGCACCATGCTCGGCCTGCTCAAGACCGATCTCACCGGCGAATTCGGGTGGAGCGAGAACGACTATGGCAACATCGTCACCGCCTTCCAGGCCGCCTACGCGCTCGGTTTCCTGGTCATGGGCTGGCTGATCGACCGCTTCGGGCCGAAGGTAGGCTATGCCATCGCGATCAGCATCTGGACCGTCGGCCATGTCGCGCATGGTTTCGCCTCGTCGGTAGCCTCCTTTATGGCGGCGCGGGTCGTCCTGGGTGTCGGCGAGGCGGGGCATTTCCCGTCGGTCGTGCGCGCGTCGAGCGAATGGTTCCCGCAAAAGGAACGCTCCTACGCCATCGGCTGGGTCAACAGCGCGACGACGATCGGGGTGATCCTGACCGCGCCGACGATCTGGCTGTTCATGGTCTGGATGGGCTTCGACTGGCGCCAGACCTTCATCTACACGGGCGCTTTTGGCGTCGTCCTACTGCTGCTCTGGCTCTGGCTGTACAGCAACCCGCGCGAGAGCGGGAAGGTCAGCGAGGCCGAGCTCGCGTGGATCGAACATGATCCGCCCGAACAGATCGAGCGTCTCGGCTGGAGCGCGATCGTCACCAAGCGCGAGGCGTGGGCCTATGCGATCGGCAAGTTCCTGACCGATCCGGTGTGGTTCCTGATGCTCTTCTGGCTGCCCAGCTATTTCATCGCCACCTATGATGTCGACCTGAAGGTCGTGCTGCTGCCGATGATCATCATGTACCTGCTCTCGGACGTCGGCAGCATCCTTGGCGGCTGGGTATCGTCGAAGCTGATCCAGCAGGGCCATAGCGTCAATTTCGCGCGCAAGGTCACGATGCTCGGCGCCGGCTGCTGCGTCCTGCCCTTGCTGTTCGTCACCGGGCTCGAGAATATGTGGCTCGCGGTGGTGCTGATCGGCATCGCGCTCGCGGGGCACCAGGCCTTTTCGTCGACGATCCTCTCGATCCCGCCCGACATGTTCCCCAAGCGCGCGGTCGGTTCGGTAATCGGTCTCGGTGGCTTCGCCGGCGGCGTCGGCGGCATGATCATGGCCAAGTCGACGGGGCTCGTGCTCGATGCGACGAATGGCAATTACACGCTCATTTTCGCGGCCTGCACGACCGTTTATTTCCTCGCGGTGCTGGCGATCCACCTGCTCAGCCCGCGTCTTGCGCCCGTCACCGTCGAAAGCGAAGCAAGCCCCGCATGATCCGTCCGCTGGCCCTGAACCCCGATCGCCTCTTTCCGTCGGACCCGGGCCAGCGCGATATCGCGCGGCGGCTCCATGCCGAGGTTGCGGCGCTTCCGATCATCAGCCCGCACGGGCACACCGACCCCAGCTGGTTCGCTGGCAATGCGCCGTTCGGCAATGCCGCCGAGTTGCTGCTGCACGCCGACCATTATGTGTTCCGCATGCTCTATTCGCAGGGGGTGTCGCTCGATGCCCTTGGCATTCGCAACCCCGATGCCGACCCGCGCGAGAACTGGCGGCTGTTCGCGCAGCATTACCATCTGTTCCGCGGCACGCCGTCGCGGATGTGGATGGATTGGGTGTTCGCCGAGGCGTTCGGGATCGATGTGCAATTCGAAGAGGCGACGTCGGATCTATACTATGACCTGATCACCGAAAAGCTCAGCACCGACGCTTTCCGGCCGCGCGCGTTGTTCGACCGCTACCGGATCGAGGTGATCGCGACGACCGAGAGCCCGATCGATACGCTCGAGCATCATGCGGTGATCCGCGCCGCCAATGAAAGCGGCGAATGGGGCGGGCGGGTGATCACCGCCTATCGCCCCGATCCGGTGGTCGATCCCGAGTTCGAGGGTTTTCGCGACAATTTGAAGCGCTTTTCGGAGCTTTCGGGCGAAGATGCGTTCTCCTATGACGGCTATCTCGCCGCGCACCGCAACCGCCGCGCCTTTTTCGCGAGCATGGGCGCGACCTCGACCGACCATGGCCACCCGACCGCGGCGACCGCCGACCTGTCGGACGCCGAGGCCGAAGCGCTGTTCGCGCGCGTCACCGGCGATACCGTCAGCGCCGCCGATGCTGAGCTGTTCCGCGCGCATATGCTGACGGTGATGGCGGGGTTGAGCCTCGACGACGGGCTGGTGATGCAGATCCACCCCGGCGCGTTCCGGAACCACAACCCGTGGCTCTTTGATCATTATGGCCGCGACAAGGGCGCCGATATCCCGACGAGCACCGACTATGTCCATGCGCTGCGCCCGCTGCTCGGCAAATATGGTAATGAAGAGGGGATGACGATCATCCTCTTCACGCTCGACGAGACGAGCTACGCGCGCGAACTCGCGCCGCTCGCGGGCCATTATCCGGCGCTGAAGCTCGGCCCCGCCTGGTGGTTCCACGACAGCCCCGAGGGCATGCGGCGGTTCCGGAGCCAGGTCACCGAGACTGCGGGCTTCTACAACACCGTCGGTTTCAACGACGACACGCGCGCCTTCCTGTCGATCCCCGCGCGGCACGACGTCGCGCGGCGCATCGACTGCGGTTTCCTCGCGCAGCTCGTCGCCGAGCACCGGATGGAAGAATGGGAGGCGGCCGAACTCGCGACCGACCTCAGCTACCATCTTGCCAAGGCCGCGTACAGACTGTGAGACTGTCGCCCGAGACCGTTCTGCCCGCATCGGTCGGGCGCCCGGCCTATGACCGCTCTGCGCAGGTCGTGGGCATCGTGCATATCGGCATCGGCGCCTTCCACCGTGCGCATCAGGCGGTCTATACCGACGATGCGATGGGCGCGGGCGAGCGCGACTGGGGTATCGTCGGCGTGTCGCTGCGTTCGGGCGATGTTGCGGCGCAGTTGGGCCCGCAGGGCGGTCTCTACACCGTCGCGACGCGCAGCGCGGCGGGCAGCAGTTTGCGGGTGATCGGCGCGGTACAGCAGGTGCTCGTCGCGTCCGAAGAGCCGCAGGCGGTGGTCGACGCCATCGCGGCGCCGGCGACGCAGATCGTCAGCTTCACGGTGACCGAGAAGGGCTATCTGCGCGCCGCCGACGGGTCGCTCGATCTTGCCGCGGCGAAGGGGTCTTCGAGCCTCTATCGCTTCGTCGGCGCGGCGCTGGCGGCGCGGCACGCGGCCGGGTTACCCGGGCTGACTTTGCTCAGCTGCGACAATCTGGCGAACAATGGCGCGGTGCTGCGCCGGCTGATGCGCGATTATCTGGCGGCCGAGCATGGTGGGCTCGCCGGCTGGTTTGACGCCCAATGCCGCTGCCCCGCGACGATGATCGACCGCATCGTGCCTGCGACGACCGACGCCGACCGCGCGGCGATCGAGGGCGAACTCGGCGTGCGCGACGAGGGCGCGGTGGTTGCCGAGGGCTTCAGCCAATGGGTGATCGAGGATGATTTCGCCGGCTCGCGCCCGCGCTGGGAGGCGGTCGGCGCCGAGCTGGTGACCGACGTCGCGCCCTATGAGACTGCGAAGCTGCGAATGCTCAACGGCGCGCATTCGGCGCTAGCCTATATCGGGCTGGGGAAGGGGCACGAGTTCGTGCATCAAGCCATCGCCGATCCCGAAATCCGTCCGGTGATCGAGCGGCTGATGCGCGACGAGGCCGCGCCGACGATCGACGCTGCGCCGGGGCAGGACCTGTCCGCTTATGCCGATGCCTTGCTCGAACGTTTCGCCAATCCGGCGTTGCACCACCGGCTGATCCAGATCGCGATGGACGGCAGCCAGAAAATCCCGCAGCGCTGGCTCAAAACGCTCGCCTGGCACCAGCGGCGCGGGAAGCGCTGTCCGTCGATCGAGGCCGCGGTCGAGGCGTGGATCGCCTTCCTGCGCGGCGGGGCGCACCCCATTGACGATCCGCTCGCCGACAGGTTGCGCGCGGCGGTGGCGGGCCCCGATCCGATGCAGGCGCTGTTCGGCGACGGCGGCTTGCTCGCTTCGGAATGGCTGCCCGATTAAGCGCTTGGGTTTGCGGCGCGCTCCCCGCATAGAGGCGTTCCAAAGCAGGGAGAGGCGCCTTGGAACAAGAATATGGGTCGCAGGACAAGACGGCGGGGCACGTCCACGCGATTGAGACTGACGAGCGTTATCAAAGGCTGGTGACGACGCGCTCGCGCTTCGGCTGGCGGCTGACGATCCTGATGCTCGCCATCTATTTCGGCTATATCCTGCTGATCGCCTTCGAGCCGCATATCCTCGCGCGCCCGCTGTGGCCGGGGGTGACCTCGCTCGGCATTCCATTGGGGCTCGGCGTGATCGTCGCGGGAATCCTGCTCACTGCCGTCTACGTCCGCCGCGCGAACAAGGTGTTCGACCGCGACCTCGACGCGCTGCGCAAGGATTATGGCGCATGAGCCGCTTTCCGATCACCCGTACCGCGCTGATCGTGCTGGCGCTCGGCTGGCCCGCGGTCGCGGCGGCCGACGCGCTGACCGGGCAGACCGAGCAGCAGGCGGCGAACTGGCCCGCGATCCTGATGTTCAGCGCCTTCGTGCTCGCGACGCTCGGCATCACGCGCTGGGCGGCGGGGCGGGTGCGCAGCGCATCCGATTTCTACACCGCGGGTGGCGGCATCACGGGGTTCCAGAACGGGCTGGCGATCGCCGGCGACTATATGTCGGCCGCTTCTTTTCTCGGCATTTCGGCACAGATCTTCGCCGACGGCTATGACGGGCTGATCTATTCGACGGGCTTTCTCGTCGGGTGGCCGATCCTGCTCTTCCTGCTCGCCGAGCGGCTGCGCAACATCGGCCGTTATACCTTCGCCGACGTCGCGAGCTTCCGTTTCGCGCAGACCCCGGTGCGCCTGTTCGCGGCGTTCAGCACGCTCGCGGTCGTGCTCTTCTACCTGATCGCGCAGATGGTCGGCGCGGGGCAGCTGATCAAATTGCTGTTCGGGCTGCCCTACACCTATGCGGTGCTGATCGTGGGCGCGCTGATGACCTGTTATGTCCTCTTCGGCGGGATGGTCGCGACGACCTGGGTCCAGATCATCAAGGCGGTGCTGCTGCTCGGCTGCGCGAGCTTCATGGCCTTCATGGTGCTGTGGAACTTCGGTTTCTCGCCCGAGGCGCTGTTCGCCAAGGCGGTCGAGATCAAAACCGGGATCGCGGCGGCGGGCGGGGCCAGCTCCGACGAAGCCGCGGCCAAAGGCCTGTCGATTATGGGGCCGGGCGGCTTCATCAAGGACCCGCTGTCGGCGATCAGCTTCGGCATGGCGCTGATGTTCGGGACCGCCGGCCTGCCACACATTTTGATGCGCTTCTTCACCGTTCCCGATGCCAAGGAGGCGCGCAAGTCGGTGCTGTGGGCGACGGGCTGGATCGGCTATTTCTATATCCTGACCTTCATCATCGGTTTCGGCGCGATCACTTTCGTCGCGTCGAACCCCGATTATCTGATGCCCGACGGCAGTTTGCGGGGCGGCGGCAATATGGCGGCGATCCACCTCGCGACGGCGATCGGCGGCGACGTCTTCCTCGGCATCGTCAGCGCGGTCGCCTTTGCGACGATCCTCGCGGTGGTCGCTGGACTGACCTTGTCGGGGGCGTCGGCGGTGTCGCACGACATCTATGCCTCGGTCGTGAAAAAGGGCGAGGCCAATTCGACCGACGAGCTCAAGGTCTCGCGCTATACCGTGCCGGTGCTTGCGCTGATCGCGATCATCCTCGGCATCGCGTTCGAGAAGCAGAATGTCGCCTTCATGGTCAGCCTGGCCTTTGCGCTCGCGGCGTCGGGCAATTTCCCGGTGCTGGTAATGTCGCTCTTGTGGAGCGGCTGCACGACGCGCGGCGTCGTGGTCGGCGGCTTCGTCGGCGTGCTGCTGGCGCTCGTGCTCACGATATTGTCGCCGGCGATCTGGGAGGCGGTGCTGGGCTATGAAGGCGCGCCCTTCCCGTATAGCTCGCCGACGATCTTCTCGATGACCGCGGCGTTCCTGACGATCTGGCTCGTGTCGCTCGCCGACAAGAGCGGGCGGGCGGCGGTCGACCGGGCGGGTTATCCGGCGCAGCGCGTGCGTGCCGAAACCGGCATCGGCGCGGCGGGGGCTTCGGACCACTAAAGGGCGAATCAGCGCAGAGATTTTTCGCGTCCGGTCCGGCCGGGCGGCGATGGCGCGCGCCCATTCGATCCCGTTTCACGGCTGATTTCTGCCAAACTTCATCCATAAATCGCCGCTCTCCATAATATTCACACTCGTGAGAGTGAATATTGACTCGGTCCCGAACGACGGGCATAAACGCCTCCGATGCCGACATCCGATCGGCGCGATATGGGAGAGCGTGATGAGGGGAATCTTCTTGGCGTCCGTCGCTGCGACGGCGTTGTTCACCATTCCGGCCGTTGCCATGGCGCAGGACGCGGACACCACCGCGCCGCAGGCGGAGGGCGAAGACGACGACGGGTCGATCATCGTCACCGCGACGCGCCGCGCCGAGCGCATCCAGGACGTGCCGCTCAGCATCTCGGCCTATTCGCAGGAAGAGCTGACCGAAAAGGGCATCGTCGGTTACGAGGGTATCGGGCGCGAGACGCCGGGCGTCGTGCTCAACAAACCGACCGCCAACTTCAACAATTTCACCGCGCGCGGCATCGCGACCAACGGCTATAACGCCAATCTGCAGAGCTCGGTCGCCATCTATATCGACGAGCTGCCGGTCTCGACGATCGGCAACACCACCGTCGTCGATCCGAACCTGTTCGACGTCGAGCGCGTCGAGTTCCTGCGCGGGCCGCAGGGCACGCTCTTCGGCTCGGGCTCGCTCTCGGGCGCGATGCGCATCCTGCAGAAGAGCCCCGACCTCAATGATTTCGACACCGCGGCGCTCGTCGATTTCGGGCTGACCGGCTCGGACAGCTTTCGCCAGCGCTATAATGCAATGGTCAATGTGCCGCTGGTCGAGGACAAGCTCGCGGTGCGCGCGGTCGGCTTCTACCGCAACGAGGAAGGCTATCTCGACAATGTCGGGACGGGGGTGAAGAATTCGAACACATTGATCGATTATGGCGGTCGGCTGATCCTGATGTGGAAACCCACCGACCGGCTGTCGATCAAGCTGCTCGGCAGCTATGAGAACAGCAATCCCAAGGACAGCTCGCTGACCAGCCCGTCGCTGGGGCGCAACAAGCGTATCTCGGACGAGCCCGACCGCTTCACCGGCAAGCAGGCGATTGCGAACGCGACGATCGATTATGAGTTCGACTTTGCCAAGCTCACCAGCTCGTCGACCTATTCGGATTTCGACCAGCGCTTCTATGTCGATCTCGCGGGCACCTTCCCGCCGGGATCCTTCCCCGGGGCGCCGATCGCCTTCGGGCTCGACGCCGACGCTTATGACAAGGTGTTCGTACAGGAAACGCGGCTTGCCTCGACGCTCGACGGGCCGTTCCAGTTCGTGCTCGGCGGCTTCTATCTGAATCGTCGCCGCGACGTCGATTTCCTCTATCGCTCCAACCTCGATTTCTTGGCAGCGCGCGGAATTACGGGGCTCCCCGACAAATATTTCCAGAAGCAATATACGCACTCGATTAGCGAGGAACTCGCGGGCTTTGGCGAGCTCACCTATCGTTTTTCGGATAAATTCTGGCTGACCGGCGGCATGCGTTATGGCGAAACTTCGGCACAGAGCTTCACCGAGGCGGGTGGTTATCTGGCGACGGCCGCTGGGTTCAACTATTACACCTATGCGCTTTTTAACATTCCCGTGAACTTCGACCCTTCGACCTTCACCGCGTATGCGGCAGCCGCAGGTCTCAAGGCCAAGGGATCGAAGCCGTCGTGGAAAGCGAGCGCCACGTTCAAACCCAGCGACACGCTGACCACCTATGCCACCTTTGCGACCGGCTTTCGCGCCCCGATCGTCAATGCTTTTGCGGGACGGCCAAGCCTTGTCGACGATACCGACATCATCATTCCTTTCGGCGCAAGCTCCGACAGCCTGAAAAGCTATGAGGTTGGCGCGAAGGGCCGCTGGCTCGGCGGGCGCGTGTCGATCAACACCGCCTTCTACCTGATCGACTGGAGCAACATACAGGCGCAGGCGAACCGCGTGTCGGACTCGGTGCAGTTCGCGACCAACATCGGCGCGGCGCAGAGCAAGGGGTTCGAGTTCGAGGTAGCGGTGGTTCCCGCCACGGGCTGGTCGATCGGCTTCAACGGCGCCTATAACGACAGCAAGATCACCAGGCTCTCGCCCGCCGAGGCGGCGATTTCGGGCGCGGTGCTCGGGCACCGGCTGTCGGCGCCGCGGATCCAGGGGTCGGCCTATATGAGCTATAATTTCAAGATCGGGTCCGACGTCGACGCGATGCTGGCGGTCAATGCCCAGCATATCGGGTCTTACAACAGCAGCTTCCCGAACACCCCGGGCGCGCCCAATGTTCCGCTGTCGACCTTTGGCAAGACCGACGCGTACAGCAACGTCAATATGAGCGTCGGGCTCAAAAAGGGCGATCTGTCGGCGCAGCTTTACGTGGAAAATCTCTTCGACGATCATTCGATCACCTATATCCACCCCGAGGCTTTTCTGGTGAGCCGCTTCGGCACGATGCGGCCGCGGACCTTCGGCATCCGCCTCGGCTACAGCCTCTAAGCCGTGGCGACCGACACGCGCCCGCCTTCCGCTACGAGGTCGGCCGCACGGCCCGGCTTCGTGCTGGGCATGCTCTGCTTCGTCTATGTGCTGAACTTCCTCGACCGGCAGCTGCTGTCGATCCTGGCGAAGCCGATCCAGGACGCGCTCCAGATTAGCGACGGCCAGCTCGGGCTGATCAGCGGGCTCTATTTCGCGATGTTCTATTGCTTCATCGCGATCCCGGTCGGCTGGTTCGCAGACCGGACGAGCCGTGTCGGCGTGCTGTCGGTCGCCTGCGCGGTTTGGAGCGGGGCGACCGTGGCGTGCGGGATGGCCGCGAACTATACCCAGCTCGCGATCGCGCGCATGGTCGTGGGCTTCGGCGAGGCGGGGGGCGTGCCGCCCTCCTATGCGATCATCACCGACACCTATCCGCCGGGCAAGCGCGCCGCGGCGCTGGGCATCTTCAACCTCGGCCCCGCGATAGGCGCGGCGGCGGGCGTGGCGTTCGGCGCGGCGATCGCCGAGAAATTCGGCTGGCGCATCCCCTTCATCGCGGTGGGCGCGATCGGGATCGTCACAGCGCTGGTCGTGTGGCTGACGGTGCGCGAGCCGAGGCGCGGGGCGACCGACGCGGCGGCGGCTGTTTCGACCGCGCCTGCGGACGACAAGGCGGCCTTCTGGCCGACGGTGCGCATGTTCCTGTCGCACCCGATCCTGATGCTCGCCGCGCTCGGCGGCGGCGCGACGCAGTTCGTGACCTACGGCCTCGGCAATTTTGCGGTGCTGTTCCTGATGCGCGAAAAGGGGATGGAGCTGGGCGAGGTCGCGATCTGGTACGCGCTGGTGCTGCTGATCGGCATGGGCGGCGGGATGATCGTCTCTGGCCGGGTGATCGACCGGATGGTCAAGAAATCGCGCACCGGTTATGCGATCGCGCCGGCGCTGTCTTTGGTCGTCGCGATGCCCTTCTATCTCGCCTTCGTCTGGGCGCCGGGGTGGCCGCTGGCGCTCGCGCTGCTCACCGTGGTGATGGTGTTCAACTATTTCTACCTCTCTGCCTCGGTCGCGCTGGTGCAGGAGGAAGTGAAGCCGAACCAGCGCGTGCTGGCGGGCGCGCTGCTGCTGCTGATCATGAATTTCATCGGGCTGGGGCTGGGGCCGACGTGGGTCGGCTTCGCGAGCGACTGGTTCACCGCGCAGGGCGAGGCGCATGGGCTGCAATCGGCGCTCTACACGCTGACCCCCTTCTACATCGTCGCGATCGGGCTGTTCCTGTGGCTCGCGGCGCGGCTCCGCCGGCAGGAGGCCTTGGCATGAAGGCGACAGCGAGCGCGATGGCGGCGGTGGGGCTGGCGATCGCAGTGCCTGCGCTTGCGGCGCCGACCGTCGAGGCGCCAGCCGGGACGGTAGAAGGCAAATCGGTCGGCAAGCTCAGCGTGTTCAAGGGCATTCCCTACGCCGAGGCGCCCGTGGGCCCGCTGCGCTGGAAGCCGCCGGTGGCGCTCCCCGCCTGGCCGGGCGTGCGCAAGGCGCAGAGCTTCGGCGCCGCGTGCATCCAGCCGCGCCCGCCCGCGATCGGCATCTACACCAACCCGCCCGCCAAGATGTCCGAGGATTGCCTGACGCTCAACATCTGGGCGCCCGAGGGTGCGAAGGATGCGCCGGTGATCGTCTGGATCCATGGCGGGGCTTTGACCAACGGCTATAGCCACGAGCCGATGTACGACGGCGCGAAGCTCTCGGCGCGCGGCGCGGTGATCGTGTCGATCAACTATCGGCTCGGCGCGCTCGGTTATATGGCGCACCCCGAACTCAGCAAGGAATCGCCCGACGGCGTGTCGGGCAATTACGGGCTGCTCGACCAGATCGCCGCGCTCGAATGGGTGAAGGCGAATATCGGGGCGTTCGGCGGCGACGCGGGCAATGTCACCATCGCGGGCGAGTCCGCGGGCGCGCTGAGCGTCATGTATCTGATGACGGCGCCCAAGGCGCGCGGGCTGTTCCACAAGGCAATCGCGCAGAGTGCCTATATGATCTCGACGCCGTCGCTGCGCGAGGCGCGGCATGGGGAGGTTCCCGCCGAGACGATGGGGACGAAGGTCGCCGCCGCGCTTGGCGCTGCCGACCTCGCGGCGCTGCGCGCGATGGACGCGACGGCTCTGAACGATGGCGCGCTCAAGGCGGGTTATTTCCCGTGGGGCACGATCGACGGCAAGATATTGCCGCGCCAGCTGGTCGACAGCTTCGACCGCGGCGAACAGGCGCCGGTGCCGATGATCGCGGGGTTCAACATCGGTGAGATCCGATCGCTGCGCATGCTGGCGCCGCCGGCCCCTGCCAATGCGGCGGTCTATGAAGCGGCGATCCGCGAGCGCTATGGTGACCTCGCCGATGGCTGGTTGAAGCTCTATCCCGCGAAGGATCTGGGCGAGGCGGTGATCGCTACGACGCGCGATGCGCTGTACGGCTGGACCTCGGAGCGGCTCGCGGTGAAGCAGAGCGGGCTCGGGCAGAATGCCTATCTCTACCTCTTCGACCATGGCTATCCCGCGGCGAGCGAGGCGGGGCTGCACGGCTTTCATGCGGCCGAAATTCCCTATGTCTTTGGCACTGCGACCGACACGCCGCCCTACTGGCCGAAGATCCCCGATACGGTGGCCGAAAAGCGCTTCGCCGCCGCCATGGGCGATTATTGGGTGTCCTTTGCGCGCACGGGCAAGCCCGAGGCGGCGGGGCAGGCTGCTTGGAGGCCCTATGGCAGCGATGCCGCTTTCCTCGCCTTCGCCGATATCCCGCGCCCCGGCGTGCGGCTGATGCCCGGCATGTACCGGCTGCACGAGGCGGTGATGTGCCGCCGCCGCGCCGCGGGCAATATCGCCTGGAACTGGAACACAGGCATCCTCTCGCCGGTGCTGGCCAAAGGCGCCGATTGTCCATGATCGACGGTAGCATGCAGGATTATCCGCTGACGCTGAACCGCTTCCTCGACCATGCCGCACGCTGGCACGGCGAGGCCGAGGTCGCGAGCGCGCGCGAGGATGGCAGCGTGGCGCGCGTCAGCTATGCGATGCTGCGCGAACGCAGCATGGCGATCTCGTCTTTGCTCGCGGGCTTCGGGATCGCACAGGGCGACCGCGTCGCGACGCTGGCGTGGAACAGCGCGGCGCATGTCGAGCTCTGGTATGCGGTGATGGGCATGGGCGCGGTGTGCCACACGCTCAACCCGCGGCTGACCGGGCCGCAGCTCGCATCGATGGCGGTGCAGTCGGGGGCGAAGATCCTGGCCGCGAGCGCCGACCTGCTGCCGCTGGCCAAGCTGATCGCCGAGCGCGCGCCGGGGATGGAGCGGATATTGCTGATCGACGGTGCGGGCGAGGGTGGGGCGAGTGTGCCCGTCGCCGCGCTCGAAGACCTGATCGCCGATGCGCCGGGTGGGGCGGTGTGGGGCGATTTCGCCGAGACCGCGCCCGCCGGGCTCTGCTTCACCTCGGGCACAACCGGTGCGCCCAAGGGAGTGACCTACACCCATCGTGGCAGCTTCCTCCACACGCTGCGCTCCTTGCAAGCGGACGTCATGGCCTTCACCGGCCGCGATGCGGTGCTGGCGGTGGTGCCGATGTTCCACGCCAATGCCTGGGGCCTGCCCTTCGCGCTCCCCGCGGTCGGCGGCAAGCTGGTGCTGCCAGGGCGGCAGGCCGACGGGGCCAGCCTCGCGCGGTTGATTGCCGCGGAGGGCGTCACGATCGGGGTCGGGGTGCCGACGGTGTGGCTCGGGCTGGTCGAGCACCTCGAAGCAGTGGGCGGCGAATTGCCGTCGCTGAAGCGCCTGATCGTCGGCGGGGCGCCGATGGCGCCGGCGCTGATGGCGCGGCTCGAGAGCCGGATCGGAGTCACGGTGCAGACGAGCTGGGGGATGACCGAATTGTCGCCGCTCGGCGTCATCGCGCCGCCGGGCGACCCTTTGCGCAGCGCTGCGGTTTCGGGGCGGCCGGCGATCGGCGTCGACCTGCGGCTGACCGATGCGGGCGGCACGCCGCTGCCCGAACAGCGCGGCGGCGAGGGGCATTTGTATGTGCGCGGCGCGTCGGTGGTCGACCGCTATTTCGGCGAGGAGGCGCCCGCGACCGATGCCGAGGGCTGGTTCCCGACCGGCGACCTCGCGCGGATCGACGCCAGGGGCAATCTGATCATCACCGGCCGCGCCAAGGATCTGATCAAATCGGGTGGCGAATGGATCAACCCCGCCGAGATCGAGGCGGTGGTCGGGGCGCTGCCGCAGGTGTCGCTGGCGGCCGTCATCGGGCGGCAGGATGCCAAATGGGGCGAGCGCCCGGTGCTGCTGGTCGAGATGCGCGGTGGCGAGGAGATCGACGACGCCGAATTGCTCGCGCCGCTAAGTGGACGCGTGGCGCCGTGGTGGATCCCCGACGCCGTCGTGCGGCTCGACGCCATGCCGCTGGCGCCGACGGGAAAAATCGATAAGATTCGGCTCAGGAACGACTATGGAGCCTATTGAAAGAGCATCGTCGCGCGGCGGCGAAGAACGGGGATCGGATTTGGGACCAGTGGTGGAACAGGCGAAGGTGCGGAAGCGGTCGACCAAGGCCGAACAGCGCGCCGAGACGATCGAGCAGATGCTCGACGAGGCCGAATATCTTTTTTCGAAGCATGGCTTGCACGGCGTGACGCTGAAGGATGTCGCGAAGCGCGTCGGCGTGCACCACACTTTGCTGAACTATTATTTCGAGGACAAGAAGAGCCTGTTCGACGCGGTCTTCGCGCGGCGCGCGGTGGTGACGAGTGAGCGGCGGATGAAGGCGCTCGACGATTATGAGAAGGCCGCGGGCAGCAAACCGACGGTCGAGGGTGCGCTGCACGCCTTTCTCGACACCGACCTCGACCTGTATATCCACGGCGGCGAGGGGTGGAAGAATTACGGCGCGCTTGGCGCGCTGGTTGCGAACACCCCCGAATGGGGCGCCGATCTGATGGACAGCCATTTCGATCCGGTGGTGCTGCGGCTGATCGACCTGCTCAAGAAGGCGCTGCCCGACTGCGCCGAGCGCGATATCTTCTGGGGCTATCATTTCGTCACCGGGGCGCTGATGGTCACGCTAGCGCGGACCGGGCGCATCGACAAATTGTCGGGCGGCGTGTGCAAGTCCGAGGATTTCGAAGCGATCAAGGCGCGCATGGCCTCGTTCATGGCCGCGGGTTTCCTGCAGATCTGCAAGCCGGCCTGAGGCGGTAAGGAGGCGTGCGTGCGCTTCCTGGCCGCCCGCGTAGCAAGATCAACATTAACTAACCAGAGAGTGAATGAAGGAGTTTGCGGGATGACGACATCGGAACCGGATTCGCCGCTAGGCGGCCGCGTGGCGATCGTGACGGGTGCCGGGGGTGGGCTCGGCCGGGCGCATGCGCATTATCTGGCAAGCCAGGGCGCGTCGGTGGTCGTCAACGATCTGGCGCTCGAGCCTGCCGAGGCTGTGGCGCGTGAGATCGCGGCGGCGGGCGGCACCGCGCTCGCGGTCGCGGGTTCGGTGACCGACGAGGCCGCGGTCGCGGCGATGGTGGCCGAGGTGCTCGATCGCTGGGGCCGGATCGACATATTGATCAACAACGCCGGCATCCTGCGCGACAAGAGCTTCGCCAAGATGAGCCTCGACGATTTCCGGCTGGTGGTCGACGTCCACCTGGTCGGCGCGGCGATCTGTTGCAAGGCGGTGTGGGAGGTCATGCGGGCCCAGCAATATGGCCGCATCGTGATGACCACCTCCTCGTCGGGGCTGTGGGGCAATTTCGGCCAGGCCAATTATGGCGCGGCGAAGATGGCGCTCGTCGGGCTGATGCAGACGCTGGCGATCGAGGGCGAGAAATATGGCATATGCGTCAACGCGCTTGCGCCGACCGCGGCGACGCAGATGACCGAAGGCGTGCTGGCGGACGAGAGCCTCGCGGCGCTCGATCCCGCGCTGGTCAGTCCCGCGCTGCTGCTGCTCGTCGCCGACGCGGCGCCGACGCGGACGATCCTGTGTGCGGGGGCGGGGCACTTCGCGGCGGCCGAGATCGGCCTGTCGCAGGGCCTGTATATCGGCGCGGGCGCCGATGCGGGGCAGCGGCTGATCGAGGCTTTGCCGCAGGTGACGGAGCGCGACGGCGCGATCATCCCCGCCTATGGCTTCACCCAGGCCGAGCGCGAGGTGGCGAGCGCTGCGGCGGCGCGCGACCGCGCGCTGGCATAGTCAAACCGGCGAAGGGCACAGCATCGCCCGCTGCCCGGCGGCGGCGCGGCGTGATAGCCCTTGGGGCATGACCGACGCGACTCCGACCGATCCGATCGCCCGAACCGAGGCGGGCCAACTGCGCGGCCGCGCCGACGGGGGCATCGTCCGCTATCTCGGCATTCCGTATGCCGCGCCGCCGCAGCGCTTCGAACTGCCGCAGCCGGTCGCCGCATGGGACGGGGTGCGCGATGCGGTCGATCCGGGGCCGACCGCGCCGCATGTGATCCGTGACTTTCCCGCGATCGACATCGCGCCTCTCGTCGGCAGCGGTTCGGACGGCGGCGACGGCGATTATCTGCGCGTCAATGTCTGGGCGCCGAAGGACGCCAAGGCCGCGCCGGTGATGGTCTTCATCCACGGCGGCGGCTTCGTGGTCGGCAGCAAGGATGCGCCGGTCAGCGACGGATCCGAATTCGCGCGTTCGGGCGTGGTTTGCGTCGCGATCAACTATCGGCTGGGGATCGACGGTTTCCTGCCCGTGCCGGACGTGCCGACCAATCTGGGGCTGCGCGACATGATCTTCGCGCTCGGCTGGGTGCAGCGCAATATCGCGGCCTTCGGCGGCGATCCGGCGAATGTCACAGTCTTCGGCGAGAGCGCGGGGGCGATGGCGATCGCCGACCTCGTCACCTCGCCGCTGACGAAGGGGCTGTTCGCGCGCGCGATCGTCGAGAGCGGCCATGGCGCGATGGTGCGCGATGTCGCGGTGGCGCAGCGGCTGGTGAAGAAGCTCGCCAAGCTGCTCAAGGTCAGCCCCGACGCCGACGGGTTCCGTAGCGTGCCGCACGCGGCGGCGACGGCCGCGATCGAGAAGCTCGGCAAGCCCTGGGCGATCGACCTGCGTGATGCGGATGGGCGCGAGCCGGTCTATGGGATCAGCCGCTTCATCCCCGTCTACGGCGACGATGTGCTGCCAGAGAAACCGCACGATGCTTTGCGCAAGGGGGCGGGAAGCGACGTGGAGGTGCTGATCGGCAGTAATACCGAGGAGATGAACCTTTATTTCGTGCCTACGGGCGTGAAGCGGAAGATCGGCGGGCTGTTCGCGCGTTGGCTGCTCGGGCGCTCGATGCCCGACGCCAAGGGAGCGTTGCTCGCTTATGGCTACAAGCAGAAGGGTGTGCGGCCGGGACAAGCGCTGACCGACGCAATGAACGACCTCGTCTTCCGCTGGCCCGCGCGACAATATGCCGCGGCGCACCGGGGCAAGACGTGGATGTACGAGTTCGACTGGCGCTCGCCCGCTTGCGGGGGCGAGCTGGGCGCGTGCCACGGGATCGAGCTGCCTTTCGTGTTTAAGACGCTGGCGACTGCGACGGGCCCCAAGGGGTTGGCAGGTGAGGCACCGCCGCAGGATCTTTCCGAGCGGGTGCATAAGATCTGGGTCGGCTTTGCGCGCGATGGATCACTGCCGTGGGCCGAGTTTGGCGCCGACCGGCAGGTCTACCAGCTGGAACGCGGCGAAGCGATTTCCGAGCCGGTGATGCCAGCCGCCGCCTTCGTTCCGGAGTAGGCCGATGTATCTCGACAAATTGCGCCTCGATGGGCGCACCGCCTTCGTCACGGGCGGGGCGCAAGGGATCGGCCTTTGTGCTGCAGACGCGCTCGCCGAGGCCGGGGCGCGGGTGACGATCGCCGATCGCGATGCCGCAGCACTCGAACGCACGGTCTCCGAGCTCGCGGCCAAGGGTTACACCGTCCCTGCCGAGCAGCTCGACGTCACCGACAGCGCGGCGGTCACCGCCGCCGCCGATGCGATGCTCGCGCGCGAGGGGCGGATCGACGTCCTGGTCAACAACGCCGGAATCGCGCGCAGCGAAACCGCGGCCGAGGATGTCGCCGACGAGCATTGGCTCAATGTGCTCGACGTCAATCTCAACGGCAGCTTCTGGTGCGCGCGCGCTTTCGGGCGGCACATGCTGGCGGCGGGGCAGGGGAGCATCGTCAACGTCGGATCGATGTCGGGCGTCATCGTCAACCGCCCGCAGCCGCAAAGCTATTATAATGCGTCGAAAGCGGCGGTGCACCAGCTGACCAGGAGCCTCGCCGCCGAATGGGCGCCGCGCGGCGTGCGCGTCAATGCGGTCGCGCCGACCTATATCGCGACCCCGCTCAATGCCTTCGCCGACAAGGAGGGGGAGATGTATAAGCGCTGGATCGACGGCACTCCGCAGGCGCGGCTCGGCGAGCCCGAGGAGGTCGCCGCGGTGATCCTGTTCCTGGCGTCGGACATGGCGAGTTTGATGAC